>JAOPVE010000480.1 GCA_025963185.1 Actinomycetes bacterium
GATCCTGCTCGACCTCGGGCTGCCCGACGGCGACGGGCTGGGCGTGTGCCGCCGGATCCGCGAGGTCGCCGACGTGCCGGTGATCATGGTCACCGCTCGCACCGACATGCGGACCCGGGTCCACGGCCTGCACGTGGGCGCCGACGACTACGTCACCAAGCCCTTCGACCTGCGCGAACTGCTCGCGCGGATCCACGCCGTGGTGCGCCGCAGCGGCCCGGCCAGGGTGGCGGGTGCCCGCGAGCCCGGCGCGCCAGGCCCGTCCGCGCTGGGCATCGCGATCGACCGGGAACGGCGCGAGGTGACGGTCCAGGGCACGCCGGTCACGCTGACCCGCAAGGAGTTCAACCTGCTGGCGATGCTCGCCCGCCAGCCCGGCGTGGTGTTCAGCCGCGCGCACATCATCTCGGAGGTGTGGGACTCGGCCTGGACCGGCCACCAGCGCACGCTGGAGGTCCACGTGGCCTCGGTGCGGGCCAAGCTCGGGGTGCCGGAGGCCATCGAGACGGTCCGCGGTGTCGGCTACCGGTTTCCCGCGAGCTGATCCGTGCGCGCCCGGCTGTTCCTGCTGCTGCTCACCCTGCTGGCGTGCGTGATCGGCGCGCTCCAGATTCCGCTCGGGTTCAGCTACGCCGTCGCCGCCCAGCAGACCGTGTTCATCGACCGGCTCAACGACACCGACCGGTTCGCCGCGCTCGCCGCCGACGGACTCGCCGCCGAGGACCTGCCAGCGCTGCGCCAGGAACTGGTCCGCTACGACGCCGTCTACGGGATCCCGGTCGCGGTGCTCAACAAGGAGCACACGATCGTCGTCGCCTCCCGGGACGGGCTGGACCTGAAATCGCCGCAGGTCGCCGGCCCGATCGTGGGCGCGGCGTCCGGGCGCCGCGCCGAGGAGCCGCTGATCCACATGCCGTGGGATCCCGATCCGCTGGTCGTGGCCGAGCCGTTCGGCAACGGGGGAGAGGTTGCCGGGATCGTCGTCACGCTCTCGCCGACCTCGGGGCTGCGCGGGCAGGTGTGGCAGGCCTGGTCGCTGCTCGCCGGGGGCGGCCTGCTCGCCCTCGTCGTGTTCGCCGCGGTCGCCGCCGTGCTGTCCCGGTGGATCCTGCGGCCCGTGCAGAGCCTCGACTCGGCCGCGCACGCGCTCGCCGAGGGATCCCTGGACACCCGCGTCCCCGAGTCCGCCGGGCCGCCCGAGCTGCGGCGGCTCGCCCGCTCGTTCAACGAGATGGCGCGGACCGTCAGCTCGTCGCTGGAGCAGCAGCGCGCGTTCGTCGCCGAGGCCTCCCACCAGATGCGCAACCCGCTGACCGCCCTGCTGCTGCGCCTGGGCAACCTCGGCGACGAACTGCCCGCCCCGGCCCGCGAGCAGTACGCCGAGGTGCGGCACGAGGGCGAGCGGCTGCAGCAGATCCTCGAGGAGCTTCTCGCTCTTGCCCGGGCCGAGCGGCACCTCGGCGCGGTGGGGGCGCAGGATGTGGGCCCGCTGCTGGACGACCGGCTCGGCGCGTGGCGCCCGGCGGCCGACGCCCGTGACCTGCTGCTGGTGCGGGAGGGGCAGGCCGCGGCCCCGGCGGTGGTGGACGCCGAGTCGATCGGGCGGGTGCTGGACGAGGTGCTCGACAACGCGATCAAGTACGCCAAGCCCGGCGGGCACATCGTCGCCGCGCTGTCCGCATCGGACGGTGCCGTGCGGATCTCCGTCTCCGACAACGGCGACGGGCTGCCCGCCGACGAGCTGGCCAAGGTCACCGGCCGGTTCTGGCGCAGCCCCGGGCACGCCAACATCCCGGGATCCGGGCTGGGGCTCGCCATCGTCGCCGCGCTGCTCGCCACGTTCGGCGGCGAGCTGGAGGTCACCGCCGCCGAGCCGAGCGGGCTGTGCGTGACCCTCGTGTTGCCCGCCGCGCCCGCCGGTCAGGGCTTGGTGTCGCGGTAGTACCGCTCGGCGCCGGGGTGCAGCGGCACGGGCATGGTCGAGATCGCCGTGCGCGGATCGAGAAGCTGGCCGCTGGGCACCCGGCTGGCGATCTGCTCCCGCCGCGCGAACAGCACCTGCGTCAGCCGGTAGACCGTGTCCGCGCTGAGGCTCTTCGCGACGAGCAGGTAGTTCGGCACCGCGATCGTCGCGGTCTCGCCGACCCCCTCGTAGGTCGCCGGGGGGATCGTGGCCCGCCGGTAGTAGGTGCCGTACTGGGCCCGGAGCGTCGGAACCTCGCTCGCCACGGGCAGCAGCCGGATCGGCACGGCGGCCGCCAGACTCTGCACCCTCGGCGTCGGCAGCCCGGCGGACCAGAAGAACGCGTCGATCCGCCGAGCCTGGAGCGCGTCCGCCGACTCGCCGATCCCCAGCCGGCTGCGGACCAGGTCGGCCGAGGTGAGTCCGACGGCGCCGAGCAGCCGGTCCGCGACGAGCTCTGTGGACGATCCGGGCTGGCCGGTGGAGACCCGCAGGCCCTTCAGATCCTTGACGGTTTTCACCTTCGACGACGCCCGCACCACCACGTGGATGTACTCGTCGTAGACCCGGGCGACCGCGCGCAGTGAGGACGGGTTGCCCGCCGAGTACACGCTGTCGGCCGTCGAGAACCCCAGCTGTGCCTGGCCCGTGGTGATGAGCGAGATGTTCTCGCCGGATCCGGCGGTGGTCCGCACGTCCGCGCTCAGCCCGGGCACGTCCTCGGCGATCACCCGCCGCAGCTCGTCGGCGTACGCGTGGTAGACCCCGGTGGTGCCGCCGCTGGCGATCGTCAGGTGACCCGAGGCCGCCCGCCCGCCACCCGGCGGGGATCCGCCGCTCGTGCAGCCCGCGCTGACCACGGCGAGCAGCGCCACGGCCGCCGCGCACCGGACGGTCACTCGCATGGCGGATCCTCTCGCGGGGGCGGGGCCACCATCATCCCAGCCCTCGCCATCCCGGCCGCCACGGCGCCGCACCTCCCGGCAGGCCGGGCTGGGCTGGCAGGCCGGACCGTGCTCGATTGGCCGGCAGGCCGGACCGGGGCCCTCCCCGTGGCAGGGGCCCGGACCGGCCTCCCCCTCACGGCCGCGCTGTGCTGCCGGCGAGCGGTCACCGAACGCTTCACCGGCGTCGCACACCGTACGGCGCCGGACCCACCGAGCGGCAGAGGAGTTGAGCGAGAGTTGAGCATCTCGCCGTCGAACCCCCGCGAGCCCCCAAACGCCGGCCGCCGCCCGCCCACCGCCGGCGAACGCCGAAGTGTGTGCCGTTCTGCCGCTCAGAGGCGGCAGAGCGGCACACACTTCGCGGGACGGGTGCCCGGGCGGGTGGCCCGGGTGGGGTGCCCGCCGGGGCTAGCGCAGGTCCGCGAGGGGGAGGGGGCGGGCGAGCAGGGCCGCGAGCAGGACGGCCCGGGGTACCAGGGAGTCCACCCGGACGCGGTCGTCGGTCGTGGTGGCCGTGCGGCGCCGCTCGCCGACCGCGCCGAACCCGTCGAGGACCGGCACGCCCTGCGCGCCCGCGAAGTTGACGTCCCCGGAGACCGGCGCGGGCGATCCGCTGACGGGTAGCCCGTACCGCTCGCCGACCGTGCCCGCCCAGGACAGCAGGCGCTCGCCGGACTCGACGGGCCAGGCCGGAACCGCGGGCAGTGCCTCGGCCGTGACGACCGCGCCCGGCCGGAAGGCCCGCAGCGCGGCGAACGCCGACATCGCGCCCTGCTCGGACTGCGGATCCGCGAACGTCACCCCGATGTCCGCTCCCGCCAGCGCGGCGATCTCGTGCGCGTCGGTACCGCCGCCGATCCGGCCCACGTTGAGCGAGACCCCCGGCGGGACCACCGAGCGGACCGCCGACAGCTGCCCCGTCAGCTCCTCGATCGCCGAGACCCCGTCGTCCTCGGCGCGGACCTTCACGAGCACCCGCACGCTGCCGTGCCGTCCCGTGACGAGCCGTCCGTCGGGGTGCGGGGCGCCGAGGCCCAGCACGGCACCGGCCCGGTTGGCCTCGGCGAGGACGTACGGCCTCGCCGTCGGGCTGCCCTGGGTGGCGTCCGCGCTGATCAGCAGCCGGACAGGCTGGGCAGGGGCACGGCCGGTCAGGTTGAGGATCCGCAGCGCCATCTCGGCGACGACGATCCCGCTCTTGCCCGCCCAGGCGCCCGGTCCGGTGATCGCCGTGCCGTCGTCCGTGCACGGCAGGAGCGCGAGGGTGCCGGCGGGCCAGCCGGTGTCGTGGTGGCCGATGAGCACCAGCGGGGGCAGGGCGGGATCCGCGCCGTCCCAGCAGGACAGCAGGTGGTCGCCCTGCGGTCCGGCCAGCGGCATCGTCTGCGCGCCGGTCTCGGCGTGCCCGGCCAGGATCGCGGCGCCCAGTTCGTCCAGGGCGGCCGCGTCCCCGGCGGGGGATTCGAGTTCGACGAGCTGCCGCAGCCGGGCGCGCGCCCAGGGCAGCAGTTCGGCCGCGGCCTCGGCGAGCGCGTTGGTCGACCGCTCGCCCGGCTGGTGCTGCGCGGCTTGAGGCGCTTGCGCTGCCGGTGGTGCGGCAGGCGGATCCGGCTGAAGCTCGTACTGGGGTTCCGCCGGGGGCTGTGCGGGCTGGTGGGCGTACTGCGGAGCCGGCTCGGGGGCGCCGGGGATCCGGGGCGACGGGCCCGGGTCCGTGACGTCGAGCGGGCCGGCGTAGCGCTGTGCGGGGCCGGGATCCGTGGCGTCGAGCGGCCCGGCGAACCGCGGCGCAGATCCGTGTGCGGCGGGGTCCTGCGCGGCCAGGGGCGGGGCGAAGGCGGCCTGGTGGTGGCCGTTGCTCTCGGACGGCGGCCATTCGGGAGCCGCCGGCGCGGAGTGCTCGGGCGAGTCGTAGGCCCGGGGCTGCTCGAACCGCGGCGCCGGGC
>JAOPVE010000488.1 GCA_025963185.1 Actinomycetes bacterium
CCTCGACAAGCGGCTCCTCGAGAAGCACGGCAAGGCCACACCGGAGGCCCTCGTCGAGTCGGCCCTGTGGGAGTGCGAGCTGTTCGCCGAGCACGGCTTCGAGGACATCAAGATCTCGGTCAAGCACAACGACCCGGTGATCATGATCAACGCCTACCGGCAGCTGGCGGCCGCCTGCGACCACCCGCTGCACCTGGGCGTCACCGAGGCCGGCCCGACGTTCCAGGGCACGATCAAGTCGGCCGTGGCGTTCGGGGCGCTGCTCGCCGAGGGGATCGGCGACACGATCCGGGTCTCGCTCTCGGCGCCGCCGGTCGAGGAGGTCAAGGTCGGCAACCAGATCCTCGAATCGCTCGGGCTGCGCGAGCGCGGGCTGGAGATCGTGTCCTGCCCGTCGTGCGGACGTGCCCAGGTCGACGTGTACACCCTGGCGGAGCAGGTCAGCGCCGGGCTGGAGGGACTGCCGGTCCCGCTGCGGGTCGCGGTCATGGGCTGTGTGGTGAACGGTCCCGGCGAGGCGCGCGAGGCCGACCTCGGCGTGGCGAGCGGCAACGGCAAGGGGCAGATCTTCGTCCGGGGCGAGGTCATCAAGACCGTCCCCGAGTCGCAGATCGTCGAGACGCTGATCATGGAGGCCCTGCGGCTGGCCGAGGAGATGGGCGCGGACCTGCCGGAGGAACTGCGCGGCCTCGCACCGGTCGTCGAGGTGCGGTGACGGGCTTACCGCCCGCGCTCTTACGTCCCGCGGGGGGCGCTCGTGCCTTCTGGCCTGGCACTACCCGCGAAAAATTCGCAGTTCGCGGGGCGCGGAACGGTCCGGGATCGGGTTTCGTCTGGCACCCTGGGCGTATGGGCCGGGAAGCGCCGTGCTGACCACACGGGAAGTCCGTGTGTTGCGGGACTGCGACCGTCCTGAGGTCGATGCCGTGCTCGACGCCGATCCGGTGGCCAGCGCGTTCGTCGCGGCCCGCGTCGCCGCCCACGGGGTGTCCCGCTGGCGGCTCGGCGCCTACCTGTGGGGCTACGCGCCGTCCGGCCGGGTCGAGTCCATCTGCTACTCCGGGGCGAACCTCGTGCCCATCGGCGCCACCGAGGCCGCCCTGCGCGCGTTCAGCGGGATGGCCCGCGAGCAGGGGCGCATCTGCTCGTCGATCGTCGGTCCCGCCGACTCGGTCCTCGCGCTGTGGGGCGACCTGCGCACCGACTGGGGGAACGCCAGGGACGTCCGGGCCAGCCAGCCACTGCTCTCGACGTCCGCGCCCGCCCCGCTGGCTGCCGATCCGCAGGTCCGGCGGGCGAGGATGAGCGACTTCGACGCCCTCATGCCCGCCTGTGTGGCGATGTACACCGAGGAGGTCGGGGTCTCGCCGCTCGGCTGGGACGGCGGGGCGACCTACCGGGCCCGCGTCGCCGAGCTGATCCGCACAGGCCGCTCGTACGTCCGGGTCGAGAACGGCGAGGTCGTGTTCAAGGCCGAGATCGGGGCCGTGAGCAGGCACGCGTGCCAGATCCAGGGCGTCTGGGTGCGGCCCGGCTGGCGCGACCGCGGGCTCGCGACCGGCGGGGTGGCCGCCGTGGTGCAGGACGCGCTCACGCACGTCGCCCCGGTCGTCAGCCTCTACGTCAACGACTACAACGCCGCCGCCCGCCGGGTCTACGCGCGGTGCGGGTTCGGCCAGGTCGGCACCTTCGCGACCGTGCTCTTCTGACACACCGCCCGGCGCTCGCCTAGGCTGGATCCATGCCCGTTCGCACCGCAGTAGTCCCCGGAACGCTCTCGCCGTGGCGGGAGGTGCCCGCGTCGATCCCGCGCCCCGAGTACGTCGGCCGGAAGCGGCCCGAGCCGTTCCGCGGATCCGAGGTCAAGACCCCCGACGTCATCGAGCGCATGCGGGTGGCCGGACGGCTCGCGGCCAGGGCGCTCGCCGAGGTCGGCAAGCGCGTCGAGCCGGGCGTGACCACCGACGAGCTCGACCGGGTCGGCCACGAGTACCTCTGCGACCACGGCGCCTACCCCTCCACGCTGGGCTACAAGGCCTTCCCGAAGTCGCTGTGCACGTCGCTCAACGAGGTGATCTGCCACGGCATCCCCGACTCGACCCGCGTCGAGGACGGGGACATCGTCAACATCGACATCACCGCGTTCATCGGCGGCGTCCATGGCGACACCAACGCCACCTTCCTCGCCGGGGACGTGCAGGAGGAGGCGCGGCTGCTCGTCGAGCGCACCGAGGAGGCCACCCGGCGGGGGATCAACGCGGTCCGGCCCGGACGGCAGCTCAACGTGGTCGGGCGGGTCATCGAGTCCTACGCCAAGCGGTTCGGCTACGGCGTCGTGCGGGACTTCACCGGCCACGGCATCGGCGAGACCTTCCACAGCGGCCTCTACGTGCCCCACTACGACCAGCCGTCACTGGACGTGATGATCGAGCCGGGCATGACGTTCACGATCGAGCCGATGATCACGCTGGGTACTCACGAGTGGGACATGTGGGACGACGGCTGGACGGTCGTCACCAAGGACCGCCGCTGGACGGCCCAGTTCGAGCACACGGTCCTCGTCACCGAGGACGGCCACGAGATCCTCACCCTGCCGTGACCCCGGTCGACCCCCGCGAACTGCGGTAACTCCCGCCGGTCCCGACCGGCCGCGGTTACCGCACTTCGCGAGGCGCGGGCCGGCGGCGGTTCGCGGGGTGGTTCGGCGGCGGTTCGCGGGGTGGTTCGGACATATCGGCACGTATCGTCTTACCCGAGCTGACTCGGGGAGGCGGAGTGGCGCGCCAGGCACCGGAACCCGTCACGGCCACGCTGCCGGCGGACCTCCTGCGTGCGGTCCTCGAACGGGCCCGGTCGCTGATCGTCGGGGTCCGGCCGGACGGCACCTGGTTCCCGCTGTCCCAGACCGTCCCGGAGTTGCTCGGCGGGGCCACGGACGACCGGGCGCTGGTCCGGCTCGTGCACCCCGAGGACCAGGCCGCAGCCCAGCGCCTCTACGACCAGGCCTCGGCGCGCGAGAGAGTGACCGATCCGGCGGATCTGCGGGTCCGGTCCGCGTCGGGGCGCTGGATCACGCTGGAAACGGTCGCCGCCGGACTGCTCGGGGATCCGCGGGCCGGGGTCGTCGTCTTCTACGGGCGGGACGTGACGGTCCAGCGGGAGACCGAGCGCGCCCTGCGGATCGCCCAGCGCGACCTCGAAGCCCAGAACGCCGAACTGGCCGAGCTGGCCGAGATGAAGAACGAGTTCGTCGCGATCGTCTCGCACGAGATGCGCAGCCCGCTGACGGCCGTCGTCAGCTTCAGCCACCTGCTCGCGGATCCCGAACAGGGACCGCTCTCGCCACGGCAGCTCGAATTCGTCGAGGTGATCGATCGCAACGCGGTCCGGCTGCTGCGGCTGATCGACGACCTGCTGCTGCTCACCCGGATCGAGTCCGGCGGTCTCCCGCTCCAGCTCTCCATCGGATCCCCCGCCGAGCTGGTCCGCACGGCCGCGGCCGACCACGCCCTCGCCGCGGACGCCGCCGACGTGAAGATCGACTGCGAGGTCACCGAGGGACCGTTCGCCGAGTACGACGAGGTGCGGCTGCACCAGGTGCTCAGCAACGTGCTGGGCAACGCGCTGAAGTTCAGCGTCACGGGCGGGACCGTCCGGGTGCGTGCTCACCCGGCCCTGGGCGGGGGCGGGTGGGCGATCGAGGTCGCCGACCACGGCATCGGGATCCCCGAGGTCGAGATCGACAAGCTGTTCTCGCCGTTCGTCCGTGGCTCGAACGCCGGCCGTCGCGGCGTGCCCGGCACCGGTCTCGGGCTCGTCGTGAGCAGGGCGATCATCGACATGCACGGCGGGACGCTGGCCGTCGAGAGCACCGAGGGAGAGGGCACGACGGTCCGGATCCACCTGCCGCTGCGACCGCCCTAGTCGTTGGCGGCGCGCGGGCGGGCGCTCTTGTGACGGCGCAATCCCAGCCTGGCCAGCCGCCCGGCGAGCTGCGATCTCCGCCCGGCCTCGCTGGTGACGTTCGGCCGGTGGTCGCCTCCGGTCCGGATCGCTGGTGGGGGTGGTGGCTCGCTCCACCGCGGCTCCCGTGAGCTCACCGCGAGGGGGTTGGCGACGTACAGTCCGGTCCCGCGCTCGGCGCCGAGCACCATGTGGGCGGCGAGCCACTCGTAGACCTGGATCCAGGCCGATCCGACGTCGGTGGACCACTCCGGCGACAGCTCGCGGACCGCCCGCACGAGCGCCCGCCCGACGTAGGGGTAGTGCTCGGGGACGACGTCGAAGTGCCGCATGTGCTGGGCACCCATGCGCTGGAGCGTGAGCTCGACGGCGCCCGGGTTGTGCTCGGCCTGGGAGACGGCTTCGAGCAGGATCCGGCACATGCGCTCGTGCTGGAGAGACATGTCCTCCGCGAACATGCCCCGCACACCGGGGGCCAGCTCGAACAGGTGACGGTAGAACGCCTCGGCGATCAGCACCGGATGATCGGAGACGGCGCCGCAGGTTCGCTGTACCTTCGAGATCACCGCCGCGTCGGGACGGCCGACCTCGGCGGGCGAGCGGGGCTTGGTCATCGCGGTCCTCCCTGGGCGGGGAGGGGTAACACGGTCGTGCGGCGCCGCGAGGGCATGGGGCACTCCTTTATCCGGCATCACCCTTAGTGATGGCTCGGGTACCAACGGTAAACAAGGCTAGCGTGAATCGCCGCTCACGGCGTGGGGTATGGCGCGGAACCTCGCCGCCTTGTCGGCCGGCCGGGGGACATGCCGGCAGTGCCGGCGAGTCAACAGCGGCCGCCTGCCCGATCGAAATCGCAGGTCACAGACCGCAACCTTGGGGAAGACCGGCCGCCTAGGCCGACTCCTCCACCGCCAAGGGAGATTCCGATGTACTACCTCACCGCCAAGATCGCCGCCAAGTTCGCCGTCATGCGCTCCGAGCGCGAGCGCGGCGCCACCGCCGTCGAGTACGGCCTGATGGTCGCCCTCATCGCCGCCGTCATCGTCACCGTCGTCGCCCTCCTCGGCACCACGATCACCGCCAAGTTCCAGACCGTCCTCGACGCGATCAGCAAGTAACGCGGTCACCCCGGCTGCCGCGCCGGGACACCGCCCGGCCCGCCGCCCGCCCAGTTCTCCAGGGCGGCGGGCAGCGGCACCGCAGCACGATCCGGACCGGCCTCACCAGGAGCCTCGATGATCCGCAAGAACGCCGAACGGCGCGTGCCCGAGGGCATGCTCGTGGCCGTACTCGCCATCGCCGCCACGATCGCGGCCCTCGCCGTGGCCGCCGCCGGGGTGCACGCCCTGTTCTCGACCGTGAGCTTCTCGTGAGCGCCCGCCGCGATGAGCGCCCGTCCCGCCGGCGGACGCTCTTAACCCGGGACGACCGAGGTGCCGCCGCCGTCGAGATGGCGCTCATCATGCCGGTCCTGCTGCTGCTGATCTTCGGGATGATCGACTTCGGGCGCATGCTCAACGCCCAGATCACCCTCACCCAGGCCGCCCGCGAGGGAGCCAGGGCGCAGGCCTCCGGGCTCGCCCCCGGACCTCGCGTGCTCGAAGCCTCCCAGGGACTCAAGGGCGTGCAGGTCACGGCCGGTCCCGCCTGCGCGGCCGGCGCCGCCGCCACCGACAGCGCCACGGTCACCACGACGTACGACTTCGAGTTCGTCACCCCCGTCGCGGCCCTCGCCGCCTTGTTCGGTAGCGGGATGAACGGGACTCACCAGCTCACCGCCAAGGGAGTCATGCCGTGCATGCCGTGATCCGCCGCCGCGCCTGGTGGCTGCGGGCCCACGACGACGACCGGGGTGCCGTCGCCACCATCTTCGCGATCCTGCTCGGCGGGGGTGTGCTGCTCGGCATGACCGCGCTCACCGTCGACGTCGGCCAGATCTACGTCGAGCGCCAGGAACTCCAGAGTGGCGCGGACTCGGCCGCCGCGGCGATCGCCCGCGAATGCGCAGCCAAGGGCATCGACACCTGCCGCGCGGACGCCAACTCGATCGCCGCCCAGTACGCGAACGCCAACGCCAAGGACGGCCAGTCCGCGGTCCTGGTCGCGTGCGTCAACGACGGCACCCAGGGATCCTGCGCGCCGGTCCGCGGCAACCTCACCGACTGCATCGAGCCGATCCCCGCCGGATCCCCGTACGTCGAGGTGCACACGGGCACCCGGCAGAAGGGCGGCGACCTCCTGCTGCCCAGCTTCGCGCGCGGCCTCGCGGGCAACACCGACTACCAGGGCGTGGACGTCGCCGCCTGCGCCAGGTCGAAGTGGGTCACCGTGCCCACCGGCAGCCCCTCGGGCATCACGATCTCCAACTGCGAATACCAGAAGAGCATCAGCAGCGGATCCAGCGGGACCATCGTCCACGTCCATTACCGGCACACGGTCAGCTCCGACTGCGGCACCGAAACCTCGGGCTTCGGGTTCGTCAAGGGCCCCGACGGCTGCGTCACGCCCCCCGGTACGGCCGCGGGCAGCAAGATCTACGACTCCGAGTACAACGACCCGAACTACAACACCCCGCAGAGCCAGATCGCGGCGGACTGCGAGGCGGTCCTCAAGCACTCGCTGGACACCAAGACGCCGATCCTGATCCCGGTGTTCACCGAGTGGCAGTACGTCGGCAGCCCGGTGGCCCGCAAGTGGTACAACGTGGCCGGTATGGCCGGGTTCGTCGTCACCGGATATGCGGGAGTTCCGGGCATTCCGACCTCCCGCAGCGAGGGCGACTGCGACTGCATGCAGGGCCAGTCCTGCCTCTACGGCTACTTCCTCCCCGGCTACGGCCCGGGCACCGGAAACTGATCAGCCCGTTATCCCAGGAAGCCCGCGAGTCCACTGGACTCGCGGGCTTCCTGCGCACGGTGACTCAGGCCGGAGTGCGGTACCTGGGGCCGGTCCTGGCCGGCTGGAGTTACCGCGCTTCGCGAGGGGGCTGGGGAAAAGGTCGCGGGGTGTGTATCTGGGGGCGGGGACGCGGTTCTCCTGACCGATCACCTCCCCTTCCCAGAAGGCAACGCTCATGAATCGACGAATTCTCGCCGTCGTGGTCGCCCTGGTTCTCGCAGCGGTCGGCACGGTCGGAGTCCTGGTTTACGTCCGAACCGCCGAGAGCCGTGCTGTCGCGGGCAAGCAGGCGATCAGCGTGCTGGTCGTCGACCAGCGGATCCCGGCTGGCACCTCCGGCAAGGACATCCGCAACAAGGGCATGACCAAGTCCGTCACCATGCCGGCCAGCGCGGTCCCCGCCGACGCGCTGACTTCCCTGGACGCCGGCCTGGACAACCAGGTCGTCACCGCGGACGTCGCCCCCCGCCAGCTGCTCCTGCGCGGCCACTTCGCCGGATCCTCGGCGGTGACCGGCGGACTCGCCCTCCCGGCCGGGACGATGGCCCTGAGTGTCTCGGCCAAGGCGCCCTCGGACGTGGCCGGCTACATCGTTCCCGGATCGAAGGTGGCGATCTTCGACACCTTCAGTGCGGCGGCGGGCAGCCACAACCCCAACGGCGACGGCCTGAGCCGCGGCGAGGGCAAGAGCCAGGCCACCCGGATCGTCCTCTCGGGGATCGATGTCATCGCGGTCGGCCAGCACGGATCCGGCCAGACGACCACGGCGGGCGGCGCGGGCTCCAGCGACGCGGCCGGCTCCAGTGCCAGCGGCACCGCCAAGAACGACGAAGTCACGATCACGGTCGCGGTCACCCAGCGGCAGGCCGAGAAGCTCGTGCACGCCACCCAGACCGGGGCGATCTACCTCGGCCTGCTGGGCGACGACTCGCAGGTCAAGCCGGGATCCGGCGTCGACAACAACTCGCTGTTCCAGTGATCTGCCAACGGCCGGGAGACCTACGATGACGATCCTGTTCGAGCCGCTGCGCCGGGACACCCGGCCGCTGCTGCCCCTGCTCGGCGACGGCGCGACCGCCGTCTCCACGCCGGACGAGCTCGCCGAGCACCTGACCCGCAACCCGGGTGAGCTGCTCGTGGTGTGCGGGCCCGGCACCAACCTCACCGAGTCCTGTGACCTGGCCGCGAACCTGCGGCTGACGAACCCGGCGACCGGCACGATCCTGCTGCGGCACAAGGTCGACGCCGAGACGCTCACCACCGCCATGCGGGCCGGGATCCGCGAGGTCGTCCTCGCCGAGGACCCGGGTGCGGTGCAGGACGCGGCGGCCCGGTCGCTCGCCCTGTCCGCGCAGCTCGCGGGCACCTCGGTCGCGCTGGCCGCGGCGGCGAGCGCGGCGGAGGAGGCCGAGGGCGCCCAGGTCATCACGGTGTTCGCGGCGAAGGGCGGGACCGGCAAGACGATGGTGTCGACGAATCTCGCGGTCGCACTGGCGGCCGGGGGGACCCGCCGGGTGTGCCTGATCGACCTGGACCTGGCCTTCGGGGATGTGGCGATCACGCTTCAGCAGGTCCCCGAGAAGAGCATGGCCGACGCGGTCGTCATGGCCGAGCGCCTCGACGTCACCGGCATGCGCGCGCTGCTCACCCCGTACGCGCCGGGGATCGAGACCCTGCTCGCGCCCCCCGGACCGACGGACGGCGAGCACGTCAGCCGCGCCCTCGTGGCGCACGTGATCAAGGTGGCCCGGACCATGTTCGACTACGTCGTCATCGACACCCCGCCGTACGTCAACGACCAGGTGCTGGCCGCGCTCGACGCCTCACACCGGTACGTGCTGGTGGCGACCCCGGACATCCCCGCGCTGAAGAACCTGCGGGTGACCCTGGACATGTTCGACCTGCTCAGCTACCCCAAGGACCGCCGGTTCGTGGTCCTGAACCGGGCGGACGCCAAGGTGGGCCTGACCCCGGCCGACATCGAGGCCTCGCTGCGGGTCCCGATCAGCGCGCACATCCCGTCGAGCCGGGACATCCCGGTGTCGGTGAACCAGGGCGTGCCGATCCTGGCCGCCAACCCCGGCCACCCGGCCAGCAGGGCGATCCGCGAGCTGGCGCTCAACCACCTCGGTGGCGTGCCCGAGCCGGTCGCCGAGGTCAGGTCCCGGTTCCGGATCGCCCGGCGCCCGCAGGCGGTGGTCTCATGAGCCTCGCCGACCGCCTCGCGCAGATCCACACCGCGTCGGCCACGGACAACGTCCGGGCCATCGCCGGGCGCCACACCGACCACCTCGCGCAGGCGCGCGGGCGGGTCCAGCAGGCGCTCGTCGACATCCTCGGCCCGCAGCTCTACGAGAGCCTGGGCGAGGAGAAGGAGCTGGAGTACAAGGTCAAGACCACGATCGCGGACGTGCTCGACCGCGAGGAGATCCCGCTCACGGCCGCGGACCGGGTGCGGATCGCCAACGAGATCGCCGACGAGGTGCTCGGCCACGGCCCGATCGAGCCGCTGCTGCGCGACCCCGAGGTCACCGAGATCATGGTGAACGGCGCCGACAACATCTTCGTCGAGCGCGCCGGGCGGATCCAGCCGGTCGAGGCCTCGTTCGCCTCGGAGCACCACCTGCGCCGGGTCATCGACCGGATCGTCTCCCGGATCGGGCGGCGGGTCGACGAGGCCAGCCCCATGGTCGACGCGCGCCTGCCCGACGGCAGCCGGGTCAACGCCGTGGTCCCGCCGATCGCGCTGGACGGGTCGATGCTGACGATCCGCAAGTTCGCCGCGGATCCGTACACGATCGACGATCTGATCAGCTTCGGGACCATGACCAAGCCGGTCGCGGATCTGCTCGACGCGTGCGTCCGGGGCCGGCTGGACATCCTGATCTCCGGCGGCACCGGCTCGGGCAAGACGACGACGCTGAACGTGCTGTCCTCGTTCCTGCCCGACGACGAGCGCATCGTCACGATCGAGGACGCGGCCGAGCTCCAGCTCCACCAGCAGCACGTGCTGCGGCTCGAATCCCGCCCGGCGAACGCCGAGGGCCGGGGCGAGATCACGATCCGCGACCTGGTCCGCAACGCCCTGCGGATGCGCCCGGACCGGATCGTCGTCGGCGAGGTCCGCGACGGCGCTGCCCTGGACATGCTGCAGGCGATGAACACGGGCCACGACGGCTCGCTCACGACGGTCCACGCGAACACCCCGCGCGACTCGCTGTCCCGGCTGGAGACCATGGTGCTCATGGCCGGCATGGACCTGCCCGTGCGGGCGATCCGCGAGCAGCTGGCATCGGCGGTCGACCTGATCGTGCAGATCAGCCGGCTCAAGGACGGCACCCGCCGGATCACCCACATCACCGAGGTGATCGGCATGGAGGGCGACATCGTCACTCTCCAGGACCTGTTCACCTTCGACTACAAGGCGGGCCAGGACGAGCATGGCCGCTTCCGCGGCACCCTCGTCTCGACCGGACTGCGGCCCCGCTTCCTGGAGCGGCTCGCCTCTGAGGGCGTCACGGTCGAGGCCTTCGCCGCGCACGCCCCGGTGCCGGCCCAGCGGGGAGTCAAGCGATGAACCTCGAACTGTCCGGGATCCTCGTGGCGGTCTTCGCCGGGGCGTTCCTGCTGATCCTCGCCGTGCTGCTGCCCGCCCTCACCCAGGGCGGCAAGAAGAAGAGGCTGCGCCAGCTCAACTGGTTCGACGGATCCGGCGCGGCCACCCAGCCCGAGGGGGCCGCCGCCCAGGCCGTCGCGCACGCCCAGAGCATGCTGTCCTGGGCCGACCGGACGATCGACGACCGCGCCGACACCGACCGCCTCGCGATCTCCCTGGAACGCGCCGGGATCACCCTGCGTCCCCAGGAGTGGCTGCTGATCTGGGCCGGATCCACGTTCGCCGGGGTCGCCGGTGGCCTGATCCTGCTCCCGTGGTGGGTGGGCATGCCGCTCGGCGCGGCGGCCGGCTTCGGAGCCCCGTGGCTGTACCGGCAGCTGATGGCCCGCCGCCGGGTCAACCGCTTCGCCGAGCAGCTTCCGGACGCGCTCCAGCTCATCGTCGGATCCCTGCAGGCCGGCTTCTCGCTGCCGCAGGCGCTCGACACGCTGGTCCGCGAGTCCGCCGCGCCCGTCAGCGCGGAGTTCGGCCGGGTGCTCGCCGAGACGCGGCTCGGGGCCGAGCTCGAGGACGCGCTCGAGCGCTGCGCCGAGCGCACCGACAGCCAGGACCTGTCGTACATGGTCATGGCGATCCGGATCCACCGGGACGTCGGCGGCAGCCTCGCCGAGGTGCTCACCACCACGGTCACCACCATGCGGGAGCGGTTCCGCCTGAAGCGCCAGGTGCGCGCGCTGTCCGCCGAGGGCCGGCTGTCGGCGTACGTCCTGGTGGGCCTGCCGATCGCGATCGGCGCGTACATGTTCCTGTTCCGGTCCGACTACGTCCGCCCGCTGTACACGACGTTTGCCGGCACCCTCATGCTCGCCGCCGGGGTCGTCATGATCACCGCGGGCGCGTTCTGGATGAGCCGGCTGATCAAGGTGGAGGTCTAGTCATGTCGATGATCCTCGTTGCCGCGCTCGGGTCGCTGTTCGCCGCGATCACCGTGGGCGTGCTCGCCCTCAGCACTGCCCGCCAGCCCCGGGGGGTCGCGACCGCGCTGGCCGCCCTGGACGCCAACTACGCCGCGGACGCCTCGCTCGCCGCCCCGGCCGACGCCCCGCTCTCGGAGCGGATCAGCACCCTGACCAGCAGGTTCGCCCGGCTCGGCCGCGCGCTGACCCCGATGGGGGCACTGGCGAGGCTGGAGAACCGCCTCGAGCAGGCGGGCAGCCCGGCAGCGTGGCCCGCCGAGCGGATCGTGCAGGCCCGTGGCGCGCTGCTCATCGCGCTCGGGCTCTGGGGCGGGCTGCTCGGGGTCCGGTTCGGCGGCCTCGGCGGGTTCGTGCTCGCCGCGGTCGCGGGTGGCGCGTTCGGCGCCTACCTGCCGATCCTGCTCGCCTACAACACGGCCGTGCGGCGGCAGCAGAAGATCCGCAGTGCGCTGCCAGACATCCTCGACGTCCTGACGATCTGCGTGGAGGCCGGGCTCGGTTTCGACGCGGCGCTCGCCCAGGTCGCCATGAACGGCAAGGGACCGCTGCAGGCCGAGATCGGCCGGGTGCTCCAGGAGATGCAGATCGGCAAGAGCCGCGCCGAGGCCCTGCGCTCGATGGCCGCCCGCACCTCGGTGGTCGAGCTGCGGACGTTCGTGTCCTCGATCGTCCAGGCCACTGAGCTGGGCATCCCGATCGCCTCGGTGCTGCGTGAGCAGGCCAAGGAGATGCGGATCCTGCGCCGGCAGCGGGCCGAGGAAGCGGCGCACAAGGTGCCGATCAAGATCCTGTTCCCGCTGGTGTTCTTCCTGTTCCCGGCGCTGTTCATCGTCGTGATCGGCCCCGGCGCCCTGCGGATCGTCGCGGTCTTCTCGAACTGATCCCCCCACTCCCTTCTCCCG
>JAOPVE010000536.1 GCA_025963185.1 Actinomycetes bacterium
CGGACGCCGCGGCGAACATCCGCGGCCGTGGCCCCGGCGCCCAGTTGCTGCGCTGGTGGCGCCAGCTCACCAGCATGCGCACGGCCCTGATCCTGTTGTTCCTGCTGGCGGTGGCGGCGGTGCCGGGCACGATCCTGCCCCAGCGCGCGCTCAACCAGCTCAAGGTCGACGACTACTTCACCGCGCACCCGACGCTCGCCCCAGTCCTCGACCGGCTTTCGGCGTTCGACGTGTTCTCCTCGCCGTGGTTCGCCGCGATCTACCTGCTGCTGTTCGTCTCGCTGATCGGCTGCGTGCTGCCGCGCACCCGGCTGCACGTCCGCGCGCTGCTGCGCCGACCGCCCGAGGCGCCGCGCCATCTGCACCGGCTGCCGCTGAGCGAGTCCCTGCCGGAGGCTGCGGGGGATCCGCGGGAGCTGGCCGCGGCGATCCGCTCGGTGCTGGCCAGGCGGCGCTGGCGGGTGACGGTCCGGGAGGGAGCGGACGGTGAGGTCACTGTCGCCGCCGAGAAGGGCTACCTGCGCGAGACCGGCAACCTGCTGTTCCACCTCGCGCTGATCGCCGTGCTCGGCGGGGTCGCGGCGGGCGGACTGTGGGGCTGGAAGGCAAACGTGCTGGTCACCGAGGGCGGCGAGTTCTGCGACACCGTCCAGGCGTTCGACCAGTTCAGCCCGGGCAGCCTGGTCGGCCAGCAGGGGCTGCCGCCGTTCTGCGTCAAGCTCGACGACTTCCAGGCCAAGTACCTCGACAGCGGCCAGCCCACCGACTACGTGGCCAAGATCCGGCACGTCCTCGGCGCCGCGCCGGACAGTCCGGAACGGAAGGTCGACCTGCGGGTCAACCACCCGCTCCGGGCGGACGGCGCCAGCGTCTATCTGATCAACCACGGGTACGCGCCCGTCGTCACCTACACCGACCGCTACGGCACCAAGTTCACCAGCACGACCCCGTTCCTGCCCGACGACCTCGCGCTGACCAGCGAGGGCGTGATCGTCCTGCCCGACGCGAACCAGGATCCGAAGTCATCCAAGACGGCGCAGGGCGTGCAGGTCGCCTTCGAGGGGATCTTCATGCCGACGGTCCCGGAAGGACCCGGACCCAAGGTCGTCTCCGAGTTCCCCGCCGCGAACCGGCCCGGCCTCATGCTGCTGGCCTACCGCGGCGACACAGGGCTCAACACCGGGATCCCGCACTCGGTGTACTCGCTCGACCAGGCGCAGGTCCGCAGCGGCAAGCTCAAGGCCGGGGGCAGCCGCCTGCTCGCGCCCGGCGAGTCGTGGAAGCTCGACGACGGCACCACGGTGACGTTCGACGGGATCCGCGAGTGGGCCAGCATGGAGGTCGGCCACGATCCGGGGCAGCTCACCGTCCTCGGTGGCGCGATCTGCATGGTCCTCGGGCTCGTCGCCTCGCTGACGGTCCGGCGGCGGCGCGTCTGGTTCCGGCTCACCCCTGGCCAGCGCGAGGCCGAGGGCGGGCGTACCGTCATCACGGCCGGTGGCCTGGCCCGTACCGACGCCGAGTCGTTCCACGACGAGTTCCGCCGGACGGCACGCGCCGCCGCCGCAGCAACCACCCCGGAGAAGGACTGACATGCCTGTTGACGCCGGTCTGGCCAGCCTGTCGGACAACCTGCTGCTCGCCGCGCTCGCCGCGTACGTCGTGGCGATGTTCGGCTACACGCTGGACTACACGTTCGGTCACCGCGTTCTCGCTCCCGCCGCCGTAGCCGCCGAGGCGCAGGTGCTCGTGGGGGCCGGGGGTCCGCCCGTCGAGAGCAAGGTCGGGCGGGTACTGGCGGAGAAGCCGTCCAGCGTGCCGCGCAACGGCGGGATCGTCGGGCTCGCGGCCACGATCCTCGGTGCCGGGTTGCAGGCCACCTGCCTCGTCACCCGCGCGCTCGCCACCCACCGGTTCCCGCTCGGCAACATGTACGAGTTCATCTCCGCCGCGTGCCTGGCGGCGGTCATCGGCTGGATCGCCGTCGCGCTCACCCGGCCGGTCCGGCACCTGGGCGCGTTCGTCATGCCGATCGTCCTGATGATGCTCGGGATCGCCGGAGGCCTGGTCTACACCGACGCGGCCCCGCTCATGCCCGCGCTGAACTCGTACTGGATCAAGATCCACGTGCCCGCTGCCGTCACCGCGTCCGGGCTGTTCCTGGTCGGGTTCGTCTTCACGGTCCTGTACCTGGTCCGGCTCCGGGCGGACGCCCGCGGTGACAGTCGCGCCGCCCAGCGCCTCCCCGACGCGGCCACGCTGGAGCGGCTGTCGTTCCGCTTCCACGCGATCGCCTTCCCGATCTGGACCGTCGCGATCATCCTTGGCGCCATCTGGGCCGAGTCGGCGTGGAGCCGCTACTGGGGCTGGGATCCCAAAGAGACCTGGGCCTTCGTCTCCTGGGTCATCTACGCGGCTTACCTGCACGCCCGCGCGACGGCGGGCTGGCGCGGCCGCCGAGCCGCCGTGATCGCGATGGTCGGCTGGGCCACGATGCTCTTCAACCTCTTCGCGGTAAACCTGGTCTTCTCCGGCCTGCACTCCTACGCCGGCGTCTGAGGCCTCTGCGCAAGTGCGGTAACTGCCGGCGGTCTCCTCGCGGATGCCGAAGCGACTGACCGCCGCGGCA
>JAOPVE010000540.1 GCA_025963185.1 Actinomycetes bacterium
GTGCGGGACGATCTCGCTGTACACCCCGGCCTCGCGGACGCGGCGGGCGATGAGCTGGGCGTACTGCGCGCCGAAGTCGACGACGAGGACGGGGGCGGGAGTGGTCACGCCGCCCAGATTATCTGCCCCCGCCACGCCGCCCGGCACCCCGGTGCTGCGCACCCAGGGCACCCCGGTGCTGCGCACCCAGGGCACTCGGTGCTGAACACCCAAGGCACCGGGCGGCGCGCTGAAAGGTCGCCGCTCAGCTGGCGTCGATCTGGACCCTGTCGATCTCGCCGGGGAAGTAGTCGCAGGTCACCTTGATCTGGTCGCAGCTCACCTTGCCGCCGATCGCCAGCGGCCAGGTGTTGTTGATGGTCCCCGTGGCGCCCTTCTTGGTGCCGTTGAGGACGCCGTCGATGGTGACCGTCACCGTCTTGGCCGTGCGCGCGCACCGCACGACGTGCCACTTGCCGTCGTTGATCGTCAGGGTGGACCTGATGTCGACGTAGCCCGCCGATCCCTGGAAGGTGCAGATGATCTGGCCCTTCGGCGCCTCGATCTTCCACCGGCCGCCGTCGACGCCGCCCTGGCCCTTCTGGATCACGTTGCCGAAGTTGCTCGTCGTGCGCATCCGCAGGGTGACGGCGTAGTCGCGGGTGCCGGGGTCGAGCAGGTCGTTCTCGGCGACCGTGACGCCGTGGGCGGGGTGGGCCGGCGGGGTGTTCGGCTTGAGCCACGCGAAGTCGTACCCGGTGGCGCCGTCGGAGTTGAGGCCGGTCACGACCTCGGATCCGACGACGCCGTTGAGGTGGTTCGGTCCGGTGTCGGTCATGACGGCGGATCCGGCGGGCTCGTTGAGCTCCCAGATCGCGACGGCGGTACTGGCGTCGGCGTGGGCCGGAGCGAGTCCGGCGGCGAGGGCCGCGCCGGTTGCGGCGAGAACAAGTGCGGTGCGCAGAGCCGACATCGGTGCCCCCTGGGAGCGTCGGGAAACGGGCCGAGCGAACCGTATTCCGGTGTGACCTGCGTCATAACCGGCCAATCAGGCCGAGCGTCGTACCAGGTGGGCGAAGGTGCCCGACGTCCGGCTCGATCCGATCCGGGGACGTATCTGCGCCGGATTTCGCGCGTCGTCCACGCCGCCGAAGATTGCCGGCGAGTCCCCGTAACCCGCCCGGCGTGCCGTCGTTGTCCAGATTGGTCGACGCTGGTGAAACACCCGCATGCTCGACGTTGCCCGAGGGGGCGCCTTCTTTCCCGGTGAGGGCGCCCCCTCGGGCCTTAGAACGCCAGTTCCCCCGGCGATCCGGCTGGCACCGCCGGGCTGCGCGGCGGCACCGGGCGCACCGGCAGATACGGATCCCCGAGGGCCGGCCGCGGATCAGCCTCCCCCGCGTTCGGCCACAGTGCCATCGCCCGCTCGGCCTGCGCGGTGATCGTCAGGGCCGGGTTCACCCCGAGGTTGGCCGACACCGCGGCACCGTCCACGACGTGCAGCCCGGGACAACCGAAAACACGCTGATACGGATCGACGACGCCAGCCTCCGGAGACGTCCCGATCACGCACCCGCCCAGGATGTGCGCGGTCACGGGCATCCCGAGGACCTCGCCGAGGCTCCCGCCTGGATCCCCGCCGATCACCTCCGCGAGGTGGCGTGCCGCCGCGTGCCCGGCCGGGATCCACGAGGGGTTCGGTTCGCCGGATCCCTGGCGGCTCGTCAGCCGTCCGTGCCTGCGGTACACGGTCAGCGAGTTGTCGAGCGACTGCATGACGAGCGCGATCACGGTCCGCTCGGACCAGCGCCGCAGCCACAGGGATCGCGCCGCCCGGCCGGGATGCCTCGCGAGCGCGCCGAGCCAGGCGATCCACCGTGGCCCACGTCCCCCGCCGGGCACCAGGACCGTCTGGAGCAGCCCCATGAGGTTGCTGCCCTGGCCGTACCGGACCGGCTCCACGTGCGTGTCCGGGTCCGGGTGGAACGAGGACGTGATCGCCACCCCACGGGTGAAGTCCGTGGTGACCTTGCGCGTGGACGCCCCGAGCAGCGCCTCGGAATTCGTCCTGGTCAGGGTCCCGAGCAGCGGCGAGAGGCCGGGCAGCGCCCCGGACGCCCTGCCCGCGTGCAGCAGCCGTTGGGTGCCGAGCGCGCCCGCGGCGAGCACGACGTGCCGGGCCGTGATCTCGGCGCGGCCGCGGCGGAACCAGGATCCGGTGCGCTGGCTGGTGACGGCCCAGCCCTCGCCGTCGCGCCGGATCGCCGTCACGGTCGTCATCGGCCGCACCTCGGCCCCGGTCCGCTCGGCGAGGTACAGATAGTTCTTGACCAGCGTGTTCTTCGCGTTGTGGCGGCACCCGGTCATGCAGGCTCCACAGTGGAGACAGCCGTCGCGGGCGGGTCCGGCGCCGCCGAAGTACGGATCCGCGCCGGGCGGACCGAGGTGCACGGCGACCGGAGCCTGGCGGAACGTGTCCGCCACCCCCATCCGCCGGGCGACCTCGCGCATCGCCTCGTCGGCGGGAGTCAGGTGCGGATAGGTGACCGCGCCGAGCATGCGGCGAGCCTGCCGGTAGTAAGGCGCGAGTTCGGCCTGCCAGTCCGTGATGTGACCCCACTGCGGATCGGTGTAGAACGCCCCCGGCGGCTCGTAGAGGGTGTTCGCGTAGACCAGGGATCCGCCGCCGACGCCCGCGCCGGACAGGACGAGAACGTCGCGCAGCAACGAGATCCGCTGGATCCCGTACCAGCCCAGGCGCGGCGCCCAGAGGAATCGGCGCACGTCCCAGGAGGTCCGCGGGAAGTCGGAGTCGGCGAACCGGCGCCCGGCCTCCAGCACCAGGACCCGGTAGCCCTTCTCGGCGAGCCGCAGCGCGCTCACCGATCCGCCGAACCCGGACCCCACCACCACGACGTCGACGTCCACCCGCCCATGATCGCGCCCACCCCCGCGCCCACCCCCGCGAAGTGCGGTAAGTACAGCCGGTCGGGACCGGCCGCAGTTACCGCACTTCGCCATGGGGTTTGCTGGCGCGGAATCCGAGCAGGTCGGGGTACCCGCCGGGCGGCCCGGCCTCGCGGACCGCGCCCAGCACCAGGCCCGCGTCGAGCACCGCGTTCACGAGTGCGGCAAGCGGCACCTGCCGAGCGCCGGTGCGCGCCCGCACGCCGGTGGTATTCCAGCCGTCGTAGCGCCAGTCGGGCGAGTCGTAACCGGACGTCAGCACGACCTTCTCGGGATCACCGCGATCGGCGAAGGCCCCGATGAAGCAGGGATGGCAGCCGACGAGCACGAGCCGCCCGCCGGGCACCAGGACCCGCGCAGCCTCCGCCACGGTCGCCGGGTAGTCGTCGAGATCGGTGTGCGCGTGGATCAGCGAGACGGCGGCCATCGATCCGCTGGCGAACGGCAGCCGCGCCGCGTCGCCCTGGGCCACCGGCAGGCGCGACCGGGCGTACCCGAGCTGGCCTGCCGAGACATCGACACCGGTGGGCGAGTAGCCGAGCTCGCGGAGCTGTTCGGCGTGGATCCCGGTGCCGCAGCACACGTCCAGGCACCGCCCGGATCCGCGCCCGAGCAACTCCCCGGCCATCCCCCGCACCCGCCGGTAATGCTCACTCCCCGGATCGGACACGTACCCCTCGTACCAATCCGCATGCGGGTCATACCGCGCAACCACCATGCACCCACGTTAGCCAGGCGGCACAGACGGCGAAGTGCGGTAACTGAGGCCGGTCGGGACCGGCCTCAGTTACCGCACTTCGTCAGGGGGTGGTTAGCGGAAGTGGGTGAACCTTTGCTGGGGGCCGGTGGTCTTCTGGTGGGGGGCCGGCGGGGTGACCGGGAGGTGCGGCGGGAGGCCGGTGCCGGTGAACGCGCCCGCCGCCGCGGTGGTCGGCAACGTCAGATGGCTCTGCGCCAGATCGACCGTGACAGTCGCGCCCGTGGTCGAGGGCGTGTTGTAGGTGAGGTCGCTGAGGGTGACGACGAGTCCGAGGACGTGGCCGGCCGGGATCACGCTCTCGTTGGCGCGCAGCGGCACGGTCGCGGTGTACCACTGTCCGGGCTGGAGCGGGTCGGTGGCCGCGTCGGAGTTGCGGTGGGCGGCGTCCATCCAGCCCCGGGTGAGGACGCCGAGATCGCTCGTGACCAGGGCCTCGGTGGTGACCTTGTAGCAGGCGTCGTCGGCCGGGGTGGACGATCCCCAGCAGGTCTCGGACGTGCCCGTCTTGATGCCCTCGCCGTGCAGGTAGTCGAGGCGGGTGGCCGGACCGTAGTCGACGAGCCGGGCCGACAGTTCCGTCGACGGGTGGTCGGACTGGAAGCGCAGCGTGACCGTCGGCGTCCCCGAGACGCGGACCGGCTTGGTCAGCCGCGGACCCAGGAACACCTGCCGCCACGGCTGTGCCGTGTTTGGCGCGGCGACGGTCGCGGACTCCTCGCGGGCCGGATCCGGGGAGTCGGTCAGGGTGCGGATCGCCGAGCCGGCCGCCACGGGCGATCCGATCGTGCCGGTCTGCCCGTCGCCCCGGCCCAGTGGCAGCGCGAGCGGGGCGGCCGCGGCGGCGGGCCAGGTGGACTCGTTGACCCACTGGCCGGGCGCCCGCTCGATCGAGGCCATCGGCTCGGCCATGATCCCGTTCTGGATGCCGAGCAGCCAGTAGTCGAACCAGTGGTGCAGCGTGGACACCCATTCCGAGCGCCGCAGGTCGAACGGATCGACGTGCCCGCCCTGCGACAGCCAGATCTTGCGCGGCACGTTGTGCGCCGCGAGGGCGGACCACCAGGCCGCGAAGTGCTTGGTCTCCACATTGGTGTCGTTGATGCCGTGGTAAAGCAGGACGCTGGCCTTGACGTTCGCCGCGCCGCGCAGGTAGTCGCGCTCGGCCCAGAAGGCGTTGTAACTGCCCCCGGCGTCGTCGGCGCCCGCGTCGAGGGCCGCCTCGGCCGCGTCGCACACTCCGGCGGGTCGCCCGCTCACCTCGGCGGCGAGGCCGGACGTCCAGCCCGGGTAGTACACGACGCCGTTGGACCGCTGGTAGTCGTACCAACTGGAGATGCCCGAGATGGGGACGATCGTGGTCAGGCCGCTGACGCCGGTGGAGGCGACGCCGTTGGCGAGGGTGGCGTCCCAGGACTTGCCGATCATGCCGGTCTTGCCGCTGGCCCAGCTCGCGGCCGTGGCGGCGGATCCGTCCTGGTGGGTGGCCGTGGCCCTGCCGCCGAGCCAGTCGACGACAGCCTTGACGCCCAGGACGTCGGACTTGCCGCCCTCGTCGCCGCATCCCGTGGACCGGCTCGTGCCCGCCATGTCGACCGCCGCGTACGCATAGCCGCGCGGGACGAAGTAGTTGTCGTAGAACAGCGGGAACTTCGTGACCGTGCCGTCGGCGGCGTACTTCTTGGTCTCGGACTCGTTGCCGCGCCCGCAGCACTGGTAGTACGGAGAGGCGTCCATGATCACGGGCACCTTGACGCCCTGCGGCGTGCGCGGCCGGATCAGGTCGACCGCGACCGTGTCGGGCACGCCGTCGCCGTCCCCGTCGAGCGTGGTGCGCACCCACACGCTCTCGCGGATCGCGTTCGCGTAGCTGTACACCGGCGCGCTCTCGGCGGGAGCCGGTGCGGGGGCGGCGGCGACCGGAGCCCCGGCGGCCAGCGAGCTGATCCCGGCGAGGACGGTGACCGCGGCGGCGGCCCAGGTGCGCAACGACATCCCGGCTCCTGTGTTCGTGGAAGGCCCGACGCTAGCAGTCAGATGCGACAGATACGCCTGGATCCGGATCGCCCTCCAGCCACCACCCCGGACGTATCCTGGCGAGGCCCCGGACGTAGCGGAGGAGGCCGGCCATGGATCTCGGACTGCGCGGCAAGGTCGCCCTGGTCACCGGCGCGAGCTCGGGAATCGGGCTCGCGGTCGCGCACGGGCTCGCCGCCGAGGGCGTGCACCTGGCGCTGTGCGCGCGGGACGGCGAGCGGCTCGGCGCGGTCGCCGGGCAGGTCCGCGACCAGCACGGCGCGCGGGTACTCGCGATCCCGGCGGACGTCAGCACGAGCGAGGGCACCGCGGCGATCGCGGCGGCGGTCGCGGCCGAGTACGGCGGCGCGGACATCCTGGTCAACAACGCCGGGCAGGGGAGCGAGGAGACGATCCTCGGTGCGCCCGACGAGCGCTGGCAGTCCTATTGGGACCTGCACGTGATGGCCGCCGTCCGGCTCGCGCGGGCGATCGCGCCGGGAATGGCCGAGCGCGGCGGCGGGGTGATCCTGCACAACGCCTCGATCTGCGCGACCCAGCCGCTGGGCTACGAGCCGATCTACAACGTCACCAAGGCCGCCCTGGTGATGTTCTCCAAGTGCCTGGCGAACGAGCTGATCCCGCAGAACATCCGGGTCAACGCCGTCAACCCCGGCCTGGTCATGACCCCGGACTGGCGCCGGACGGCCACCCTGCTCACCGAGGGTACGGACAGCAGCGCCGACGACTACCTCCAGCGGATCGCCGAGGAGAACGCCCCGATCGGCCGGTTCGCCGATCCGGACGAGGTGGCGAGCCTGTTCGTGTTCCTCTCCTCCCCGCGCGCGAGCTACTGCACCGGGTCGACCTACTACGTCGACGGCGGCTGGCTCAAGGTCACCACCTAGCGACGGGTGGGCCGCGGGCAGGGGGCATTGCCATTCCCGATGCCGCGCAGGTCAGGGCGCCGGGCCTCTACCTCGGCGTGGCTTCCGGACGCTAGGCTCGCAGCCCCCACGTGCGTGTTTGGAGTGTCATGAAGCTTCGACGTCGGTCCGTCGCGCTGTTAGCCGGTGCGGCGATGGCCCTCACTGGCCTGGCAGTTCTGCCGGGCGTCCAGTCCGCCCTCGCGAGCCCCACGACGCTCGCCGCCTGCTCGGCCCCCACCTGGGCGGAGGGCAACACCTACACAGCCGGCACCCAGGTCACCTACAACTCCCATCTCTACTCGGCGCTGGTCACGCACACCGCGTGGCCGGGCAGCGGCTGGAACCCCGCGGCCACGCCGTCGCTGTGGAAGGACCTCGGCGCCTGCACCGGCGGTCCCGCCCCGAGCCCGTCGCCGACGACCTCGCCGAAGCCCACGCCCAGTCCGACGACCTCGCCGAAGCCGACGCCGAGCGCGTCCCCGACGCCGAGCCCGGCGCCTCCCGGCGGCAGCACGTGCGCGGTGAAGTCCCGTCCGGGCGGCAAGGTCCTGCAGGGCTACTGGGAGAACTGGGACGGCGCGTCCAATGGCGTGCACCCCCCGCTCGGCTGGATCCCGATCACCGACTCGCGGATCAAGGCGCACGGCTACAACGTCATCAACGCGGCGTTCCCGGTGATCCGCTCTGACGGCACCGTGCTCTGGGAAGACGGCATGGACGCCGGAGTCAAGGTGGCCACCCCCGCCGAGATGTGCACCGCGAAGGCGGCAGGCGCGACGATCCTCATGTCGATCGGTGGTGCCGCCGCCGGCATCGACCTGAGCTCGAGCACGGTGGCCGACAAGTTCGTCTCGACGGTCGTGCCGATCCTCAAGAAGTACAACTTCGACGGGATCGACATCGACATCGAGACCGGCCTCACCGGCAGCGGCACGATCACCAGCCTCTCGGCGTCGCAGTCGAACCTGATCCGGATCATCGACGGAGTGCTCGGCCAGATGCCGTCGAACTTCGGCCTGACGATGGCCCCGGAGACCGCCTACGTCACCGGCGGCAGCGTCACCTACGGCTCGATCTGGGGCGCCTACCTGCCGATCGTCAAGAAGTACGCCGACAACGGCCGGCTGTGGTGGCTGAACATGCAGTACTACAACGGCAGCATGTACGGCTGCTCGGGTGACTCGTACCAGGCGGGCACGGTGCAGGGCTTCCAGGTCCAGACCGACTGCCTGAACAAGGGGCTCGTCGTGCAGGGCACCACGATCAAGGTGCCGTACGACAAGCAGGTCCCCGGACTGCCGGCCCAGCCGGGCGCCGGTGGCGGTTACATGTCGACCGGGCTGGTCTCGCAGGCATACAACAGCAGCCTGAAGGGCCTGATGACCTGGTCGATCAACTGGGACGGGTCGAAGAACTGGACCTTCGGCGACAACGTCCGCGGCCTCCAGGGACGCTGACGAACAGACGCTGACACACGGCCGGCCTGCCGGGGCCAGTAGGTCCCGGCAGGCCGTGCCGCGCTGACCAGTCTTGGCGTTCGGCCCCGCGCGGGCGGTCTGGGGCCTTATTGTCCTGAACGGTCATCATTTGCCCGCCCGCCGCCGGGGCTGGGATCTTCCGCTCACCAGGGAGTTCGCCATGCCTGCTGGTTCCCGGCTGCGCGCGCCTGCGGCGGCCACCACCGTCGCTCTGCTCGTTCTCGCCGTCTCGCCGCTGGCCGCCCACGCGGCCCCCACTTCCACAGACTCCAGCACCGGATCGCAGGTCGCCGCCGCCGAGGACTCGCTGGCCCGGGCGCTCGCCGCGTCCCTGCGGGATCGGCACTGGGCCGGGCGGCTCCGGTCCGCGGTCGCGGGTGGACAGCACGACCTGCTCGCCGTCACCGGCCAGGCCGGGGGAGCGCTCGCCGAGGCCGGGCGCGCCGCCAACCAGGCGATCCTCACCGCGAAGGGACTGCCCGCCAGCACCGGATCCGTTCTCGCCGCCCGGCTGGCCGGTGGATCCGGGCCGATCGCCTACGTCGCTCCGGACATCCCCGACGACTCCGCTGGCGGCTCCGCCGCGTTGCTCACCGGGTACGGCCCCGGAGTGACCGCGCACCGGCTCAGCGCGCGCACCGCACCCCGGGAGGCCGTTCTCGTGATCGGCGTGAGTGAGGACAAGGCGCTCCAGGCCGGCCTGGCGGTGGTCCACGCCGAACTGGCCCGCCGCCGGATCGGCAACGGCACACCCCAGGCGGCGGCGCCGAGGGCGGCCGGGTTCTGGACGACGCGGCTCATGTCGGTCCGGCTGAACGACGACGAGGAGCCGTGGTTCAAGGGCGACGCCGAGATCTACACGATCGTGACCGGGGTCGGATCCGACGGCAGCCCGCGCGCCGACATCGTCCAGATGCCGTACCTGGACAACGACGGCACGACGTACACGCCGGGCCAGATCCTCGTGGACTGGTCGCACTTCAAGTACAGCGCCGTCGACGCCGTGATGATGGAGGAGGACGACGGCACGAACTACCGGGCGCTCGCCCAGGCCATCGCGACCGCCCTGCTGACCGTGCTCAACGGGGTGCAGTACGCGCCGATGGTGAACGCGATCCTCGCGGCGATCCCCGACAGCTGGTGGACCGACGATCCGGATTACGTCGACTCGTGGTACCTGCTCACGAAGCAGAGCAACGAGATCCGGGTGGGTGCCCGGAACAACGGGACGGCGACCTTCGCGCGGTACTTCGTGACGGCCGTCTGACCTGCTTGGCGGATACCGGCGAGCGCGGCAGCGGCCCAGCGATAGACGGGACAACTAGTACGCCGCGGATCCTTCTCCCGGAGCACACGAGTAGGCCACAATTCGTGCACGCTCCGGCCGCCGGGCCCGCGGATCATGTCGCGGGCCCGGCCGCTGGCCGCGCACCCCACCCTCGAAAGGGGAGACCGGATGTCCGCACGGCGATTCCTGGGCTTACTCACCGCCGCGGTCATCGCGGCCACCGGACTGACCGCCGCCACCCACGACGCCGAGGCGGCCGTGGCGGTCCCGAACTTCGACCACATCGTGCTGGTGATGTTCGAGAACAAGGCCATCTCGCAGCTCACCAGTTCCAGCTCGCCGTACTTCACCTCGCTGGCGGCGCAGGGCGCGAAGTTCACCCAGTCGTACGGGATCACCCACCCGAGCCAGCCGAACTATCTGGCGCTGTTCTCCGGATCCACCCAGGGCGTCACCACCGACGACTGCCCCAAGACCTTCAGCGGCGCCAACCTCGGCGGCCAGTTGCTCGCCGCCGGGCGCACCTTCCGCGGTTACAGCGAGGCGATGCCCTCGACCGGCTACACCGGCTGCATCAACGGCACCTACCAGCGCAAACACAACAGCTGGGTGGACTTCAGCACCGTGCCGGCCGCCCGCAACCTGCCCCTGAGCAGCTTCCCCACCGACTACTCGACGCTCTCGGGCGTCTCGTTCGTCACCCCGGACATGTGCAACGACATGCACGACTGCGCGATCGGGACCGGCGACACCTGGCTGCGCAGCCACCTCGACTCGTACGCGCAGTGGGCCAAGACGCACAACAGCCTGCTGATCGTGACCTTCGACGAGGACAACTACCTCTCGCTCAACCACATCTACACCGCGTTCGTGGGCGCGCACGTCGCGCCCGGCACCTACACCGAGCAGATCAACCACTACAACGTCCTGCGGACCATCGAGGCCGCGCACAACCTGCCCGGAATCAACAACGCGGCGACGCTCTCGCCGATCCTCGACGTCTGGTCCTGACGGGATTGCTCCTGATGGGGTTGGTTCTGTAAGAGCGGCCGTGGGCGCGGGTATTGTTCGCGCCCACGGCCAGCCCCAGGGAGGCCCGGTGTACCTGTCCACGGTCGACCGCACACACGGCGGCATCGGATCCAAGCGCCAGCTTGTCGCGGTCGGCGGGAACGTGCTCGCCCTCGGCGCGGTCAGCCTCCTCACGGACATCTCCAGCGAGATGGTCGCGGCGATCCTGCCGCTCTACCTCGTCGCGGGCCTGGGGCTCGGCCCCGCGGTCTACGGCGCGGTCGACGGCATCTATACCGGGTCCACCGCGTTGTTGCGCCTGGCCGGGGGCTATGTCGCCGACCGGATCCGCCGGCGCAAGCTCGTCGCCGGCGCCGGGTACGCCCTGTCCGCGGTCGCCAAACTCGGGCTGCTCGCGGCGGGGTCGTCGGTCCCGGGGATCGGCGCGGCGATCGTCGTGGACCGGTCCGGCAAGGGCCTGCGGACGGCTCCCCGGGACGCGCTGATCACCCTGTCCGCGCCACCTGCGCAGCTCGGCAGGGCGTTCGGGGTGCACCGGGCGATGGACAGCGTGGGGGCGTTCGCCGGTCCGCTGGTCGCTCTCGCCGTGCTCGCGGCCTCGGGTCAGGCCTTCGACGCGGTCTTCGTGACGAGTTCGTGCGTGGCCGCGATCGGGGTCGTGGTGCTCGTGCTGTTCGTGCGGGACCGGCGCGGGGATCCGGCGCCCCGGGGGACGGTCACGATCCGGTCCGCCGTGGCGCTGCTGGCGATCGGCAAGGTCCGGCTGCTGGTCCTCGGCGCGGCGCTGATGGGGCTGAGCACGATCGGCGACGGCTTCGTCTACCTGCTGCTCCAGCGGCGGGAGAACATCGCGTTCGGCTGGTTCCCGTTGCTCGCCGTCGGCACGAGCCTGGCGTATCTGCTGCTCGCGGTGCCCGCCGGCGTGCTCGCCGACCGGGCGGGGCGCGCCCCGGTGTTCCTCGGCGGTTACGGCGCCCTGCTCGCGGTGTATCTGCTGCTCGCCTCGCCGTGGGGCGGCTGGCCGCTGCTCGCCGTCGTGCTCGCGCTGTACGGCTGCTTCTACGCCGCCACCGACGGGGTGCTCATGGCGCTGGCCGGGCCGATCCTGCCGCCCGCGCTGCGCACGACCGGGCTCGCGCTGGTGCAGAGTGGCCAGGCCATCGCGTACCTGGTGTCCTCGATGCTGTTCGGGCTGGCCTGGCAGTGGTGGGGTTCGGCCGGGGCGATCCGGGCGGCCGCGCTCGCCACCGTGGCGGCGTTCGCGGTCACCGCCACGATCCTGGTGCGCGGAAAGCTGGCGGCCGCCGCGTGAGGAGCCGTGTCCTGCTCGCCGCGATCCTGTCGGCCGTGCTGATCGCCGGAGCCGCCACGTACACGCTGGTCGCGGGCCGCCGGCACCACGCCGGCGCGGCCGCACCGGGCCAGACCGTGAGTGTCGCCCCCGCGGCCCGGATCCTCGTGCGCAGCACCGCACCCGCCAGCTTCGGGCACCTGGCCACCGTCGCGCGCGACGACCCCGGCGGATCTCGGCTGGTCTCCCCGGTCTCCTGCGACCGGGCCTACGCGGCCGCCGGGACCGCGATCTGCCTGCGCCCGGACGGCCCCCTGGCGACCTACCAGCTCGCCGTGCTGGACTCCTCGCTGCGCCAGAAGCACGCGTATCCGCTGGTCGGCGTGCCGAACCGGGCCCGGGTCTCGCCGTCGGGCCACCTGCTCGCCTGGACCGTCTTCGTCACCGGCGACTCCTACAACGGCGGCCGGTTCTCCACCCGGGTCGGCATGCTCAACACCGCCACCGGCGACACCGTGGACACGCTGGAGACCTTCACGGTGATCCGCGACGGGCGGCCGTACCAGGCCGCGGACCTCAACTTCTGGGGTGTCACGTTCACCGACGACACCCACTTCCACGCCACGATGTCGACGGCCGGGCACCGCTACCTCGTCGCCGGCGACATCGGGGCACGCACGGTGCGGACCGTCGCCGAGAACGTGGAGTGCCCGTCGCTGTCGCCCGACGGCACCAAGGTGGTGTTCAAGCAGGCCATCGGCGGGGATCCGGCGAAGGGCTGGCGGCTGTCGGTGCTGGACCTGGCCACGATGCGCCGGACCCCGCTCGCCGAGACCCGCAGCGTGGACGACCAGGCCGCCTGGCTCGGGAACGACACGGTGATGTACGCGCTGCGGCCGGGCGCGCGGCGGTCCGACGTGTGGAGCGTGCCGGCGGACGGCAGCGGCCGGCCGTCGATCCTCGTGCCCGACGCGGAGTCGCCGGCGGCGCTGGACGCGCAGTCCGCGCGGGGCGGGACGGCACAACCGGCTGGACGGTGAGACCCAGGGTGGCGGCGGAGCCTGTCTGTGGTCACGAACGTGCAATCCCGTCTGTACAAACGTCCACAAACGAGTCACGGAATCGATTCTGAACCCGCTGGGGGGACCAGTCGGGTGAGGGGAGTGGCGACAATGGCGAGAGTGCCCACTACCCGGCCGCGGTGACCCGCCGCCGGTGGGTCAGCCAGCCCCCGGGTCGAGGAGTGGCAGATGGCGGTGGCGCCGGTCCCCAGCGGTCCCGGGCCAGGCCATGCCCGCGCCGCG
>JAOPVE010000028.1 GCA_025963185.1 Actinomycetes bacterium
GTCCGCGCGCTGGCCGGAGCCGCGGCACGGCGGGCCAGCCTCGGGCTCGACGAGCGCGCCGCGGACCGGGCCGTCGACGTTCTCGGATCCGCGCTGGCGGGCAAGCGGCTCACCAGAGCGCGGTGCCTCGCCGCGCTCACCGCGGCGGGCATCGACATCGGCGGCCAGGCCGGGTACCACCTGCTCTGGTACGCCAGCCAGCGCGGGGTCACGTGCATCGCCCCGCACGTCGGCACGGAGCAGACGTTCGCGCTGCTCGGCGAGTGGGTGCCCGATCCGTGGCTGCCGAGCCGGGAGGAGGCGCTGGCCACGATCGCGATCCGGTACTTCCGCAGCCACGGTCCGACTACGCGGCAGGACTTCGCGGGCTGGACCGGCCTGACCGCCACCGACGCCAAGGCGGGCATCGCGGCGGCCGGTGACGCGCTGACCAGCGCCACGGCCGGCGGCACCGAGGTCTACCTCACCCCCGAAGCGCTCGACACCGCCCCGCGGGACGCCACCGGCTACCTCACACTGCCCGGTTTCGACGAGTACCTGCTCGGCTTCAAGGACCGCTCGCTCATGGTCTCCGACGGGCACAAGCAGGCGATCATCCCGGGCGGCAACGGCGTGTTCCAGCCCACCGTGGTCCGGGCCGGGCGGGTCGTCGCCACCTGGAAGCGCACGATGACGACGAAGCTCGCCAAGATCCAGGTGCACGAACTCGCGAAACTCACAGCCAAGGACCGTACGGCGATCGAGGCCGCGTTCGATCCGTATGGGCGGTTTCTCGGTTTTCCGGTAAGCCTGACGTTCCTCGAACACTCGCTGCGGTCCGGCACGGGCAAGATTGGGCGGTGAGCGCACAACCGAAGGGGCTCGTGCTGATCGTCGAGGACGAGCGGCCGATCGCCGACCTCGTCCGGCTGTACCTGAGCCGCGAAGGCTTCGGCGTGCACCACGAGAGCGACGGCAAGGCCGGGCTCGCCGCCGCGCGCCGGCTGCGCCCGGTCGTGTGCGTGCTGGACATCGCCCTGCCCGGCATGGACGGCACCGAGGTGTGCCGTGAGCTGCGCGAATCCGGCGACTGGACCCCGGTCATCTTCCTCACCGCGCGGGACGACGAGATCGACCGCGTGCTTGGGCTCGAACTCGGCGCCGACGACTACGTCACCAAGCCGTTCAGCCCCCGCGAGCTGGTGGCGCGGGTGAAGTCGCTGGTCCGGCGGGCGGCGGGGGCACCCGAGAGGGTGCTCAGCGTGGGACCGGTGACACTCGATCCGGGGCGGCGGCTCGTCGCCGTCGGCGGATCGCCGGTCGCGCTGACCTCCACCGAGTTCGACCTGCTGGCCCACCTGCTCGGGCGCCCCGGCCGGGTGTTCGCGCGCGAGGAACTGCTGGCCTCGGTGTGGGGCTACGCGGCGCACACGGGCACCCGCACCGTGGACGTACACATCGCGCAGGTCCGGGGGAAGCTCGGCGAGGCCGCCGGGGTGATCCGCACGGTCCGGGGCGTCGGGTACACCGCCGATGCTTAGGACCCTCACCGCCAGGGTCACGCTGGTCACGTGCGCGACCGCGCTGGTCGCCGTGCTGATCACGGCGCTGGCCGCGTTCCCCGTCGCCGCCAGGTCGGCCAACGACGAGGCCCGCGCCGGGCTCTCCGAAAAGGCGGATCTGGCCGGCGAGGTGATCTCCGCGGCCAAGCCGGTCCAGCGCGAGCGGCTGGTCCAGCGGCTGCGCGGCGAGGGGATCGCCGTGTACCTGGTCCGGCGCGGGATCGCCGACCGGCCCGGGCTCCCGGCCAGGGTGGTCGGCCAGGTCGCGGCGGGACAGCCGGTCGACACCAGGGCGGTCGTCGGCGGCCAGCCGGTCTTCCTGTCCGCCCGGCCGTTCCCCGGCAACTCCACCGGAGTGGTCCTGACCAGGCCGATCACCCGCAGCGCGGCGCTGCGGCTGCTCGCGACCGTGTGGCTCGCGCTCACCGCAGGGCTGATCGGCGCGGTACTCGCGGGCTGGCTGCTGGCCCGGCTCATCGCGCGGCCGATCCGGGCTGCGGCCGCCGCGGCGGGACGGTTGCGCGCCGGGGATCACTCGGTCCGCCTCGCCGTGGCCCCGCCCGCCGAGGTCGCGGATCTCGCCGACGCCCTCAACCAGCTCGCGTCCGCGCTGGCCACGAGCGAGGGGCGGCAGCGCGAGTTCCTGCTCTCGGTGTCACATGACCTGCGCACTCCGCTGGCGAGCATCCGCGGCTACGCCGAGGCCCTGGCCGACGGGGTGGTCGCCGGGCCCGACGCGGCCGCCAAGGCCGGGCACACCATGCTGCACGAGGCCGAACGGCTGGACCGGCTGATCAGCGACCTGCTCACCCTGGCCCGGCTGGAGGCGGCCGACCTGCCCGTCGACCTGATCCCCGTCGACCTCACCGAGCTGGCCAGGGCGGCGGCGGCCGCGTGGGATCCGCGGTGCGCCTCGGCGGGAGTCCCGTTGCGGGAGGAGATCGGGACCGGTCCGGTGCCGGTGACCACGGATCCGGGGCGGTTGCGGCAGGTCCTCGACGGGCTGTGTGACAACGCGCTCAAGGCGGTCCCGCCCGGCGCGCCGCTGGTGATCGCCGTACGGGCTCCGGGGGTGATCGAGATCCGCGACGGCGGTCCGGGTTTCACCGACGACGACCTCGCCGTCGCGTTCGAGCGCGGTGCCCTCTACCAGCGCTATCGCGGCAGCCGGAAGGTCGGCAGCGGGCTCGGGCTCGCGCTGGCGGCTCGCCTGGTCGAGCGTCTCGGCGGCACGATCGAGGCCGGTCACGCCGCCGAGGGCGGCGCGCGCTTCACCATCACCCTGTGAGCGCCCGCCAGCCTTACCTGACCCGAACACGACCTTGACCGTCCCTGCGCACGCCGCGGACACAGTGGTTCCCATGACACGCAACCGTCTTCCCCTCACGATCACCGCACTCGCGCTCGGCCTCGCCGGGCTGCTGGGCGTCTCCGCCTGCGGCGAGACCAGCACCACCACCGCGGCCCAGAGCGCCCCCGCCGCCGAGGACCTCGCACTCCAGTCCGTCGGCTTCCAGACCGTCGCCGGGACGGTCGCGGCCGACGATCCGGCGCCGAGCCCGTCCGCGTCGGCCTCGGCGCAGGGCACGGACAAGCAACAGAAGCGGCGTGGGATCGCCCGGCGGGTCCTGCGCAAGCGCACCCTGCACGGCGAGGTCACCGTGACCACCAAGAACGGCGTGAAGACGGTCCTCGTCCAGCGCGGCGCCGTGACCGCCGTCACCGGGAGCACCGTCACGGTCAAGTCCGCGGACGGCTTCACCCTCACCTGGACCTTCGCCGACAAGCTGCGGGTGGCGAAGAAGAAGCAGGTCAGCGACATCAAGGTCGGATCCGAGGTGGGAGTCGCCGGCGCCCGCCTCGACGGCAAAGCGACCGCCAGGCTCATCGTCCTGAAGGCCTGACAGCCGGTGACAGCGGCGCTGACAGCGCGATGTGCGCGCGCTGTCAGCGCCGCCCCGCATAGCCC
>JAOPVE010000066.1 GCA_025963185.1 Actinomycetes bacterium
AGCCGCGGCCGAGCGTGGCCGGGCAGGCGATGCGCCAGCACCCCGGCCCGCCGCACCCGCCGGCCTGGGACGCGCCGACCGGCGAGCCCGCCCCGCACCGATCCGCCTACGCCGGGTATCCCCACCCCGCGCCGCCGTACGGCGACGGCGCGGTTCCCCCCGGTGACTCCGCCGAGCAGCGGCAGGCCAGAGACGAAGCGGCGTTCCGGATCGCCGAGGCAGCCGCCTGGGCCCGGTTCCAGGCCGTCCACGAGCACGAACACGGTCACGAGCCGCCCGGCGCCGAGCCGCACCGCCCCGCCGTCGGCCGCCGGATCGGCCCCCCGACCCCCGGATACGCCGACACCGGGCACACCGACACCGGAGCACCCGGCATCCCCGCGTCCGGCCGGGGCGCGGCGCACCCGTCCGAGACCGGCTGGCCCGGGACGGGCACCGAGCCCGTGAGCGCCGATCCGGCGGCCGGACACCGCAGGACCGCCCGGCCGGACGCCACCGGGAACCAGCCCGGTCCCAGCCCGCTTGCCGCCGGCCCACTCGCACCCGGCGCGCTGATCGCCGAACTGCGCGGACTCGGCGTCCCCGAGAACCTGGCGGACCGGGCGGTCGGGCGGGATCCGTACACCGCGATCGTCCGGGCGCTCGGGATGCTGCCCGCGCCCGCCACGGCGCCCTCGCGCGCCGGGGAGATCCTCGTGATCGCCGGTGAACTGCACGGATCGCTCGACGTCGCCAGGAGCGCGGCCAAGCGGCTGCGGATCGACCCCGCGTCGATCCTGGTCGCCGGGCCGACCCTCGCGGGCACCGGGCTGCACACGAGCCGTCGCATGTCCGGTCCGGTCGAGGCGGCCAAGCGCGCCGCCCGGCTGCACGCGGCCGACACGCCCCACCTGGTCGTGGTCGACGCGCCGATCGAGGGTGACAACGGCGCGTGGGCGCACGCGGTGGCCGAGGAACTCGGGGCGAGCGCGGTGTGGGCGCTGGTCGACGCGACCCGCAAGACCGCGGACGTGGCCCGGCACCTGCGTGGGCTCGGGATCGTCGACGCGATCGCCGTCCACGGCACCGCCGCCACGTCGGATCCGGCGAGCGTGCTGAGCCTGGGGGTTCCGGTAGCGCTGCTGGACGGCCGCCGCGCCACCCCGCAGGCCTGGGCGGCGCTCCTCTGCGACCGCCTCGGCGGCCCAGCCACCTGACCGCCTCGCCGCTCGGGCACCTGAGCCCGGGGACGCGGCCCGGCGCTGCTCCCGTCCTGCTACCCGCTTGCACGCCGCCGCGGCTACGGCCCCCGCCGGACCGGCCGATAGGGACCCTGACCAGCAGCGGACTGCCAGGGGGTGCGGGTGAACATCGCGACGCCGTCCACTCTGCTGCTCGCCGCGCTGGTCGACTCGCCGGCGATCTACTCCTCGGCCATGGGCACGATGGATCCCTCGACCGCGCTCTTCCGCTACCTGATCGCCATCCCCGTCTGCGGGCTGATGCTCGCGTTCCTGCGGTCGATCACCAAGAGCTACCAGGACGAGCGCCAGCGCGTAGAGGACGAGGCCGCCGCCGAGGCCGCCGCGCAGGAGCGCGCCGAGCGTGAGCAGGCCGAGGCTGCCGAGGACGCCGCCGGGGCCGACGCCTACGAGGGCCAGGACCGCCGCGGCCGTACCCTGGCCTGAGCGCGCACCTCGCCTCACAGCGGACCCGACCCGATCGGGCACCTGACCCGGTCGAGTACCCCGGCTACTCCTTGCGCAGCGTCGCGAGGATCGCGAGTTCGGCGTCCGCCCAGGTCGGCACGGGGACGATGCCATCCGGGGCGGACGACGATCCGAACTGGTAACGATGGGCGACGACGCCGTCGAGCGCGGCGTGGACCTCCGCCCGGTCGTCGACGAAGTGGGTGATCCCGAGTTCCGCGCAGTGGATCGCCTTCTGGGCGCGGGCGCGGCAGAACCGGACGTGGCCGAGCGGGATGCCGGTCCGCTCGGGAAAGCGGTGGTGGGTGAGCCAGGCGAGGCTGCGGCGCTCGATCCGCTCGCCGCACTTGGAGACGAGCCAGACGTTCCCGGAGAAGCGAACGGTCAGGCGGGTCAGCGCGTCGAACGCGCCCTCGACCGCCGGGGTGGCGAGCATGGCAGCGGTGTCGCCCTGGAAGAACGCTGTGTCACCACCGCGTGGGTGATGGGGTCCGTCGATGATGACCCGGCCGATGTCGACTCCGAGTCGTGGTACTGCGGTATTCATGGCCGGGATGATGCCGTACCTGGCTCTATCGGGGATCCGAATTTTCGGCGCGGTGGCGATCCGCACGCCTGTACCCTGCGCTGTTGCGCTGCGTCATCTACGCGAAATCTGCCGTAGCCACTATCGGTAAAACGGCCGGCGTGAATAAGATCCGCCGCAACCGTTTGGTGTCGAACCACTGTGTTGACGTGGAGGTCCCCCATGCCCTCGCAAGACCACTCCCGATTACGGCGCGTTATCGTGGCCGGCGCAGCGGGCGCCAGCCTGATCGCCGGCATGGCGCTCGTGGCCAGCACCCAGTCCGCCAGCGCCGCCGAGCCCGCCGGGCTGGAGCGCGTCACGGTGCGCGAGTCGCTGCTCGCCACCTACACCTGGTACCGCCAGGTCCAGGACGGGCACCCCGTGCTGAACTCCTTCTACGTCGAGCGCAAGGACCGCAAGACCGGCGCGGTGACCGTCGAGGACGGCCGCGCCAAGATCACCGGGCTGGTCAAGCCACTCGCCGCGGTCGCGAAGAACACCGCGCTCGCGACGGCGGCCAAGAAAGCGCCCGGCGCGACGACGGCCAGCGAGCTCGTCGTGGTGCCCGGCGCCACCGCGAAGCTGGCCTGGTCGGTCAACACCACCAGCAACAAGGGCACGGTGCGGACCCTGGTCGACGCCAGCTCCGGCGCGGTCCTCGAGTCCAAGAGCCTCGTGCAGAAGGTCACCGGCACCGGCACCGTGTTCGAGGGCTCCAACCCCGTCACGAACCTGCAGGACGAGACGCTGACGGACCAGAACGACACCAACTACGCCAAGCTGGCGAACGCGTACAAGACCGTCCCGCTGACCAACCTCAACGGTGACAACACGCTGCGCGGCAAGTTCGCCTACGACGCCAACCCGAGCCCGACCAAGGGCACGAACAACGTCTGGAAGTTCAACCGCTCGCAGGGCGGCTTCGAAGAGACGACGGCCTACCACGCGATCAACAGCGCGCAGGAGTACATCCAGTCGCTGGGCTTCACGAACGTCAACAACGAGGCGCAGGACTTCACGACCGTCGGGCTCGCCGACGACAACTCCTTCTACGACCCGGGCGCGGACAAGATCACGTTCGGCACCGGCGGCGTCGACGACGCCGAGGACCGCGAGGTGATCTGGCACGAGCTGGGCCACGCGATCCAGGACGCCGAGGTGCCCGGGTTCGGCGGGTCGGCGGAAGCCGGATCCATGGGCGAGGGCTTCGGTGACTACTGGGGCATGACGATGGCCCTGCCGATCAGCAAGAACACCGCCAAGACCCCGGCCGCCTGCCTGATGGACTGGGACAGCACGGCGTACACCACGACGGTCCCGCACTGCATCCGGCGGCTCGACACCACCAAGAAGTACCCGGGTGACATGCAGGGCGAGGTCCACGCCGACGGCGAGATCTGGTCGCACGCGCTGTTCGACTTCCACAACGCGGTCGGCCGGGACCTGGCGAACAAGATCATCCTCGAGGCCACCTTCGGGTACGCCCCGAACACGACGTTCAAGGCGGCGGCGACCAAGACGGTGGCCACGGCCCAGACGCTCGGCGGCGCGACCGCCGCGGCGGCGGCCAAGAAGGCGTTCACCGACCGGGGCATTCTCCCCTAGACAGCACACGGCGAAAGGGCCGGACGCCTCCGGGCGCCCGGCCCTTTCGCCGTCCCCACCCCTCGCGAACCGCGGTAACTCGCGCCGGTCCTGACCGGCCGCCGTTACCGCACTTCGGGCAGGGATCCGCGCGGTGGATGCCGGCGGAACCCGGGCGGTCCCGCCCGGCAGCGCCTACCGTGGCCCGGGTGGGCGGCCCGGGGATCCGGCGCGGCCGGGGCGAGTGACCGGGAGGACGGCATGGCGCCGCAGCGCGCACGGTGGGCCGTCGCCGCGGTGTTCACCGTCCACGGGGCCGTGACGGGGAGCTTCGGGACGCGGATCCCGTGGATCCAGGACCACCTGCACCTGCGGCCGGGCGCGCTCGGGCTCGCGCTGCTCATGCCCGCGATCGGCGCCGTCGCGGCGATGCCGTTCGCGAGCACGATGATCCACCGGCTCGGCGGGCGCACCGCGACCCGGATCCTGATCGCGCTGTGGTGCGGATCGCTCGCGCTGCCCGCGCTGGCCCCCTCGCTCCCGGTGTTGTGCGTGGCCCTGCTGATCTACGGATCCACGGCGGGCCTGGCCGACATCGCCATGAACACGCAGGCGGTGGCCATCGAGACCGCGCTCGGCCGCTCGCTGATGTCCGGGCTGCACGGCATGTGGAGCGTCGGCGGGCTGCTGGCCTCGGGCGCCGGAGCGATCGTCGCGCACGCCAACATCGACGCCCGCCCGCACCTCGTGGCCGCCGCGGTGGTGCTCGGCGCGATCGGGGTCGTGGCCTGCCAGCCACTGCTGGACACCAGGGACGCCGAGCCGCCGCCCAAGCTCGCCCTGCCGTCCGGGCCCGTCCTCGCGATCGGCCTTGTCACGTTCTGCGCGATCTTCGCCGAGGGGTCCGGCCAGGACTGGGCCGCCGTGTTCCTGCACTCGGAGATCGCCACCAGCGCCGGGACGGCCGCCGCCGGGTACACCGTGTTCGCGCTCACGATGGCCGCGGGACGCCTGACCGGCGACCGGGTGGTGGCGCGCCTCGGGCCGGTCTGGACCGTGCGGGTGTGCGGCGCGATCGCCACGGCGGGCGCGATCGGGGTCGCCACGGCCGGGAACGCCGCGGTGGCGATGGCCGCGTTCGGGCTCATCGGACTGGGGATCTCCGTGGTCGTGCCGCTCGGCTTCAGCGCGGCCGGGCACGCGGGACCTCACCCCGGCCAGGCGATCGCGGGGGTCGCGACCGTGGCCTACGGCGCGGGCCTGGCCGCCCCCAGCGCGATCGGCACCATCGCCGACGCCACCTCCCTGCGCGCCTCCTTCGTCGTGGTCGCGCTGCTCGCCGCCGTCATCGTGGCGGGCGCGGCGGTGTTGCGGCCGGCCGCTCCGGCGATCCATGAAGAGGCGGCGGCCGGTCCGGTGGACGAGAATGTCGCCCGGGACTAGCAGACTGGTCAGGCACAGTGGTCAGGCGGAGGGATGCGGCGATGAAGGCAGTGGTGGTCACCCGGACCGGCGGCCCGGAGGCGCTCACGGTTCAGGACGTGCCCGAGCCCGAGCCGGGGCCAGGCCAGCTCCTTGTCGCGGTCAGCGCGGCCGGGGTCAACTTCATCGACACCTACCAGCGCAGCGGCGTCTATCCGGTGCCCCTTCCGCTGATCCTGGGCGGGGAGGGGTCCGGGACCGTGGAGGCGGCCGGGCCGGGGGTGACCGAGTTCTCCCCCGGTGACCGCGTCGCGTGGTCGGCCGCGCCCGGCAGCTACGCCGAGAAGGTGCTGGTGGACGCCGAGCGCGCGGTCCCGGTGCCCGACGGCGTGACCGCCGAGCAGGCCGCCGCGGTGATGCTCCAGGGCATGACCGCCCACTACCTGTCCCACTCGACCTACCCGGTGCGGCCCGGCGACGTGGCGCTCGTGCACGCCGCGGCGGGCGGGGTCGGGCTGCTGCTCACCCAGCTCGTCGTGCGGCGCGGCGGCCGGGTCATCGGCACCGTGTCGACCGAGGCCAAGGAGAAGCTGGCCCGCGAGGCCGGCGCGGCGGACGTGATCCGCTACACCGAGACCGACTTCGCCCCCGTGGCCCGCGAGCTGACCGGCGGCCGGGGTGTCGACGTGGTGTACGACGGGGTCGGGCGGACCACGTTCGACGGCAGCCTCGCCAGCCTGCGGATCCGCGGAATGATGGTGCTCTTCGGCGGATCGAGCGGCCAGGTTCCCCCGTTCGACATCCAGCGCCTCAACTCAAGCGGATCGCTGTTCCTGACCCGCCCGCACCTGATGCACTACGTCCTCACCCGCGCCGAACTGCTCGAACGCGCCGGGGACGTCCTCGGCCTCGTCGCGCGCGGCGAGCTGTCGGTGCGGATCGGCGGCACCTACCCCCTCGCCGAGGCCCGCACCGCGCACGAGGACCTCGAATCCCGCCGCACCACGGGCAAGCTCCTGCTGATCCCCTGACGGCCGCCAGTACTGCGAAGTGCGGTAACCGCGACCGGCCAGGACCGGCCGCGGTTACC
>JAOPVE010000069.1 GCA_025963185.1 Actinomycetes bacterium
GCCATCTCACCGGAGTCGGTGCACGGACCGTCGGCGATGACCTGGCCGGCCTCGACGCGCGATCCCTCTTCGACGATGGGCCGCTGGTTGATGCACGTGCCCTGGTTGCTGCGGCGGAACTTGTGCAGCAGGTAGGTGCGGCGGGTGCCGTCGTCGTGCATGACGGTGATGTAGTCGGCGCACAGGTCTTCGACCACGCCGGACTGCTCGGCGACGAGCACGTCACCGGCGTCCTTGGCCGCGCGGGCCTCCATGCCGGTGCCGACGAGCGGCGCCTCGCTGCGCAGCAGCGGGACGGCCTGACGCTGCATGTTCGCGCCCATGAGGGCACGGTTGGCGTCGTCGTGCTCGAGGAACGGGATCATCGCGGTCGCGACCGAGACCATCTGCCGCGGCGAGACGTCCATGTAGTCGACGGCGTCGGGGAGGATGTAGGCCACCTCGCCGCCCTTGACCCGGACCAGCACGCGGTCGTTGGCGAACCGGCCACGCGCGTCGAGCGGCTCGTTGGCCTGCGCGATGACGTGCCGGTCTTCCTCGTCCGCAGTCAGGTAGTCGATCTGCGCGGTGACGATGCCCTTCTCGACCTTGCGGTACGGCGTCTCGATGAAGCCGAAGGGGTTCACCCGCGCGAAGGTCGACAGGGCGCCGATCAGGCCGATGTTCGGGCCTTCGGGCGTCTCGATCGGGCACATGCGGCCGTAGTGCGACGGGTGCACGTCACGGACCTCGAACCCGGCCCGCTCACGGGACAGACCACCAGGACCCAGGGCGGACAGGCGCCGCCGGTGGGTCAGTCCCGCGAGGGGGTTGGTCTGGTCCATGAACTGCGAGAGCTGGCTGGTGCCGAAGAACTCCTTGATGGAGGCGACGACCGGCCGGATGTTGATCAGGGTCTGGGGCGTGATCGCCTCGACGTCCTGAGTCGTCATCCGCTCCCGGACCACGCGCTCCATGCGGGACAGGCCGACCCGCACCTGGTTCTGGATCAGCTCGCCGACCGTGCGCAGGCGCCGGTTGCCGAAGTGGTCGATGTCGTCGGCCTCGAACATCTCGACAGCGGTGTGCAGCTTGACGAGGTACTCGATCGTGCCGACGATGTCGTCTTCGGTGAGGGTGCCCGTGGTGATGGGCGCGCTGACCTCGAGCTTCTTGTTGATCTTGTACCGGCCGACCTTGGCCAGGTCGTACCGCTTGGGGTTGAAGAAGAGGTTGTCCAGCAGCGTCTGGGCGTTCTCCTTCGTCGGCGGCTCGCCCGGGCGCAGCTTGCGGTAGATGTCGAGCAGGGCCTCGTCCTGCGACGCGATGTGGTCCTTCTCCAGGGTCGCGAGGATGATCTCGGACCACGAGAAGTGCTCGCGGATGCGCTCGGTGCTCCAGCCCAGGGCCTTGAGCAGCACGGTCACGGCCTGCCGCCGCTTGCGGTCGATGCGCACGCCGATGGTGTCGCGCTTGTCGACGTCGAACTCCAGCCAGGCACCCCGGCTCGGGATGACCTTGACGCTCGAGATGTCCTTGTCGGACGTCTTGTCGGGCTCCTTCGAGAAGTACACGCCCGGCGAGCGCACCAGCTGCGAGACGACGACTCGCTCGGTGCCGTTGATGATGAACGTGCCCTTGCTGGTCATCACGGGGAAGTCACCCATGAACACCGTCTGGCTCTTGATCTCGCCGGTGGTGTTGTTGGTGAACTCGGCCGTGACGAACAGCGGCGCGCAGTAGGTGAGGTCCTTCTCCTTGCACTCCTCGATCGAGGCCTTGACCTCTTCGAAGCGCGGGTTGGAGAAGCTCAGGCTCATCGAGCCGGAGAAGTCTTCGATCGGGGAAATCTCTTCGAGGATCTCTTCGAGGCCGGAGGCGGCGAGCGGGTCGCCAGCGACCCTGGCCTGCCATGCCTCGTTGCCGATCAGCCAATCGAAGGAGTCTGTCTGCAGCGCCAGCAGATTCGGTACCTCAAGCTGCTCGGAAATCTTCCCGAAGGAGATCCGGAGCGGCCCGTGTGGGTTACCAGCGCTACGAGAGTTGGGCTTGCCGGGGCGGGAGACTGCCAAGGTGCGTCCTTCCGAGGACCGTCGCCGTCGATGTGCGCGCACCCCGAGCGACCCGCGTCAAGGGCGGGCACCAAAGTCGGAAGGCAGCGCAAACTAGCAGTGTAGCCGTGGGGCACACTGCTGTCCACCCGGGCGACGGGGACGTTCACACACCGGAACTAACCTCCGTCCGCACATCGCCCGTGACACAGCGCGATCACAGAAAGGGTGCCTAAGGGCGACGGCCCTAGTCAAGGGGTTGACACCCCTCTCCTGCCCTGTATCCGCAGATAACGAGTCTCAAACCGGACATTCGGCATGGCGTGTCGCGCTCTACATGCGGGGATGCAATCTGACGGCAATCATGTGATGCAGATCACAGTGCCTCGACACGGCTCACGAGCCACTTTCCGGCGTCCCGGGACATCGTCATCCGGACCCTGGCCTGGTCGACCTTGGTGCCGGTGATCCGGGTGCTGCGGGTCGACTGGTCCACGAACAGCAGGGTCACGACCTGGTCCGGCGACGCGCTGACCACCGCGGACGCCGTGACCGTCGCGCTGACCACGGCCTGGTACTGCTCGGCCACCGGGGCCACCGCCTTGCTCGTCTCCCGGTACTCGGCCCGGAACTTCCCGGTCGTGCGGGCGGTTGCCGCCGCGATGTCAGCGTCCATGCGGGTGTGGTCGTAGGACAGGATCACCGTCGCCGCCGACACCGCGGCCGCCAGGCCCTCCCGCCGGGCGGTGGCTGCCTCGGCCGCGCGCTGGTCCGCCTGGATCGCCCCACCTCCCGCGACCGCCGCCACCAGCACGATCGCGGCCACGGCGAACCACCTGCGGCTGGCCCGGGGTAAGGGCACAGACCTTTCCGGCGGATCGGCGGGTACGGGCTCGCGCACCCGCGGCGGATCGGCGGCCGATCCGCCGCCCTGGGTCGGGATCTGCGCGCGGGTGGGCGTCCTGAGCGCCCTCGGCACGACACGGCGGGACATGGTTCCTCCTCCTCGATGTACGGCTTCAGCTCGCTCAGTTCGTCCAGCTCGGTCAGCTCACGAAGGCGAGCGCGGAGACCAGCCAGCGCTCGCGGTCCCGGGCGAGGTCCAGGCGCATGCGGTAGTGCCGCAGCTGCGGATCGCCCGACTTGCCCTTGCGGACCGTCTGGTCCACCACTAGCAGCACGGTCGCCGAGTCGCGGGTAGCGGAGGCGATCCCCGCCTCCAGCACCTCGCCGTGCGCCTGGAGCGCGTTGTCGGCGTACGCCTTGCGCAGGGTCGCGCGGTCCTTGGCGTACTCGGCCTTGAAGTCGCCCGTCGAGGCGGCCGCGACCCGGTCCATGCTGCGATCGGGCGCCTTCGGGTCGATCTCGGTGAAGTTGACGATCGTCTGGCGGGCCGCGGCTACGGCGTCCACCCGCGCGCTCGCGTCCGCGTGCCGGTCGTAGGCGCGGGTGGCCGCGAACGCCACGGCGGCGAGCGCCACCACGACAGCCACGGCGGTGACGGCCCGGCGCGGGGTCAGCAGGGTGAGCATGGATCCTCCGTCAGCTGGCGAGGGGGCCGATGAGCAGGGACTTCCAGGACTGTTCGCCCAGGAGCTGGCGCTGGCCGCCGGTGCCGCCGAGGGTCAGCGCGCGGCCGTCCGGGCCCAGGGCGATGCCGGTCGCCGGGTCGAAGCCCGCGAACGGGGCCGTCTCGGGGGCGGCCGGGGTCCGGGGGCCGAGCGGGACCGGTCCGGGTTCACCGCCGCCCGGCCGTGGGACCGCCGAGGCGCCCCTGGCCCCGTTGCCGGTGGACTGGGTGAGCACCAGTCCCAGGTGCGCGGTCCCGTCGCCGGGGACGATCTGCGATCCCTGGGCCACCACGGCCGGGTAGGCGGCGAGTACCTGGCGGATCGATCCGACCCGCCTCGCCTGCACCTGCCCGGTCACGATGAGGTTGCTCAGCAGCACGCCCAGGTCGGGCTGGACCCGGTTGAGCAGGGCGAGGGATCCGCGGCTCGCGTCGGTGCCCGTGACGAGCAGGCGGCGCAGGTCCGGCTGGCTGGCGTCGAGCTGCGCCGACAGCGAGGCCAGCGCGCGGGACCAGGTGGCGATGGATCCGGACTGGGCGGCCTGGCCGGCGAGGGCGGTCCGGCTGTCGCGGAGGAGGGCGATCGTGTGCGGGAGGGTGGCCTCGGCGGTCGCCGTCAGTCCGGCGCTGTCGTCG
>JAOPVE010000075.1 GCA_025963185.1 Actinomycetes bacterium
CATCCTCATCGCACTCGTGCCCGACTCGGCACTGGCTCGTGCCGACTCGTCGGTGGATGTGTATTGCCAGAACAATCCGGATGACCCCAACTGCCAATTAGTGCTGAATCATCACGGGGACGCGACCGGCGGAAATCCTGCTAGCAATACTGCGCCGGGTGGGGATTCTTCGAACTGCACCGCCCCTGCGGATGGGGATATTCCGATTGGTGTGGGGTGTGATGGGTGTGTGTGGTTGGACCATGCCGTTGCTTCGACGCCGTTGAATGACGATGTCGAAACCGCTCCGCCAGGGCCGAATGTCGAGGGCCGGAAGTGGATGTTCGTGATGTGTTATCCGGGGGGATCCGGTGGGTGGATCTCGGTCCCGACGGCGGCGAATCAGCCGGTCGTGTCGGCCCGGTTGCTCGCCGAGCGGGCCCGAGATTCGTTCCGGCTCCCGCTGCCGAAGCCGGGCTCGTCGCCTCCGAACGGCACGCTCGTGAACATCCCGACGTACCTGTTCGTCGACAAAGCCACGTGGGCACCCGACTCCGCGACGGCCCAGGTGCCGGGCACCGCAGTGACGGTCACGGCGACGCCGGTTCGGGTCGAGTGGTCGATGGGCGAGGGTGGTTCGGGGCCGGTGATCTGCCCTGGCCCCGGGGACGCGTACTCGGCCTCCGCACAATCCCCAGCCTGTGGATATCGCTTTCGCCAGTCGTCGTCACGGCTGCTCGGCGCCGCCCGGCCCGGGTTCCGGGTGACGGCGAGGGCTGTGTACGAGATCCGCTGGACGTGTTCGGGGATCTGCGACGAGAACGGCGGGGTGCTCGATCCGCTGACTCCGGCCGGATCCCTCCAGCTACCTGTCTACGAGGCGAGGTCGCAACTGGTCAGCTGAGTAGTTCTGCCTGGTCAGGCGGCCTTGCCCAGCTGGCCGAGCACCTGCTGGCGGAGACCGTCCAGGCTGACACCGGCCTCGGTGATGATCTGCGCGGCCAGCCCTTCGCCCTCGCGGATGATGCCGAGCAGGATGTGTTCGCTCCCGATGTGCTTGTCCTTCAGCCGCAGTGCCTCGCGGAGACCGAGTTCCAGCGTCTTCTTGGCTCGCGGAGTGAACCGTGACTTGCCGCGGCGCCGGAACAGGCCGCGCCCCTGCGGTGCCGGACCTCGCAGCGCGTCCGCACCGAACGACTCCTCGATGCGCCTGAGTACGGCGTCGACGTCGATGCCGACGGTCCGTAGTGCCGCGGCGTCCTCGTCGGTGAGGATCGTGCCCGGTGTGGCGACGATCCGCTGGATGCTGGTCCGCACACCGTCCGTGGTCAGCCCGTTGACGGTCAGCACGCGGCGTGCCGTGCTCCCGTCCGCGGCGAGTAGCCCGAGGAGCAGGTGCTCGGTGCCGATGTGACCGTGCTGCATCGACCGCGACTCCTCCTGCGCGACGATCACGGTCTGCCGGGCGTTCTCGGTGAAGCGTTCGAACATGGTTCCTCCCTGGTGGTCAGCGCCCCGAATAGCGCTTGTGGACGGCCTGCTTGCTGACCTCGAGCGCGTCGGCGATGTCCTGCCACGACCAGCCCTGCTTGCGCGCGTTCTGTACCTGGAGACCTTCCAGGGTCTCGGCCAGCTTCCGCAGGGCAAGCGCGGCTCGCAGTCCGACACGGGCATCGGTGCTGGTAGCGGCTTCGGCGAGCTCGGGTACGTCCGTCATGCCGTCAACATTAGTTGACACCGAGGAATCCGTCAACCAATGTTGACAACCACGATGGCCGACGTGTCGAGCTCCAGCGCACGTGGCGAGCGGGTGGCCTTGTTAGCGGTTTATGGCACGACTCGCCGGAGGCGGTCGGCCATAACCGCTAACAAAGCGCCGTAGGCACGGCGGCCCGCCCACAGGTTGGGAGGTGCGGCGCGCAACGGTCGTGCGGCGAGTACTCGCAGGTTGCGCGGGTCAGTAGGACTTGGGGAGGCCGAGGGAGTGCTGGGCCACGAAGTTGAGGATCATTTCGCGGCTCACAGGGGCGATCCGCGCGGCCCGGACCGCACCCCACAGCGTCGCGAGCCCGTACTCGGTCGCCATCCCGTTCCCGCCGTGCGCCTGGATCGCGGTGTCCACCGCCTCGATGGACGCCTCGGCCGCCGCGTACTTCGCGATGTTCGCCGCCTCGCCCGCAGCCGAGTCCTGACCCGCGTCGTACAGCCACGCGGCCTTCTGGGTCATCAGCCGGGCCAGTTCGACGGAGATCTTGGCGGCGGCGAGCGGGTGAGCGATCCCCTGGTGAGCGCCGACGGGCACGTTCCAGACCTGCCGGTCCGAGGCGTAGGCCGCGCCCCGGGTCAGGGCGTACCGGGCGATCCCGGTGGCGTAGGCGGAGACGGTGATCCGCTCGGGGTTGAGGCCGGCGAACAGCGCGGGGAGCCCGGCGTCGGGCGACTCGCCGACGAGGGCGTCCGCGGGCAGCCGGACGTCGTCCAGGAACAGCGTGAACTGCTTCTCTGGGGACGTGATCTGCATGTCGATCGGCCGCGCCTCGAAGCCCGGGGATCCGACGGGGACGACGAACAGCGCGGGCCGCAACTGGCCGGACGACTCGGTGCGCGCGACGACGAGCACGTGCGAGCACTCGTCCACGCCGGAGATGTAGTACTTGCGGCCGGTGAGCAGCCAGTCCGAGCCGTCGCGGCGGGCGGTCGTTGTGAGCTTGTGCGAGTTCGATCCGGCGTCCGGCTCGGTGATCGCGAAGGCCATTTTCAGGGATCCGTCGGCGAAGCCCGGCAGCCATCGGGCCTGCTGAGCGGCGGTCCCGAAGCGAGTGATCACGGTCGCGCAGATCGCGGGGGAGACGACGATGAGCAGCAGTGGGCAGCCCCCGGCGGCGAGTTCCTCGCAGACGATCGCCAGTTCACTGATACCGCCGCCGCCCCCGCCGAACTGCTCGGGGACGGAGACGCCCAGGAATCCGGCCTGCCCGGCCTCGGTCCACAGTTCGTCGGTCTTGCCTCCGGACTGGGCCTTGGAGACGAAGTACCCGTGCCCGTACTTGGCGGCGAGCTTCGCCACGGACTCCCGCAGCAGGCCGTGCTCGGGGCTCTCGGTGAAGTCCATCAGTCCTCCGGGTCGGCGATGACAGCGGCGATGATGGCGACGACCGATCCGGCCTCCACCTGCTGTCCTTCGGTGACGTGCAGCGACGCGACCAGTCCGGCGTGCGGCGCGAGCACGGGGTGTTCCATCTTCATGGCTTCGAGGATCAGCAGCGGGTCCCCGGCCTCGACCTGCGATCCCTCGGCGGCGAGCACGCGGATCACCGTTCCCGGCATCGGCGCGCGCAGGGATCCGGGATCGACGGCCTCGGCGGGATCCGCGAACACCGGCTCCTCGGCGAGCGCCACGGATCCCCACGGACTATCCACAAACGACACCTCGTCGACCACGGCGACGGAGAACGGCACGACCACGCCGTCGCGCACGAGTTCCACGAGATCAGCGCGCGCCGACGAGACCGCGAGGCCCAGCGAAGTCGAGTAGCCCGAACGGGTGAGCCCGTACCCGACCTCGATCCGCTCGCCGTCCGGAGCGGAGAACACCGCCGACGAGAGCTGCGACGGGTTGTTCCGCCACCCCAGCGGCACCCCGCGCTGAACGTGCGCCGAGGCGCGGCGGCGCACCGCCCCAGCCAGTGCGGCGGCGAGCGCGGCGACGGGCCGGTCCGCCGGATCGAGCAGCGGATCCATGAGCCCGGGCCGCGAGACGAACGCCGTCGACACGTCCCCGGCGAGGAACGATGGATCGCGGAGCGCGCGGACGAGCAGGTCACGGTTGGTGCCGACGCCGTGGATCCGCGAGCCGGCCAGTGCCGTCGCGAGCCGCCGCGCCGCCTCCTCGCGGGTGGGCGCCCAGGCGATCAGCTTGGCGAGCATCGGGTCGTACTGGGTGCCGATGACGGATCCGGCTTCGACTCCGGAGTCGAGCCGGAGGCCGTAGTGGGGTGGCACGGCGAATTCCGCGTCGACTCCGGGGACCGCGAAGTGGTGCAGGGTGCCGGCCTGGGGGAGCCAGCCCGCGGCCGGATCCTCGGCGTAGAGCCGGGCCTCGATCGCGTGCCCCCGTGGCTCCGGAGGCTCGGCGTCCAGCGCCAGGCCCTCGGCGATCCGGATCTGGAGCGCGACCAGGTCCAGCCCGTAGACGCACTCGGTGACCGGGTGCTCGACCTGCAGGCGGGTGTTGACTTCGAGGAAGTGGAAGTCGCCGGACGGATCCAGCAGGAACTCGACGGTCCCCGCGCCGGTGTAGCCGATCGCCCGCGCGGCCCGCTCGGCGGCGGACCACAAGGCGCGCCGAGCAGCGGGCACAAGCCCCGGCGCCGGGCACTCCTCGACGATCTTCTGGTGCCGCCGCTGGATCGAGCAGTCGCGCTCGCCCAGCGTCCACACGGTGCCGTGCGTATCGGCGAGGATCTGGACCTCGACGTGCCGCCCGGCCTCGACGTACGGCTCGCAGAACACCGCCGGATCCCCGAACGCGGCCTCGGCCTCTCGCCGCGCCGACTCGACCGCCCCGGCCAGTTCGGCGGCCGACCGGACGATCCGCATGCCCCGCCCGCCGCCGCCTGCCGAGGCCTTGACCAGCACGGGGAAGGTGTCCACCGCGGACGGATCCAGTTCGGGGAGCACCGGGACCCCGGCGTCGGCCATCAGCTTCTTGGCGGCGATCTTCGAGCCCATGGCCTCGATGGCCTCGGGCGGAGGGCCGATCCAGGTGAGCCCGGCCGCCTGGACGGCCTGCGCGAAGCCCGCGTTCTCGGAGAGGAATCCGTAGCCGGGATGAACGGCGTCGGCCCCGGCGGCGCGGGCGGCGGCGACGAGGGCCGGACCGTCCAGGTAGGACTCGACGAGCACCGTCAGGTCGGCATCGCGCACGTGGGGGGCTTTCTCGTCGATCCGCGAAAAGGCCGCGACCGGCGAGATTCCCAGCGTGCGGCAGGTGCGGATGA
>JAOPVE010000114.1 GCA_025963185.1 Actinomycetes bacterium
ACCTGGGCAACTTCCCGCAGGCGTTCACGCACCTGGCCCTGATCACGGCGGTCCTCGACGTGATCGGCGCCGACCGGTTCGGCCGTCCCAGCACCCGCTGACGGATCGCGCGGGCGCCGGTCGGGAACAACGGTCGTGACGTTCGGTGAGCCGCCGTCCGTCCCGGTCTAGTCCGGGGTGGTCGGCCGGCCCGGTCCGCGCCCGGCCCGGGGTGACGCTGCGTGTGGCCGTACCCGTACGCAAAGGTCTAGTCCATTGCGGAGGGTGAAAGTCCGGTCCGCGTTAGGTCTTCAGTGGAGTGTCCACCGTAAACTGTGACGTGGCGACGACGCAGGGTCACCGAGAGTTGCGCTGACCGCCACCCAGCCGTCACACCCCACCAACCACCCCACCCCACCGATCCACTGGCTCCGCGATGCCGGGAGGAGACGTCCTATGAGCGTGCGCCCGCACGCCCTCGAGGGATCCATCGTGAGGCCACCGGCTCCGGCCGTGCGGTCCGCGAGGACCATCGGTGCCCACCGCACCGTGCCCGCGCTGGCCGCCGATCCGCTGGGGGCCTTCGAGCGGATCGGCAGGGAGGCCGGCGGGGAGATCGTCCGCATCAGCCTCGGCCTGTTCCGCCCGTACCTCGTCACCCGCCCCGAACACGTCCAGCACGTGCTGCGCGACGGAGCGGGCCACTACTCGCGCGACGGCATGCTGTGGAAGCCACTGCGCAGGCTGAACGGCGACGGGATCGCCAGCGACGGCCCCGGCTGGGAACTGTCCCGCCGGCTGATCGCCCCGGTGTTCTCCGGCAAGAACGTGGCCGGGCTGATAGATCCGATGGCCGCGTCGATCGCCGAGGGGGTCGCCGCGCTCGCGGACGCCGCCCGGTCCGGCAGCAAGCTGGACGCCACCGTCGAGATGACCCGGATCGTGCACCGCGCGCTGGTCCGGGCGTTCTTCGGCGGCCGGATCGCGCTCGCCGACGCCGACCGCCTCGGCTCCGCGATCGCCACGGCGTTCACCTCGCTCGGATCCCGCATGCTGCTGCCATTCGTCCCCGGCGCTGTCCCGCTGCCGGGCGACCGGGCGTTCCGCAACGCGGTCCGGACCGTCGACGAGGTGATCGTCCCGCTGGTCGCCGCCGCCCGGAGCGGGCCAGCGGATCGATCCGACATCGTGTCTCTGCTCTCGTCGGCCACGGACGCCGACGGCAACACGCTGACGGACCGGCAGATCCGCGACGACGTGGTGGCCATGTTCGTGGCCGGCACCGAGACCACCGCGCTCGCCCTGACCTGGCTGTGGGTGCTCACCGCGCGCAGCCCCGAGGTCGCGGCCGCACTGCGGGACGAGGTGACCGCCGTCGTCGGGCCAGGCCCGGTCACCCGCGCCCACCTGCCCAAGCTCACCTACACCCGGCAGGTGATCGACGAGGTGCTGCGGCTCTACCCCGTCGGCTGGGTCATCCCGCGCACGGTCAAGCAGGACGACGTGGTCGGCGGTGTGCGGATCAAGCGCGGCTCCACGGTGTTCCTCAGCCCGTACCTGACCCAGCGCCGGCCCGAGGCGTGGGACTCCCCAGACACCTTCGACCCGTCCCGGTTCGCCCCGGACCGCGCGGCCGGCCGCCACCGGTTCGACTACTTCCCGTTCGGCGCCGGGCTGCACCAGTGCCTGGGCAGCCACTTCTTCGCCGTCGAGGCCCAGCTGGTGGTCGCGGCGATGCTCACCAAGTACACGCCGTCGGTCGAGAACGCCGGGGAGATCCGCCCGCAGGCCTCGGCGTCGCTGCGGCCGCGTGGCGCGGTGACGATGACGCTCAAGCCCGTCCGCCGCAAGCGGAAGAGGGCCTGAGGATCTCCTTCGCGGGCGGGCCGCCTCGGCGGCCCGCCCGTCAGCCCGTCCGGGAAGGTGCGATGAGCCGGTCAGACCCTGCTCGCCTGCCGCGCGCCGAGTTCGAGCGCGGCGAGGCGGGCTGCCTGCACGACCCGGATCGGCGCGTACAGGTCCTTGGCGTGCCACAGCCCGGGGTAGGCGGACGGCTCGTCGCCCGAGGCCAGGTACGCGCAGCCCGTCGCGACGGCGGCCGCGCTCTCGGCCTCCCGCCCGGGCACGGGCGCCTTGGCGAGCACCTGCACGGCGTACGCGGTCTCCTCGATGGTGCCCGACCAGCGGCCCCAGGATCCGTCCTCGCGCTGGGTGCCGAGTACCCAGCGGGACGCCCGCTCCACCGCGGGAGCGCACCCCGGACCGCCGAACGCGGCGAGCGCGAGCACACAGCACGCGGTCGCGTAGTAGGCCGAGGCGTGCCACTTGTCGAGCCAGCTGCCGTTCGCGGCCTGGACGTCGAACAGCCAGCGGACGATGCCGGCGATGTCGGGCGCGTACCGGCGGCGCTCCAGCGGACGGCCCGAGGCGTAGCTGCCCAGGGCCTCCAGCACGTGTGCGTTGGTGCTCACCGAGGGGTTGCGCTCGAACGAGAAGCAGCGGAAGTACCCGTCGGCGCGGTACCCGAGCAGGCTGTCCGGGCGGTGTACCCGGCCGTGCAGGGCGAGTGCGTAGAGGGCGGCCGCGGTGTCGTCGGAGTCGGACGGCAGTCCGGGGGCGGCGGGCACGCCGTCCGCGCCGAGGGCGGCGTCGAGGCTGTCGAGGATCGCCCGGGGCGCGGTGTGGCCGAGCCCGGCCGTGGCGAAGCTGACCAGGGTCCAGGACTGCTCGAAGAACGTGATCGGGGTGACGCCGGGGACGGGTCCGCCGCAGCGGGCCTGGAGGGCGGCGAGGAAGCGGGCGGCCTCGGGATCCGCCCCGGGGCGCTCGCCCACGAACGCGGCGGTGGCAGAGGCCGATGCGCCGATCGCCCCGCCGCTGGCCCGGGCGCGCAGCGCGGCACCGGGGCCGAACGCCTCCAGCGAGGCCCAGAGCTTGGGCGGCAGGTC
>JAOPVE010000216.1 GCA_025963185.1 Actinomycetes bacterium
CCGGAGTTACCGCACTTCCGGGGCGGTCGGCGGGGTCGTTGTGGCCCCTCGCACGACACGCCAATACGGTGGGCCGCAACGGAAACGAGATCCGGCGCGGCGCCACCCGTACTGTCGTAGCGCAACAGGAGGGAGCGTCCCATGGCTGGATACCTCGGCAGGACGGCGGCGGAGATCGCGCGAGCCGTACGGGCAGGTGAGGCGACCGCCCGGGAGGTCGTGGGGGAGCACCTCGGGCACATCGCGGCGACGGATCCGCGGATCGGGGCGTTCCGGTCCGTCCGGCGCGACCAGGCGCTCGCCGAGGCCACGGCGCTGGACTCGCGGCCCGACCGGTACGCGCTGCCACTCGCCGGGGTCCCCGTGGCGATCAAGGACAACATCGCGGTGAGCGGCGAGTTCACCGGCAGCGGATCCCGGGCCACCGCGACGGATCCGCAGTTGCGCGACCACGAGATCGCCCGGCGGCTGCGGGCTGCGGGAGCGATCGTCGTCGGGATCACGCGTATGCCGGAACTGGGCATCTTCCCCACCACAGACGATCCGGACACCATCACCCGCAACCCGTGGTCGCCCGACCGCACCCCCGGCGGATCCTCGGGAGGCAGCGCGGCCGCCGTGGCCAGCGGGATGGTCCCGGTCGCGCACGGCACCGACGGGATGGGCTCGATCCGGATCCCGGCCGCGTGCTGCGGGCTCGTCGGCCTCAAGCCGGGCCGCGGAGTCGTGCCGTCGCAGCTCGCGGGGGAGAGCTGGTACGGGCTATCCGAGAATGGGGTGCTCGCCACGACCCCCGAGGACGCCGAACTGGTGTTCGCGGTCCTCGCCGGGCTGCCCACGGGTCAGCGACTCGCCGCGCCGGGCCGCCTGCGGATCGCGGTGTCGCGCCGGTCGCCGATCCCCGTGGTGCGCGCGGACGCCGACGCCAGGGCCGCCCTCAGCAGGGCCGCGCGCGCCCTTGTCGCGCAGGGCCATTCGGCGCGGATCGACGATCCGCGGTACTCGCCCGCCACGGCCGCCGCGGGGCTGTCGCACTGGTTCGCCGGTGCGGCGTCCGCTGTGGACTCCGACGCGCTCGACCTCGCCGCGCTCCAGCCCCGCAGCCGCAGCCACGTGCGGATCGGCCGGATCGGCGCGGTCCGCGGCATGGTCCGCCCCGGCGCGAAGGACCGCTGGCGCGCCGACATGGAGGCGTTCTTCACCGAGCACGACGTGCTGCTCATGCCCGTTCTCGCGACGAGCCCGCTCCCGGCGGATCCGTGGTCGAGCCGCTCGTGGCTGCGGAACATTGCCGCGTCGGCCCGGTTCGCGCCCTACGCCGCGGCGTGGAACGTGGCCGGGCTCCCGGCGATGAGCGTGCCGGCCGGGGTGCGATCCGACGGGCTGCCCGCCGCGGTCCAGGTCGTCGCCGGTCCGGGGGGCGAGCACCTGCTGCTGGCGATCGCCAGGCAGATCGCCGCGCGGATCCCGTGGCAGCGCCACCCCAACGGCTGGATCCCCGAGCACGAACTCCCCGCCGAGTCCGCCGCCTGACCCTCGCGCCGCACCGAAGTGCGGTAACTCCCGCCGGTCCCGACCGGCCGTAGTTACCGCACTTGGCGAAAAGGGGCGGCAGTGAACAGGGTCAGTGGCCGAAGGGCTTGGTCACCATGAGGACCGCGATGACCAGCACGAGCACCGAGACGATGCCGCTCGTCGCCGCGATCCGGCCGCGCAGGGCGTCGAGCTTGGCCCGGATCTCCGGGTCGCGCTCCGACGGCGGGATCAGCACCGAGGTGTCAGCCGCGGAGGCGAAGGTGGCCGTGTCGCCGGGCCCCGGCTCGGCGGTGGTGTCGGGCTGGACGGCGATCCGTGGCTCGGGTGTGAGCAGTTTCGCCGCGGACCGCAGCGCCGGGACCAGGACGAGCAGCACCCCGGCCACCACGAGGATGTACAGCGTGGTCGAGATGATCACCCACGGGGTGCCGAAGCCGTACTCCTTGGGCCTGGTGGGCACTACGAGCAGGCCCAGCCCGGCGATGACTAGCGAGAGCAGCCCGAACAGCCACGACGTGCGGACCGAGTCGCGGACTCCGCGCTCGTCGCCGGCCCGCAGCGCGCGCAGTCCGGTCATCGGCGCGATCACCAGCGGACCGGCGAGAAAGACGGCCGCGAGCACGTGCAATGTCAGCAGGAACAAGTGCATGACGGCAGCTTACGGCCGGTCACGCCCCCCTGCGCGCGGAACGCGAACGTGGCTTGCCGGCCGCTGCCCTGGCCCGGAGGTAGTCCTGGACGACGTACTCGCCGAGGGTGTCGGCGTCCGATGTGAACAGGCGGCCGCGGTTGCGCCGGGCGACCTCGTCCATGAACGCGACGAGCTGCGGATCCTCGCCGAGCATGAACACGTTCAGCGTGACCCCGGCCCTCGTCGCCCTGTCGACCTCGGCGAGCGTGAGGGTGACCGTCTCGGGCAGTGGCGGCCACGAGAACACGGCCTCGCCGTTGCGGTCGAGGTGGGCCGTGGGCTCGCCGTCGGTCACGATCAGCACGATCGGCTCGGCGTCCCGGTGCCTCATCAGGTGCCGCCGGGCGAGCAGCAGCGCGTGCTGGAGGTTGGTGCCCTGCACCGGATCGAAGTCCAGCCCCGCCAGTTCCGCCGGCCGCATCGTGCGCGCGTACTGCGAGAAGCCGATCAGCTCGATGTCGTCCTCGGGGTACTTGGTGGTGACGAGCGTGTGCAGGGCCAGCGCGGTCGACTTCGCCGCACCCCAGGTGCCGTTGAGGGCCATCGAGTACGACAGGTCCACCAGCAGGGCGACCGCCGCTCGGGTGCGCCGCTCGGTCTCGACCACCTCGAAGTCCCCGGCCTCCAGCCGGATCGGCCCCGGCCGCCGGACCGCGTTGCGCACCGTACGGACCACGTCCAGCGGCTGGGTGTCCCCGAAGTGCCACTCGCGGCTGGACCCGGTGGGCTCGCCCGCGGCCCCGGCGTCGGTGACGTCGTGGTTGCCCCGCCCGGCCGCGTGGAGCCGGGCGAACACCCTGCGCAGCGCGGTGGCGCCGAGCCGGCGGACGGCCCGGGGCGAGAGTTCGAGGTCGCCGCCGCGCCGGGTGAGCCAGCCCTGCCGGGACAGCTCACGCTCGATCCGGCGGAGCGATTCGAGGTCGTCGACGGCCTGGCGGCCGAGCGCGCGGGCGACCGCGTCCTCGTCGATGTCGTCCAGGGTCGCCCCCGGGTAGGACTGCGAAAGCGAGCGCTCCAGCGACTCGACGTCCGAGAGCTCGGCGATCGCGCTGGTCGCGTCGCCCATGCCCTGGCCGTCCTCGCCGCGCATCCGCGGATCCCCGCCCCACTGCAGGTCCGGGCGGGCGGACCGGAGCTGCTGGCCGAGCTGGTCGAGTTCGGCGGACAGGCCGATGTCGCCGCCGAGGGCCTGGTCCATGAGCTCGCCCAGTTCGGCGCGCTGGCTGGGGGTCAGGCCGTCCATGAACCGCTGCTGGGCGGCGGCGCGGCGGGCGAGCTGGTCGATCAGCTCGTCCACGCTGGACGGGCGATCGGGGAAGAAGTCGCCGTGCCGGTCCAGGAACTCCTGGAGGGCCTGCTCGGTGTCCTCGCCGCGGGCGTGCTTGGCGAGCAGCGCGTTGAGGTCGGCGATCATGTCCCGGACCTTGGCCATGTCCTCGGGGGAGGCCCCGGCGAGCGCCTGCTTCATCCCCGCGAACTGGCTGTCCAGCACCTCCGAGCGCAGCAGCTCCTGGATCCGCGCGTAGTCCGCGGCGGCCTCGGGCGATCGCCACTGCCGGTCCGCGAGGGCACGGACCGCGCTCGCGGTCTCGTCGGGCAGCGCGTCGAGTTCGGCCTCCTCCATCCGGGCGAGGTCGTCCGGATCGGAGAACAGCGCCCGCCGTTCCGCATCCAGCGCGGCCTCCAGCAACCGCCGGACCTCCTCCAGGGTGCCGTCGAGCGACCCGGACCTGCGCAGTTGCTCGCGGCGCCGCCGGAGCTGGCGGCGGAGCGCGTCGAGCCCGCGCAGCCCGTCGGCGCCCCGGTCGAGGAACCGGCGCAGCGCCTCGGCGGGAGTGGATCCGTCGAGCACGTCGTCGCCGATCCGGTCGAGGGCCTCGGCGACGTCGTAGGGGGGCGCCAGCGGATCCGGCCCGCCCTCCCACGGTCCGTACCGGTACCGGCGATCAGCCATAGATGGTCTTCCCGTCCGCCCGGGTGTCCGGGCCCTGCTTGGCGAGGCGGCGGTTCAGGTGCAGCCCTTCGAGCGCGAACTCGACGGCCGCGGCGGCCTGGCCGGGCGACTCGGCCCCGTCCGGAACGCCGAGCCGTTCGAGCAGCTGGGCGAGCCCGGGAACGGTGCCGAGCTGGCGGAGCAGGTCGGCGGCGGGCACCTCGTCGCCGGCGATCACGGTCGTGCCGCCGTCGAACTTGGCCTGCAGCGCCGAGAGATCCACCCCGGCGAGGTGGCCGCGGAATGTCTGGGCGACCGCCCTGCGCAGCAGGTGACCGAGGACCTCGAACTCCCTCCCCTCCTCGGTGTCCTCGAACTCGACCTTCCCCCGGCTCGCCGGGACCACCGACGGCAGGTCGCAGACCCGGGCCACGGCGGCCTCGCCGGTGCGGGCGGCCCGCCGGACCGCGGACGCGGCGAGCGTCTCGACGGCCGCGATCGCGAACCGGGCGCTGACCCCGGACCGCTGGTCGACCTGCGGGGCCTCCCGGACCGCGCGGGTGTACCGGGCGATGACCTCGACGAGGTGCGCGGGCACCACCGGATCGCCAAGCGTTCCGTCCCAGCTCAGCAGCGCCTCCTGGCCGATCAGCGCGACCTCGTCCTCCAGCGCGAGCGGGTAGTGGGTGCGGATCTCGGCGCCGAACCGGTCCTTGAGCGGGGTGATGATCCGCCCGCGGTTGGTGTAGTCCTCGGGGTTGGCCGAGGCCACGACGAGCAGGTCGAGCGGCAGCCGCAGCTGGTACCCGCGGATCTGGATGTCCCGCTCCTCCAGCACGTTGAGCAGCGCGACCTGGATGCGCTCGGCGAGGTCGGGCAGCTCGTTGACGGCGAGGATGCCCCTGTTCGTACGGGGAACCAGCCCGAAGTGGATCGTCTCGGGGTCGCCCAGCGTGCGCCCCTGCGCCACCTTGATCGGATCCACGTCACCGATCAGGTCGCCCACGCTCGTGTCCGGGGTGGCCAGCTTCTCGCCGTACCGCTCGGACCGGTGCCGCCACGCGACCGGGGTCGCCTCCGCGAGCTGGGCCACCGTGCGCTGGCCCCACACGCTGACCGGCGCGTACGGGTGGTCGTTCAGTTCGCTGCCCTCGATCACCGGGGCCCACTCGTCCAGCAGGCCGGTCAGGGATCGCAGCAGCCGGGTCTTGCCCTGGCCGCGCTCGCCGAGCAGCACGAGATCGTGCCCGGCGAGCAGAGCCCGTTCGAGTTCGGGGACGACTGTGTCGTCGAAGCCGACGATGCCGGGGAAGGCCGGTTCACCAGCGGCGAGGCGGGCCAGCAGATTGTCCCGCAGCTCCGCCTTCACCCCCCGGTATCGGTGGCCGGATTCACGTAGTTCGCCCAGAGTCTTCACAGCGGGTGCAGAAGTCACGGCTCCCACGCTATGCCGGGATCGCCGGGCCCGCACCGGATCGCCGATCCGCCGCCGCGGGGCCGCTCCGGGGCGGTGCCGGTTCAGTCCGGGGCGGGTGCCGTGAGGGTGCGCGAGAACGTCAGGCGCACGTCCACACCCCGGGGACCGGACCGCACGTCCACCTGGGTGCAGATCTGGCGGGCCATCCACAGGCCCCGCCCGCGCGGCTGGCCGAGGTCCGGCGGGAGATAGCCGGGGAACGGGTGGGTGAGCACGCCCGGGCTCGTGACCTCGCAGAACAGCGATTCCGGGGATCCCCAGAACCGCGCGATCCCAGATCCGCCGCCGTGCTCGACCGCGTTGCTGACGATCTCGTGGACGGCGATGAGCAGGTCCCTGGCGTGGTCCTCGCCGAGCGCCTGCCGGTCCGCCCAGGTTTGGGCCCACCGCCGCACCGATCCGAGCGCGCGGACGTCGAACGAGACCGCCTCCGCGTCCACCGGCGGCGAGTTGAGCGAGGGCGGGGAGGCCGCGGCGTACTGGGCGGGCGGCTGGTACCCGGCCGAGATCGCCGACTGGCCGCCGCTGGTCAGCCCGGGGTGGGTCGCCCTGGCCGCGGCGATCGTGGCCGGCGAGAGCACCCCGGCGTCGTACGCGCAGACCACGGACGCGGTGGCGCTCGCGAACGCCACGTTGAGGACCGATTGCATGCGGCTCCACTCCGCCGCCCTGGCCGGCCCCCCGGCGTCCCACAGCGCCTCGGCGAGCACCCACACCCGCGCCCCGGACCGGTCCCGCCGCAGGTAGCCGTTCAGCGCGCCCAGGGTCCAGCCCGGGATCGCGCACCAGATCTCGCTGTCCTCGAACCGCACCGATCCGGACCGGTCACCGAGCGCGTCCCGCAGCAGCTTGGCGCGCTCGGCCGGGACGGCGACGAGCACGGGTTCGCCGCGGTCCAGCCCCCGGCACAGGATCGGCAGGGCGCCGTCGAGGAACTCCTGGTCGGAGCGGTACACAAGCGCCTCGTGCGACAGTCCGGCCGAGCCGGTCACCCCCGGATCCTGCCGGGCGGCGCACTGATCAGCGGGCATCTTCCACGGTTCCTTCGTCCACAGTCGGCCCGGCACGCGCCGGGATGCGGCGGCGTGCGGGCGAGCGTGCCGCCGAGGCTACCTGCGCCGAGCGGTCCCGGGGGCGACACCTCGGCCCGCGCGCCCACTCCCACCTGCCGGCGAGCGGCCAGCCCACCGGCCGGCTCCGCCGCCCGCGCACCCGGCCGCTGCTCCGCCCGCCCAGCCGGCCGCCGGGGATGGCACCATCGGCACCATGGCCGAGAACCCGACGCTCGTGCGCCTGGACGACGTCCTCGCGGCGCGGGAACTGCTTGCGAACGTGGTCCGCCGGACGCCGCTGGAAGAGTGCGCGCCGCTCGCGGTCAAGGCAGGGGGACCGGCGTGGCTCAAGTGCGAGAACCTGCAACTGGCGGGGTCGTTCAAGATCCGCGGGGCCTACGTGCGGATCGCCAGGCTGTCCGACGCCGAGCGGGCCCGCGGTGTGGTGGCGGCGAGCGCGGGGAACCACGCGCAGGGCGTGGCGCTCGCGGCCGGGCTGCTCGGCACGTCCGCGACGGTCTTCATGCCGACCGGCGCGCCGCTGCCCAAGCTGGCGGCGACGAAGGCCTACGGGGCCGACGTTCGGCTGGAGGGCGACCGGGTGGACGACTCGCTGGTCGCCGCGAAGCGCTACGCCGAGCAGACCGGCGCGATCTTCATCCACCCGTTCGACCACTTCGACATCGTCGCCGGTCAGGGGACGGTCGGGCTGGAGATCCTTGAGCAGTGCCCGGACGTCCGGACGATCCTCGTGGGGGTCGGCGGCGGCGGGCTGCTCGCGGGCATCTGCGCGGTCGTCAGCGAGCTCAAGCCCGAGGTCCGGGTGGTGGGCGCGCAGGCGGCCGGTGCGGCGGCCTTCCCCGGATCCATCGCCGCCCGCTGGCCGGTGCCGCTGACCTCCGTGGCGACGATCGCCGACGGCATCGCGGTCGGGATGCCCGGCGAGCTCACCCTCGCCCACGTGCTCGAACACCGCACGGAGATCACCACGGTCACCGAGGAGGACATCTCCGAGGCCCTGCTGTTCTGCCTGGAACGGGCCAAGCTCGTCGTCGAGCCGGCCGGGGGCGTGGGCGTCGCGGCCCTGCTCGCGGATCCGCGCCGGTACGAGCCGCCGGTCGTCGCGGTGCTGTCGGGCGGCAACATCGATCCGCTCCTGCTGCACCGGGTGATCGAGCACGGCCTCGCCGCGGCCGGGCGCTACCTGCACTTCCACGTGCGGTTCGCGGATCGCCCCGGCACCCTCTCGGCGCTCACCGGGCTGCTCGCCGAGCAGGGCGTCAACGTGCTGGACGTCGAGCACCGCCGCCACGACGCCCGGCTGCACCTGGGCGAGGTCGAGGTGTCCCTGAGCGTGGAGACCAAGGGCAACGAGCACTCGCAGCGGCTGCTCACGGCGCTCCGCAAGGCCGGCTACGAGGTCAGCTTCGGCTGAGTCAGCTTCCGGCGAGCTTCACTGTCCGGCGAGCTTCACTGTCCGGCGAGGTTCGCCAGGAACGCCGCCGTGACGCCGGTCGCCGGCACCGACGAGCTCGACCCGTCGTAGACGAAGACCGCGAACGCGAGGTCACCCGAGTACCCGGCGAACCACGAGTGGGATCGCGGCGGCGTGGCGCTGCCGTACTCGGCGGTCCCGGTCTTGCCCGCGACCGTGCCGGAGTCCTTGAGCGCGGTCGCCGTGCCGTCGGTGACGACCGCCCTGGTCAGGTCGCGCAGCGTGGCGACGGTCGGCGGATTCAGGGCCTCCTCAGGCGGACCGCCGATGGGCTGCCCGGCGATCAGCGTGGGCGAGGGCAGGGATCCCTTCGCGACCGCCGCCGCGGTCATCGCCATCGAGAACGGGCTCACCAGCACGGTGCCCTGGCCGATCGCGTCGGCCGCCTGCTCGGTCGTGTCGCGCGGCGCGGGCACGGATCCGGTGAACGCCGGAACCGGCATCCGCCAGCTCGACCCGATGCCGTACTGGGCCGCGGTCCGCGTCAGGGCGTCGGTGGGGAGACGGCTCGCGAGGCTGGTGAACGTCGTGTTGCAGGACAGCGCGAACGCCTTCTTCAGCGGGATCGTGCCCTCGTCGAACTGGTCGTGGTTGATGAACTTCTTGCCGCCTACGACGATCGATCCGGGGCAGGGGACCGGGCTGGCCGCGGTGACCGATCCGGACTGGAGCAGCGCGGTGGCCGTGATGATCTTGAACGTGGATCCGGCCGGGTACTTGCCTTCGAGCGCGACGTCGAACGGGGCGCTCGTGCTGTTGGCGACGGCCCGGATCTCGCCGGTCGACGGCTTGACGGCCACGATCGCGGCGACCTGCTTGACGTCCGCGAGCGCGCTCTCGGCCGCCTCCTGCACCTTCCGGTCGATCGTCGTGCGCAGTTCCTGGCCGGGCTTGCCGCCGAAGCGGGCGAGCTGCTTGACGGGCTTGCCGGCGTCGTCCGCGAGCGAGATCGTCACGGCGGGCACCCCGGCGAGCTGCCGGTTCAGCGCCCGCTGGAGCCCGGACAGGCCGAGGGTGTCGCCGGGTGCGTAGGTGGCGCCTGCCTCCTTGAGGATCTCGGCGCTCGCCTCGCCCACCTTGCCCAGGAACGGCTGCCCGAAGGTCGGGGTCGGGGTGAGCAGCCGCTCGCCGTCGCGGAAGACGGTGCCCGGCAGGTCGTGGATCGCCGAGCGCACCTTCTCGTAGTCCGCCGAGCGCAGCGTGACGACCGGGACGAACGCGTCGGGCTTGGCGGCGGCCGCGTCTTTGACGATGTCGGCGGCCTGGACCCCGTTGCCCGCGAGCGCGGTGGCGAGCGATCCGGCGACGGTCTTGATGTCCCCGGCCTTGCCCGGCTCGATGCCGACCGTGACGACCTTGGTCTTGCTGAACAGCGGCTGGCCCGCGCTGTCGAGGACCGCGGCCCGCGGCGGCAGCACCCGGTCGGCCTGCAGGCTCAGACCGGCCTTGAGCTGCGGGTGCACCAGCGACGGATCCCAGTGCACGATCCACTTGCCGTTCTTCTGGGCCAGCCCCAGGCTGCTGCCGTAACTCCAGCGCTTGTCCTGCCCGGGGATCGTCCACGAGGCCGTGAACCGCTGGTTCGCCGCCTGGCCGCGCAGGCTGCTCTCGCCGAGCGCGAACTGGACCGCGGTCGCGCCGATCTGGTCGTCCAGGCGGGTCAGCACCGGCTTGGCCGCGCCGGGGGCGTCCGTGGCCGCGGCCGCCGATCCGTGGTCGCCCGCCGCCCAGGCATCGAGAAAAGCCTGCGCCGCGGATCGTGACTCTGCTCGCGGATCTCCGGATCCGCAGGCGGCGATCGCCGCTCCGAGCAGGAGGCCGATCGTCGTCACCGCTGCGGTACGGCGTGCGTGCACGGAAGTTCTCCTTCGGCCACGGGAGAACGATCATCGCGCGCGTGGGAAGAGCCCCCGCTACCGGGTGGCGGGGACTCCCACAATGGCTGCCCTGGTGGTTCAGCCGGTGAACGGCTCCAGGCCCGCGATCGTCACGTGGATCCGCGAGCCGTTCGGCGTCGCGTAGCTCACGGTCTCGCCCTTCTTGTGCCCGAGGATCGCCTTCCCGAGCGCCGACTTCGGCGAGTACACCGTGATGTCGGTGGTCGCGCTGATCTCGCGCGACCCGAGCAGGAACGTCTCGGTGTCGGACGGATCGTCCCCGAACTGCACCGTGATGACGGTCCCGGGGGCCACCTCGGTGACCTTCTTGGGCGCCTCGCCGACCTGGGCGTACCGCAGCAAATCCTCCAGCTGGCGGATCCGCCCCTCCTGCTTGCCCTGCTCGTCCTTGGCCGCGTGGTAGCCGCCGTTCTCCTTGAGGTCGCCCTCCTCGCGCCGCGCGTTGATCTCGGCCGCGATCACCGGCCGGTTCGCGATGAGCTCCGCGAGCTCGGTCTTCAGCCGGTCGTACGCCTCCTGGGTGAGCCAGGTCGCGCGCGCCTCGTCGGTCGTAGACACGGGTGCTCCTCGGGGTAATGGCGAGTAGGTGCAATGAAGCGAGTTTCAACGATACCGGGGCCGTCTTGGCCGTCAGGGCCGCTTGCCCGGCACGGGCTTCCTCACCCACCGTGCGCGCATCGACTCCCGAAGGCAACCCGCAGCCGTGGATCGCCGGTGGGCTACTGGGGCATACCGGCGGATCCTCGCGGTGTCATCGGCCCGGATCGAGTCCGCACCCCTCGACCTCGCCGGTGACCGGCCTGGCCTTGGTGGTGAGCGTGTGGGTGACCACCACGGAGCCGTTTCCGCCGCTCGTGGGCACTGCCACAACTTCCCTGCCGACCTCGGCGCCGTCCCTGGACCGGGCCCGGAGCACACAGGACACCGCCCGCCCCGCCGGCCGGGTGACCTCGAAGGTGATCGCTACCTCCCGATCCGCGACCTGGTATTTCAGCACCTGGTAGCCGATCCCCGGATCGCTGGCGTACACCCGCCACAGGATCCCCACCAGCACCAGAACGAGCACCCCTGCGAGCGCGGGAACCACCCAGCGCGGCGCCCGGCGCCCGGATCGGCGGCGCCCGTACCGCCCGGCGGGAAACACGGGCTCGGTCACTACGATCCTCCGGCGGTCGGCCACGCGATCCTCGGCGGAGACGGGAATGGCGCGGCGGCGGGCGCGATTATTGTCGGCAGCGTCAGTCACAATCCTCCCAGCTAGCGCACGGGTGCCGCGCACCGGTGCAGCCACGAGAGCCGTAGCTACGAGAGAAGAGTTCAGCCGGTGTCCGAGCAGTTGCGCCTGATGGCGGTCCACGCCCACCCCGACGACGAGTCGAGCAAGGGCGCGGCGACGATGGCGAAGTACGTCCGCGAAGGCGTCGACGTTCTCGTGGTGACGTGTACCGGTGGCGAGCGCGGGTCCGTCCTGAACCCGAAGATGGACCGGCCGGAGGTGTGGGAGAACATCACCGAGATCCGGCGGCTGGAGATGGAGCGCGCCCGCGAGATCCTCGGGGTGCACCAGTCGTGGCTGGGCTTCGTCGACTCGGGGCTGCCCGAGGGCGATCCGCTGCCGCCGCTGCCGGAAGACTGTTTCGCGCTCCAGCCCCTCGAGGTGGCGTCGGCGCCGCTGGTCCGGCTGATGCGTGAGTACCGTCCGCACGTCGTGCTCACCTACGACGAGGAGGGCGGTTATCCGCACCCCGACCACATCATGTGCCACAAGGTCTCGATGGAGGCCTTCGAGGCGGCCGGCGACGGGTCCCGTTACCAGGAGTTCGGCGCGCCCTGGCAGCCGCTGAAGCTCTACTACCACATGAACTTCACCAAGGATCGCGTCATCGCCCTGCACGAGGCCATGGTCGCGGCGGGCATGGACTCCCCCTACGGCGAGTGGCTGGAGAACTGGCAGGGGGAGGACACCAAGAGCGCGCGCATCACCACGCGGGTCCCCTGCGAGGAGTACTTCGAGCTCCGCGACGACGCACTGCGGGCGCACGAGACCCAGGTCGACCCCGACGGCCGCTGGTTCCACGTGCCGATGGACCTCCAGCGCAAGATCTGGCCGACCGAGGACTACGAACTGGTCCGCTCGCTCCTCCCGAAGATCCCCGACGAAGACGACCTCTTCGCCGGCATCTCCTCCCCGGCCTGACCCCCACCGCGCCAGCACCGCGCGCCCCACGGGCCAACGGGCCGAAGTGCCCGCCCTCGCGCCGCCGACAACCGGCCTACCGGCACACACTTCCCGAGATCAGGCACCGGTCTTGTCGCAAGCGGGAGGTGCTGCGTGGGGCACGTGCCCCCTCCCCGCCGCCCCACGAGCCGAAGTGCGTGCGGTTCCGCCGCGTGGGACCGGCGTACCGGCACACACTTCGCGGGTCGGAGCGGTGGGCGGGGTGAGGCGGGGTGAGGGATGGGCGGTGGCGGGCGTACCGTGGATTCGGTAGCCGGAGCCCCGCTGGAGGTACGTGATGAGTGTGATGTCTGTGCTCGCGGGCGCCGCCGGCGATGTCAACAACTTCGGCGACACCCGCGGCGGCGCGATGGCCGGGCCGCTGGGCCTGCTGATCATCGTGTTGCTGTCCATCGCCACGGTGCTGCTGATCAGGAACATGAACAAGCGCCTGCGGCGGCTGCCGTCCTCGTTCGAGAAGCCCGGCGCCGCCGGGGGAACCGTGGACAGCGAGGCCGCTGACGAGCCCGTCGCCGCCGACAAGGACCATCCCGTATCGGGCTGAGTCCCTCCAAAGCCGGTCGTTTGGTTGCGCAGAGTTTGCGCGTATACACCGTTAGTGACGACCTGACGGAGATTCGTATCCGCCATTCTGTAAACGCATGCCCCTGGTTATAGTCTGGGGCGCAAAGACCGCCGCTATCAGGTCTTTTTGCGAGCAGACTGCATAGCCGAGAGTGCCCGCGCCAGGGTTTCTCTGAGGTATTTCCCGATGTTTGACGGTGGTGGCCGGGTGTGTCCCGGCCGCCACACTGCCGTCCACTGTGGACGCCTCCTGCCGCGCGGGGGTGCGCCGGTGGCACCCACGGCCGGGCGGCAGGTACGACCTGCTGGAGTGCGGCCAGTTTCGTGGCCGTGCGTAACCGATCCACGAGTGGGGGCTCTGTGGTGTCACCGGTCAGTGCTGGGTATCACGGTGCCCCGCACCGAAGGGCCGTCTCCCGTCCTCATCGGATCGCCCGCCACTCCAGCGGGTCCGCGGACTGCGAAGGAGCATCACTCCACGACGTGGACCGGCACCGGATCGGTGCCTCCACTGTCAACCGGGCGGCGAGTGCGCATGTTGTCCAGCGGCGAGGCGAGTAAGGGTCGAGACGGGGCGCAAGCCCTGGCGGCGAGTGGGATCACTCAGGGTATAACGCCGTTATCCGGAGCGTTGGCCGGTCATGCCGTCGCGCTGACCGGCTTCAGTAGGCAGTGTGGCGGATCGAACCGTCCGCGGGCGCCGGACTGAGAATTTTTCGATTCTTCCGCGTATCCATTTCCGCAGGCGGCGCCTATTTCCCGGCGTCCGCCCATCAGTGGTGGTGTGGTTTGGTTCACTTCCAGAAATTCAATGCTTTGCATTCGGCGAGTTTCTTGATCTCATACGTATCGAGCAACTGGCGCCGGGCGACCGGGAGCCGTTCATAATTATTGGCAGGCTTGTCCGGGGATCGGGTGGGAGGTGTTCGTGATGCGTGGCACGCACTGGGGCTGATCGCTTTTGACCGGGGTAATGCTGGCGACGGAATACGGAGGAGGTGCAGGTCATGGAGCGTGGCACCCACTGGGGCTGAAAGTGCGGCAGGGGCCGGTTGTGGCTCCCTGGCAACGGTCAGGACGCCTCGTGCCAGCACCGGGCGGCTCATAGCCGTCATATCCACGATGTCCCCCTTGGTGCGTTATCGCACCGCTGAATTCGGGTCCGTGCGGGCAGTGCGAGCGCCGCTTCGGGCAAATCATTGCGCTACGTGTCTGATGTGTTACTCAGCATTTCTCTCCCCGGCGTTCTCCACCACCTCGTGATCGGCCGGAGAATTCCCTCATTCGACCCCATCGTTCGGTACCTGACGACGGGAACGAGCCGAGCGTTCGTCCTCAGAACGGCGGCCAGCTTCCCGGATCAGCAGTTCCGTCCACCCCCAAACATCGATCCAGCGGATCGGCAATAACCACTGAAAGCCCCGTCCGTATCACGCGCGGCTACCGCATCGATGCAGACGCTTTACCTTTCTTTGACCCGGCGTCCGGGATTCCGAGGGTGACGCCGAAGCCGTACATCGGGAAAGATGGCCCCTGATGTCGCGGCGCCTGGCCGCCAGCGCGGCTTGAGGGCAGGGGAGGTGCGACATGCAGGTTGCTCGCGTGGCTGCGGTCGCCGCCTTACCTCGCAAGCTCCGCCTCCTCGTGGCCGTCGTCGCCGTCGTCGGCGTAGGTTGCCTGCTCGTGGCAGTGGCTGGAGTCGTCGGCAATCCGCCGGCCAGCTGGTGGAGCATCGCGGGGGTCGTCGCCCTCTCCGCGCTCAGCCGGATCGTCCGCTTACGGCTGCGCCTCGGCAGCAGCGCCGCGTTCCTGGACTGGAGCGAGGCGACGCTCATCGTCGCGCTCGGGCTCATCAGCGGACCGTGGCTGGTGATCGCGTCCGCCGCCGGGATCGCGTTGTCCAACGCCTGGATCCGGGTCGACCGGGTCAAGCTCGTGTACAACGTGGCCGCCGCGACGATCGCGACCACGCTGGCCTGGGTCGTCCTCGTCATCATGCACGTCAGCCCGCATCGTGCCTCCTCGACCGTGTACGGGGCCACCGCGCTCGTGCTAGCCGCGCTGATGTTCACGGCCGTGTCCGAACTGGCCACCGGCACCGCGGTCGGCCTGTCCAAGTCCGTACCCGTCTGGTCGGTCTGCACCGACGCCCTGGGCATGAAGTTCCTGATCTTCACCGGCAACGTGTCGATCGCGTTCGCCGTCGTCGCGGTCGCCCAGGCCGAGAAGCGGGCGCTCGCCGTGATCCCGCCGGTGCTGTGGCTGCTGCACCAGAGTTACGCCGGGCGGGTCAGAGCGCGCGCCGAGCGGCGAGCGTGGCAGTCCCTCGCGGCCGCCACCCACAGCTTCAACCGGCTCGGCGTCAACGCCGTGGTCGACGCGGCCGTCGTGGGCGCGGCCACCCTGTTCGCCGCCGACGTGGTCGAGCTGGAACTGTCCGGTCCGGACGGCGACAACGCCCTGACCCGGGGTGACGCGTCCGGATCCATCTGGCGGGGCGGTGACCTCGTCCGCGCCGAGCCGACCGTGCTCACCACCGTCCTCTACAGCAGCGGCGGATCGCTCGTCGGCGAGCTGAGGCTGTGTTTCCGCAGTCCCGAGGTGCCGCTCGGCGAGCGCGAGCGGCTCGCGCTGTCCACGTTCGCCGACTCCCTCTCCTCCGCCTTGGTGAACGCGCAGAGCCACGAACAGCTCCGGTCGCTCGCCGAGCGCAAGGCCTACGAGGCCGAGCACGACCAGCTCACCGGGCTGTCCAACCGCGCCCACCTGCTCGATTCCGGGGCGCGGATGCTCGAACGTCCGGGGTGGACAGCGCCGCCGCTCGGAGCAGTTCCGGCGCCCGGAGAGGTGGCAGAGCCCGAGCAGCCGCTCGCGGTGGCCCTGCTGCTGCTGGACTTCGACCACTTCAAGGAAGTCAACGACACCCTCGGGCACGGCGCCGGGGACGAACTGCTGCGGCTCGCGGCCGAGCGGCTGGCATCCGCCCGGCGCCCCGACGAGGTACTCGGGCGGCTCGGCGGGGACGAGTTCGCGCTCCTGCTGCCGGTGGTCGGCGACGTCGGATCAGCGACGGCGTTCGCGAAGCGCCGCGCTGCTGCCCTGCTCACGGCCGTCGCCGAGCCCATCCCCCTCGGGCAGATCTGGCTGACCGTCGAGGCCAGCGTCGGAGTGGCCGTCACCGCGCCGGGCGAGGCCGACATCGCCGAGCTGCTGCGCCGCGCCGACATCGCGATGTACCAGGCCAAACGCACCGCCCAGACCGTGGTCAGCTACGACGCGGGCAAGGACGCCGGCAGCATCGACCGGCTCGCGCTGGCCGCCGAGTTGCAGACCGCGCTGGAGGAGGGCGGCCAGCTCATCCTCAACCTGCAGCCCAGCATCGACCTCGTCACCGGGGCTCCGCTCGGTGCCGAGGCGCTCGTGCGCTGGCAGCACCCCCGCCGTGGGCTGCTGCGGCCCGGCGACTTCATCCCCTTCGTCGAGCAGACCGACCTGATCGGCCCGCTCACCATGCACATCCTCGACATGGCGCTGGCCGCCTGCGTGAGCTGGGAGGACGGCGGGCTCGAGCTGCCCGTCGCGGTGAACCTGTCGGCCCGCAGCCTGCTGGACCGGCAGATGCCCGGCCAGATCGCCACCCTGCTCGCGGCCCACGGCGTCCCGCCCGAGCGGCTCGTGCTGGAGATCACCGAGACGGTGATGATGAGCGAGCTGGAGATCATCGAGGACATCCTCACCGACCTGCGCGAACTCGGGGTTCAGCTCTCCCTGGACGACTTCGGCACCTGGTATTCGTCGCTGACCGTGCTGGCCAAGGTCAAGGTGGACGAGGTGAAGATCGACCAGGAGTTCGTCTCGGCGATGCACAGCTCGCCCGAGGCCGCGGCGATCGTCCGCACGACCATCGAGCTGGCCCGCAGCCTGGGACTGCGCGTGATCGCCGAGGGCGTCGAGAACGCCGAGCAGCGGGCCGTGCTCGCGCAGCTGGGCTGCACGGGTGCCCAGGGTTACCACATCTACCCGCCGATGGACGTCGACAAGGCCAAAGCCGCGATGTGGATGGCGGCACAGTCCGCGGCGGAGCAGTCGACGGCCACGGTGATTCCGATGGGGCCGAAGCGCGCCCCCTGGCTCGGCCGCCGCCAGGACGTGTGAGCCGGATCTCGCGAAGTGCGGTAACCGCGGCTGGTCCCGGCCGGCCGCAGTTACCGCACTTCGGAAGTGTGGCTCTGCAGGACCTCGGGCTCCGGCGCGGGTGGCTGCTCGGCCGCGAGGGTCTCCGGCGGCGCCCAGGGGCTGCCGGTCGCGGGCTCCGGGCTCGGGATCCCGATGGTGAACAACGCGCCGCCGCCGGTCGCCTCGCCCACCGACACCACGCCGCCGTGCGAGGACACGGCCTGCTGGACGATCGCGAGCCCCAGGCCGGATCCGGGCATCGAGCGGGCCGAGGCGGCCCGGTAGAAGCGCTCGAAGATCCGCGACCGGTCTTCCTCGGCCACGCCAGGACCGCCGTCGGCGACCTCCAGCACCGCCCAGAACTGGGTGCCGTCCCAGGGCCGGGTGAGCCGCACCGAGATCGGTTTGCCGGACGGGGTCCACTTGGTGGCGTTGTCGAGGATGTTCAGGACCGCCCGTTCCAGCTCGGCGGGCCGCCCGTGGATCGGCGCGGACGCCAGCTGCGCGTCGATGTTCGCCCCGGGGCTGCGGACCGTGGCCCGCTCGGTCGCCGCCATCACGACGTCGGCGAGGTCCAGGTGCTCGGCGGGCTCGGTGCTCACGTCGTTGCGGGCGAGCTCGACCAGCTCGCTGATCAGCGAGGTCAGCTCGACGGCCTGCCCGTTGAGGTCGTGCAGCAGCTTGGCGCGGTCGGCCGCGGGGATCGCGCGCCCCGTCTCGTCCGCCCGGATCAGCAGCTCGATGTTCGTGCGCAGGCTCGTCAGGGGGGTGCGCAGCTCGTGGCTGGCGTCCTCGACGAGGCGGCGCTGAGCCTCCCGGGAGGATCCGAGGGCGGCCAGCATGTCGTTGAACGCCGTGCCGAGGCGCGCCAGCTCGTCGTCGCCGCTCACGGGGATCGCCTCGCCGAGATTCTGAGTCATCGCCACCTGCTCGGCGGCCGCCGTGAGCCGGTTGACGGGCGCGAGGCCAGCCCTGGCGACGGTCCGGCCGAGGACCGCGGCGAGCAGCACCCCCGTCGATCCGACGACGAGCAGCAGCAGCGCCAGGGTGGTGAGGCTCTGGTCGACGTCCACGGGCTGGCGGGCGTACTGGATGATCCCGAACCGGTAGGGGACTGTCACCATGCGGTAGCGCTGGCCACCGGCCCGGATGTCCTCGAAGTGCTGGCCGGAGCCGGAGTTCATCAGCTTCAGGTCCGCGTCGCTGACCGGGAGCCAGAACCGCTGATCGTCGATCAGCGGCTCGGGACCGGTGGGAGTGACCTTCTGCACCAGTGGCGTTTCGTTCTGGCCCCAGATCGGCACGCTGCTGCGGGGGAGCGACCCGCGGGTGTCCCCGATCTCGACCGTGCGGGCGACGGCGTTGGCCTGCGCGAGCAGCTTCCCGTCGAACTGGCCCTTGAGCTGGCGCCCGGCCACGAAGAACACGGCCACCGACACCAGGACGACCGCCAGCGCGACCGCGGCCGCCAAGAGGATCGTGAGCCGGTTCCGCAGCGAGATGTGGCGCCAGCGCCCGCGGACCGCCCTGAACAGGCGGTGGACCTGGCTCATCCCGGCTCCCGCAGCGCATAGCCCACGCCGCGGATCGTGTGGATCAGCCTCGGCTCGTTCTCGGCCTCCAGCTTGCGGCGCAGGTAGCCCACGTAGACGTCCAGGCTGTTCGAGCCCGGCCCGAAGTCGTAGCCCCAGACCAGCTCGAACAGCTGCGTGCGGGTGAGGACCAGACGGGGATTCCGCAGGAACGCTTCGAGCATCGAGAACTCGGTCCGGGTCAGCTCGATTGGCCTGCCGCCACGGTGGACCTCGCGCGTCGACGGGTTCAGGCTGAGGTCCGCGAACGTCAGCGCGGCCGGATCCGGCTCACCCGCCGGCGTGGCCAGCTGCGAGCGCCGCAGCAGCGCCCGGACCCGTGCGAGCAGTTCCTGCAGGGCGAACGGCTTGACCAGGTAGTCGTCGGCACCGGCGTCGAGCCCCGAGACGCGGTCGCCCACCGAGTCGCGCGCGGTCAGCATGAGGACCGGCACGTATACCTGGGCGGACCGCAGCCGCCGGCAGGTCTCCAGCCCGTCCATGCGCGGCATCATCACGTCGAGGACCAGCAGGTCGGGGTGCCCGGACTGGACGACGGCGAGCGCGTCCACCCCGTCGGCGGCCTCGGCCACCTCGTAGCCCTCGAACCGCAGCGTGCGGGTCAGCGAATCGCGTACGGCGGGCTCGTCGTCGACGACCAGGACCCGGGCCGCAATCGGTACCGCCACTGTGCCGATCCCCTCTGTAGGTAGTGAGCTCCTGCTCATCAGGTGTACCCCACCCGTCTAAGAACACCGTGAAAGCCACGGTCAGCGGGGTGGTTTGAGTAGGGATCACGCGGCGGCCGGCGCCGGTGCCCCGCAGTGCGGTCGATGGAGTCCCGCGATCGCCGTGTGGAACCCTGGATCCATGAACCGGCTCCGCGGCGCCACCTCGCCCTACCTGCTGCAGCACGCCGAGAATCCGGTGGACTGGTGGCCCTGGTCGCCCGAGGCGTTCGAGGAGGCCAGGCGGCGGGACGTGCCCGTGCTGCTGTCCGTCGGGTACGCGGCCTGCCACTGGTGCCACGTGATGGCGCACGAGTCGTTCGAGGATCCGGAGACCGCGGCGATCGTCAACGAGCACACCGTCCCGGTCAAGGTCGACCGCGAGGAACGGCCGGACGTCGACGCCGTCTACATGTCCGCCACCCAGGCCATGACCGGCCAGGGTGGCTGGCCGATGACCGTGTTCGCCACCCCGGACGGCGAGCCGTTCTACTGCGGTACCTACTACCCGCGGCCGCACTTCCAGCAGCTCGTGCTCGCCGTGGCGAAGGCCTGGCGGGACCAGCGCGAGGGCATCACCGAGCAGGGCAGGGCGGTGGTCGAGGCGCTCGGCGGGGACGCGCTCCCGGCGGGGCGGCCGTTCGATCCGCAGGTGCTCGACGCGGCCGCGGCCCAGCTCGCGAAGGAGTTCGACGGGGTGCGGGGCGGGTTCGGATCCGCGCCGAAGTTCCCGCCCTCCATGAACGCCGAGTTCCTGCTGCGCCACCATGCCCGCACGGGGGACCACCAGGCGCTCGCGATCGTCGAGCGCACCTGCGAGGCGATGGCCCGCGGCGGGATCTACGACCAGCTCGGCGGCGGCTTCGCCCGGTACTCGGTCGACGCGTCCTGGATCGTGCCGCACTTCGAGAAGATGCTGTACGACAACGCCCTGCTCCTGCGGCTGTACACCCAGCTCGCCAGGGCCACCGGATCCCTGTTCGCGCGCCGGATCGCCGCCGAGACCGCCACATTCCTCCGCCGGGACCTGCGGACGGCCGAGGGCGGGTTCGCCTCCGCCCTGGACGCCGACACCGAGGGCGAGGAGGGCCTGACCTACGTCTGGACCCCTGCCCAGCTCGCGGACGTGCTCGGCGAGAAGGACGGCGAGTGGGCGGCCAGGCTGCTGACCGTCACCGCCCAGGGCACCTTCGAGCACGGGACGAGCGTGCTCCAGCTTCTCCGGGATCCCGAGGATGACGGCCGCTGGGCGGCGATCCGGGTCCGGCTGCTCGCCGCGCGGGCCGAGCGGCCGCAGCCCGGCAGGGACGACAAGGTGGTCGCGGCTTGGAACGGGCTAGCCATCTCCGCGCTTGCCGAGCACGCGATCTACCTGGGCGAACCCGAAAGCCTGGCCGCCGCCGAGCGGGCCGCCGAACTGCTGTTCGAGATCCACCTCGTGGACGGCAGGCTCCGGCGCACCTCCCGCGACGGGACGGCCGGGCCCAATGCCGGGGTGCTGGAGGACTACGGGTGCGTGGCCGAGGCGTGTGCGGTCCTGCACCAGGCGACCGGGGATCCGCGCTGGCTGCGGCGGTCCGGCGAGTTGCTCGACGTCGTGCTGGCGCGCTTCGGCGACGGGGCCGGCGGGTTCTACGACACCGCCGACGATGCCGAGCGGCTGGTCCGGCGGCCGCAGGATCCGACGGACAATGCCACCCCGTCCGGATCCTCGGCGGCGGCCGGCGCCCTGCTCATGTACTCGGCGCTGACCGGATCGACGCGCCACCGTGAGGCCGCCGACGCCGCCCTCGCCAAGGTCGGGGGGATCGCCGCCCGCCACCCCAGGGCCGCGGGCTGGGCGTGCGCGGTGGCCGAGGCGTCGCTCGCCGGTCCGCTGCAGATCGCCGTGGCCGGCGACGGGCCGGACGCCGAGCGGCTGCTGCGGGTGGCGCGGGCGGCGACCGCCCCGGGCACGGTCGTGGTGGCCGGGCAACCCGGTGCGGACGGCGTGCCGCTGCTCGCCGATCGCCCGCTCGTGGACGGGCGGCCGGCCGCCTACGTCTGCCGCGGCTTCGTCTGCGACCGCCCGGCGACCACTGTCGAGGAGCTGTCGGCCAGCCTCTGAGCGAGCTTCGGCCCCGCCGTGAACCGCCAGGCGTCGGTGAGCACTTCGAGCAGCTCGTCCCGGTCGATCGCGCCGAGGTGGACGCGCATGAAGTTGGCGTTTTCGTCGTGCGGGGTCCAGTAGAACTTCTCCGGATCGGCGGCCACCAGCTCGGTCCGTTCACCCTGGCCGATCTTCACGCCGGGCCCGTGCTTGGGGTTCAGGGCGGCGAAGATCTTCCCGCCGACCCGCCAGGTGGGCATGGCCCAGGCCTCCTGCTCGTGCGTCCCCGGCAGCGAGAGCGCCAGTTCGCGCAGGTCGTCCTCGGTGCTCACCGGTTTACTCGCCGGCGAAGGTGCCGAAGCTCCAGTACACGCCCTCCGGATCGCGGGCGGTGAACCCGAGCGATCCGTAGTCCTCCTCGCGCATCTCCCTGGCGATCGTCGCGCCGGCGGCCACGGCCCGGTCGTAGACCGCCTGCGGATCCGCGGTGACGATGTAGACGGATCCAGCGCCGACCGGGCGGTCACCGAGGTCACTCCCGCGGTCTTCGGGGGCGCTCGACAGCATCACCCCGCCGCCCCCGGGCCAGTCGAGCTGGGCGTGGTGGACGATCGAGGGGTCCTTCTCGTCCGCGTACATCGAGGTGGTCGTGAAGCCGAACGCCTCGCCGAGGAACCGGATCGCGGCCGGGGTGTCCCGGTACGACAGCGTGGGCCAGAGCACGGTCTTGTTGGTCATGTGCTCAGCATGCCCCCGATCCGCGGCCTGGCATCGGATGATCCGCGACGGGTCGCGCCGCCCGGCCTGCCGGCGCCTGCTCCGAAGCCGGGCGGCCCCTGGCGATTGGGCGGGCCGCCGGGGCGGGCCGATAGGATTCGCCCACTCCGACCGCCCCCGACGGAAGACAACGATTCCATGATCGGCTCCACCGGCGGCATTGCCGGATTCCACGGATCGGGCGACGAGACGCTGTTGCGCGCGCTCGCCGCCGCCCTCGCCCACCGCGGCGCCGAAGAGGAGGTGCGCAGCGACGGCAAGGCCGGCCTCGCGGCGCGCGCCGACAATCCAGAATTCGCGGCGGATCCCTCCGGGGCCGTCGCCGTTGCCGACGGTCCGCCCGGCGTGGCCGCCGCCGCACTCGCGCGCTACGCCGAGGGGGGCGCGGCGGCCCTGGGATCCCTCGGCGAGCGCTTCGCCGTGGCCCTCTACGACCCCGCGGCGGACGCCCTCGTGCTCGCCAGGGACGCCGAGGGCCGGGCCCCGCTGTACTGGGCGGCCTCCGGCGGCGGGACCGTGTTCGCGTCCGAGCCGATCGCCCTGCTCGCGGCCGGTGCGGTGGTTCCGCGGCCCGACCTCGCGACGGTCCGGCGGTTCGTGGTGACCGGGCTCGCGGACGACGGCGAGGCCACCTTCTTCGCCGGGATCAGCCAGGTGCGCGCCGGTCACGCGGTGACGATCACCGACACCGGATCGGCCTCGACGCCCCTCGTCGCGCCAGCCGCCGCACCGGTGAATGTCGCCGCCGCCGTGGCGAGCGCCTTCGCGGGGGCGGAACGGCCGGCCACCCGCCTCGGATCCGGCCTGCCCGGGGCCGTCCTCGTCGCCGGGGCACCCAGCGAGCAGGCCGTGTTCAGCGCGAACTACGGTCCGCTGGATCCGAGCGAGAACGCCTACGCCGACGCGGTGCTGCCCGTGATCGCGCCTGGCACCCCGCACGGGCGGGTCGACGTGAACGCCGACACGCTGGCCAGCGACCTCGTCGTGTTCCTGATCGCCCTGGGTGAGCCTGTCGCGAGCCTGGAGGCGTACGTGCAGTACGCGGTGGCCCGGGCGGCCGCGTCCGCCGGTGCCGACGTGCTCGCGGATCCCTCCGGTGCTGTCGCCGGGTTCGGGCTGCCCGAGGCCGGGACCGGCAAGAAGGCGCGCAAGAGCGTGGATCCTGAGACGCTGGTTGGCCTGCCCGCCACCGCTGCGCAGGCTGTGGGCGCCGACGGTCAGCTCCGAAGGGCCGCGGACCGCACGTCGGCCCGGTTCGGCATCGAGGTCCGTACCCCGTTCGCGGGCGCCACCGGATCGCCAGCCGACCTGCGTGCGGCCCTCCCGCAGGCCGCTGTGGCCGCCGCGGAGACGCCCCGCCCGACCGCCCCGGCCCGCGACTGGCTGCTCCGCCTGAAGAACCGGATCTACGGCGTCTTCATGGAGGAGTCCTTCGTCAACCGGGCCTGGTTCCACCAGCAGCCGGTCATGGTCGCGTTCGAGGACTTCATCAAGGGCCGCAACTCCGACGCCGACCTGTTCTGGCGGATCTGGTCCGTCGAGATGTGGGCGCGGGAGTTCTTCGATCCGAAGCCCGCCGAGGACGACGCCCCGGTCCGGGTCAAGGGGCCGCTGGAGCCGAACGTCGAGAAGCGGCTGGAGATCACGGTCGGTTCCGAGCGGTGGATCCGCTTCCCGGTGCGCACCGAGTTGTTCACCGAGGGCGATCCGTACCAGGAGCGGATCACCGAGTACGTGCGCGCCACCGTCGAGGCCGCCGCGGCCGACGAGCGGTACGCCAGCGCGTTCACCAAGCCGTGGTACCTGCTGGTGAGCGAGAAGATCGTGGCGATCTCGCAGGGCCGGTCGTACTTCATCTGGGACATCGAGCCCTCGTGGTGGGCCCGCACGCTGAGCAAGTTCGTGGTCCGCACCCCGTACGGGATCGGCCTGGGCAGCCCGTGGACCATGGAGCTGGCGATCCGGGAGGCGGGCCTGTCGCGGATCCTGCTCGCCAGCGGCATCAGCGCGGCGGGCAAGGCCGTCGGCAAGCGGGGGCTGTTCTACCAGATCGCGGGGCACTCGGTGCGGGCGATCGACGGTCCGACGGAGTACTCGGTGTTCCCGGCGAACGTGTCCGCCAAGCTGGCGCCCGCCAAGCCGGACAAGGTCGCCGCCGAGCTGACCGGCAAGGTCACCGACGGGTTGCGCGCGGCGGGCCTCGACGGGGCCGCCCGGGCGCTCGCGGGCGTGGTGGTCATCGACGCCAACGACATCGGCCGCAACGTCCTGGGCCAGGCCAGCGACCGTCCGGACGCCTTCTTCGAGGAGCTGTTCGGCGACAACCCGCTCGGCCAGGGCAGCGAGCAGACCCCGCTGGCAGTGGCGATCCAGGCCCCGTGACAGAAAACCCATCCTGAGGACCTCGCCCGCAGGAACACTCACGGGTGGGCGGGCCGCCGGACGAGGCGGCCCAGCCACCCGCGAGCAGCCCACAGCCATCCACGGCAGAGGCGCACAGTAACCACGCAGAACGGGCTCCAGCCGCACTCCGGCGGTAGCCCGGTAGATGTCGTGGAACAAAGTTAGTTCCGTAACCGTTGCAGCGGTGTAATCATGTAATCAAACACCGTATGAAGGAGCTGACCATGAGGGGTCACCGAGAACATTTTGAAGCATTTGCCCGGGAGTTCGCCGGTCGCGGACGGGGCCGTCACGGCCACGGTCCGGGCGGCCGAGGCCGCGGCGGCTGGCAACAGGCCGATCTGCCCGACGCGTCCGACGCGCCGGCCTGGATCGCCGGGCGGCTGCCCGACGGCTGGTTCACCGGCACACCGTCCATCGAGGTCGACCGCGACGAGATCATCGTCGTCGGCGAGGTCGCCCCGCCGGAGGTGCCCGAGGGCGCCACGGACGCCGAGCGCGCCGCGCAGGAGTCAGGCCGGATCTCGCGGTTCCGCGAGGAGACCAGGGACGAGCGCATCCGGATCGCCCAGGAGGCCGAGCACCGCTACGGCCGCAAGGTCTCGTGGGGCGCGTCCGCGGGCGGCACGAGCGAGTTGTTCACCACGTTCTCCGCGCCGGTGATGACCCGGCTGCGCCAGGCCGAGCGCCAGGTGCTCGACACGCTGGTCGACTCGGGGGTCGCGCGATCGCGGTCCGACGCGCTGGCGTGGAGCGTCCGGCTGGTCGGCGAGCACGCCGACGAGTGGCTGGCCGGGCTGCGCGAGGCGATGTCGGAGGTCGAGCGGCTGCGGGCCGAGGGCCCCGGCGGCGCCACCCCGGCGGAGTGAACCCACCCGCAAGTGCGGTAACCGCGACCGGCTCTGGCCGGTCGCGGTTACCGCACTTCCGCGTCTCGGGCGGGCTGCGCCGGCCGGCGGACGAAGGAGCGGCCCGGCGGCGGGATGCCTCCGGGCCGTTCTTTTGAGTCTGTCCAATACCCCCGGCCGGGGTTGCCGCGGTTAGGCAAAGAGTGCGAAATAAACGGCGATGTAATGCAGAATTGCGGCGATCAAAGTGCAGGCGTGAAAGAACTCGTGGTGCCCGAATGTGTGCGGCCAGGGGTTGGGCCATTTCGACGCATAGAACACCGCGCCGACGCTGTAAATGACGCCACCGGCCGCGAGTAGCACCAAAGTCGTGACCCCGCCCGTGTGCATGATGTCGGGCAGCACGAACACGGCCGCCCACCCGAGCGCGATGTACAGGGGGACGCCGAGCCAGCGCGGAGATCCGGGAAAAGCGACTTTTAAAGCCACCCCGGCGAGCGCCCCGGACCACACCGCACCGAGCAGCACCGTGGACCGGCCGGGTGGCAGCAGGATCAGCGAGAACGGCGTGTAGGTGCCCGCGATGAACACGAAGATCATCGAGTGGTCGAGCCGCCGCATCACCGCGAACCCCCGCGGACCCCAGAGTTTCCGGTGGTAGAGGGCACTGATGCCGAACAGCCCGCACACGGTGACGCTGTAGACGGCGCAGCCGAGCAGGGCGCCGAGGCCGGGCCGGGTGGCCGCCACGGAGCACAGCACGATGCCGCACACGATGGCGGCACAGAACGCGTAGAAGTGGAGCCAGCCGCGCATGCGCGGGCGCGTGAGGGTGGCCGCCGCCGGGGCCGGGTGTGGCTGGGCCACGGTGCTCGATGAGGTCACGATCCCCAAGATTACGACATGCCTGGTTTTCTGCCACGTGGCACACGTGAACGATCGCCCAATTGCGGGCTCTGGACAACTGAATCGATCGCTGTGGGCTATCCCACATGCCGGGACGGCGCGAACTCTATTACTCAGGCTTAGGCTGAGCGAATCACAAATTCCGCGCGGCTGTAATGATCCGCCGAATTTCTGGTCAGTGCAGACCATAAAGGAGGAACCGATGAGTGCTCCGGCGACGATTCCCGGTCTCGATGGTGTGGCAGTCCGCCACCGCGCGCTGCTCGCCTGGGTACGCGAGATCGCCGAGCTCACCACCCCGGATCGCGTGCAGTGGTGCGACGGATCCGACGCGGAGTGGGACAGCCTCACCGGTCAGCTGGTCGATGCGGGCACCCTGGTCCGGCTCGACGAGGGCAAGAAGCCGAACTCGTTCTGGTGCGCCTCGGACCCGTCCGACGTCGCCCGGGTCGAGGAGCGCACGTTCATCTGCTCGATCGACGAGGCCGACGCCGGGCCGACGAACAACTGGATGGATCCGGCCGAGATGAAGGCCGAGATGACCGAGCTGTACCGGGGCTCGATGCGCGGCCGCACCATGTACGTGATCCCGTTCTGCATGGGCCCGCTCACGGCCGAGAACCCGATGTTCGGCGTCGAGATCACCGACTCCGCCTACGTGGTCGCCTCGATGCGGATCATGTCCCGGATGGGCGCCGAGGTGCTGGACAGGATGGGCGAGGACGCCCCGTTCGTGCCCGCGCTGCACTCGGTCGGCGCCCCGCTCGCCGAGGGCCAGCAGGACGTGCCCTGGCCGTGCAACGACACGAAGTACATCACCCACTTCCCCGAGGAGCGGGCGATCTGGAGCTTCGGATCCGGCTACGGCGGCAACGCCCTGCTCGGCAAGAAGTGCTTCTCGCTGCGGATCGCCTCGGCGATGGCCCGTGACGAGGGCTGGCTCGCCGAGCACATGCTGATCCTCAAGCTGACCAGCCCGCACGGCTCGGTGCACTACGTCACCGCGGCGTTCCCGTCGGCGTGCGGCAAGACGAACCTGGCGATGCTGGAGCCGACGGTCCCCGGCTGGAAGGTCGAGACGCTCGGCGACGACATCGCCTGGCTGCGCTTCGGCGAGGACGGCCGCCTCTACGCGATCAACCCCGAGTACGGCTTCTTCGGGGTCGCGCCCGGCACCGGCTGGCAGACCAACCCCAACGCCATGCGGACCATCGACCGAGGCAACTCCATCTTCACCAACGTGGCCCTCACCGACGACGGCGACATCTGGTGGGAGGGCATGACCGACGAGCCTCCCGCCCACCTCACCGACTGGAAGGGCCAGGACTGGACCCCGGAGTCCGGCGAGCTGTCCTCGCACCCGAACTCCCGGTTCTGCACGCCGATCAAGCAGTGCCCGATCGTCGCGCCCGAGTGGGAGGACCCGCGCGGCGTCCCGATCTCGGCGATGTTCTTCGGCGGCCGCCGCAAGACCACGATCCCGCTGGTGACCGAGGCCTGGGACTGGAACCACGGTGTTTACCTCGGCGCCACGCTCTCCAGCGAGACGACCGCGGCCGCGGCGGGCAAGGTGGGCGTGGTCCGCAGGGATCCCTTCGCGATGCTGCCGTTCATCGGCTACAACGCCGGCGACTACTTCCGGCACTGGCTGGAGATCGGCAAGGGCGGCACCGGGGACGCCAGCAAGCTGCCCAAGATCTTCTACGTCAACTGGTTCCGCCGCGGCGACGACGGCCGGTTCCTGTGGCCTGGCTACGGCGAGAACTCGCGGATCCTCAAGTGGGCCGTCGAGCGGATCGAGGGCACCGCCGCCGCCACCGAGACCGCGGTCGGCTGGGTCCCCGCCGAGGGATCGCTCGACCTGTCCGGCTTGGACACCCCCGCCGCGGACGTGGCCGCCGCCCTCGCCGTGGACCCGGCGGAATGGAAGGCCGAGGTCCCGCAGGTCACCGAGTGGTTCACCAAGTTCGGCGACAAGCTCCCGGGCGTCCTGTGGGCCGAACTGGACGCGCTGAAGGCCCGCCTGGGAGCGGACTAGGGACTGCCGGGCCCACGGCGTACGCTGCCTGGCGTGGGTCTGCGGAATCTCCTCTATTCGGCGTACGAGCGGCGGCTTCTCACCACGCTTGCGCACCGGCCCGCGCCGCGGCACGTCGGCGTCATCGTCGACGGCAACCGGCGGTGGGCCAAGGAGGCCGGGTTCGACGATCCGAACACCGGGCACCACGTGGGCGCCGCGAAGATCGAGCAGTTGCTGCACTGGTGCCGGGATTCGGGTGTCGAGGTCGTCACCTTGTGGCTGCTCTCGACCGACAACCTGTCCCGGCCCGCCGCCGAACTCGACCCGCTGCTCCGGATCATCGAGAACCTCGTCACCGACCTCGCCGAGCCCTCGAAGCCCTGGGACCTGCGGATCGTCGGCGCGCTCGACCTGCTGCCCGCCGGCACCGCGCGGGTGCTCAAGGAGGGGGCCGAGCGCACCGACGGCCGTCCGGGCCCGTTCGTCAACATCGCCGTGGGCTACGGCGGGCGGCGCGAGATCGCCGAGGCCGTCCGCTCCCTGTTGCAGGAGCACGCCAGCAAGGGCACGACGATCGAGGAGCTGGCCGAGATCCTGGACGTCGACCACATCGCCGAGCACCTGTACACGCGCGGCCAGCCCGACCCTGACCTGCTGATCCGCACTTCGGGGGAGCAGCGCCTTTCGGGCTTCCTGCTGTGGCAGAGCGCTCACTCGGAGTTCTATTTCTGCGACGCCTACTGGCCGGACTTCCGCCGCGTCGACTTCCTGCGAGCCCTGCGCGACTACGCCAACCGTCAGCGCAGGTACGGCGGCTGACGCACTCTCCTCATGTCCGAATTGGTGCGGACGGTACAGGGGTGCTCGCCGGGCTGATCCGTCGTTCGCCCTAAATCTGTCGGGGTACGCGCGTACCGTGATTCTCGTGAGGCGGACCGCTCCTCACACGGGAGGCCCTGACGTGCGGATTTCACGCGCAATACGTCGAGATGGGGGCCGGCACCCGGCCCTGCGGGCCGTGTCCCGGCAGCCGTCGAGCGAAGGGGCGCCAGGGTGCGCGCCCATGGGAGCAGCCCATGTCTGAACGCCGCTCTTCCCCGTCGCCCAGCACCGATCAGGGCGACGACCCCGTCGCCTACGTGCTGGACACGTCTGTGCTGCTGTCCGACCCGGGTGCCCTGGCCCGGTTCGCCGAGCACGAGGTGGTCCTGCCGCTGATCGTCGTCGGCGAGCTCGAAGGCAAGCGGAACCACCCCGAGCTGGGCTGGTTCGCCCGCCAGTGCCTGCGCATGCTCGACGAGCTGCGGGTGCGCCACGGGCGCCTGGACATCCCCGTCCCCGTGAACGACGCCGGCGGCATGCTGCGCGTCGAGCTGAACCACGCCGACACCAGCTCGCTGCCGCACGGCTTCCGGCCCGACGAGAACGACAGCCGCATCCTCGCCGTGGCGCTGAACCTGTCCAACGAGGGCCGCCAGGTCGTCCTGGTGTCCAAGGACATGCCGATGCGCGTCAAGGCGTCCGCGGTGGGGTTGCAGGCCGAGGAGTACCGCGCCGAGATGGTCGCGGCCGCCGACCGGCCGTGGACGGGCATGGTCGAGCTCGACGTGAGCAGCGACGAGATCTCGCGCCTCTACGGCGACGAGGCCCTTGAACTGCAGTCGGCGTTCGACCTTCCGTGCCACACCGGGCTGGTGCTGATGAGCGACCGTGGGTCCGCTCTCGCGCGGGTCCGGCCGGACAAGACGGTCCGGCTGGTGCGGGGGGACCGGGACGCGTTCGGGCTGCACGGCCGATCCGCCGAACAGCGGGTGGCACTCGACCTGCTGTTGGACGACGAGGTCGGCATCGTCTCCCTCGGCGGCCGCGCGGGAACGGGCAAATCGGCGCTGGCGCTGTGCGCGGGGCTGGAAGCGGTGATGGAGCGGCGCAAGCACAAGAAGGTCGTGGTGTTCCGCCCGCTGTACGCGGTCGGGGGCCAGGAACTGGGCTACCTGCCGGGCAACGAGGCCGAGAAGATGTCGCCGTGGGGCCAGGCCGTCTTCGACACCCTCGGCGCGGTGGTCAGCGACGCCGTCGTTGAGGAAATTCTCGACCGTGGGCTGCTCGAAGTACTTCCCCTGACCCACATCCGCGGCCGTTCGCTGCACGACTCGTTCGTGATCGTCGACGAGGCCCAGTCGCTCGAACGCGGTGTGCTGCTCACCGTCCTCTCGCGAATCGGCCAGGGATCGCGCGTGGTGCTCACTCACGACGTCGCGCAACGTGACAATCTGCGCGTCGGGCGGCACGACGGTGTAGCGGCGGTGATCGAGGCACTCAAAGGCCATCCGCTGTTCGCACACGTGACTCTCACGAGGTCCGAGCGGTCGCCGATCGCCGCCCTGGTGACCGAAATGCTGGAGGACATCCCCTTGTAGCGCACGAGTCGATATCGGACTATTCGCGAGGCCCGTCCCGATGCCGGGGCGGGCCTCGCGGCGTCGGCGAGCCTCCCTTGTGCTCGTTCGACGGTCCCTGTATGTCCTTGTGGACGCCCGATAAGCGCTCAGAATCCCGTTTGCGCTTGCCTATAGGGACCTTAAATATCCTCGCCACGATGCAGATGTGCGAGCTTTCGCGTGGATTTGTGCTGAAATGTGCAGGTTGAAAGCTGAGCTGACATCCGGAAGTGTGTCGTCCCGACCATGACTGATGGCTTATCGAAAGACCTACCCCGGCGTGTGCGCCGTGAACGGCTGAGTGGGAATAGCCCCCGCCGTGCGCACACGCCGCCGTTCAGTCGGCGGGGTATCCAGTGCACACAGTTGCCACTTGTGGACGCTGTGTGCTCGACGAAAGGAAATGCCACGTGAGCCGGATAGTGATCCGGGGATCGAGCATGGGAGTCCGCATCTTCGCCGTAGGCGTGCTGGTCAGCGGGATCGGGGTCGGCCTCACGGCCGGATACCTCACCAAGACCGGCGACACGCTGAACGTTCGCGACAGTGCTGCGGCGCAGGAACTCAAGGGCCAGGAGACCCTTGAACTGCCACCACCCAACACGAATGACCCCCAGCCGTTGCCGGCCGGGGCACGCACCACCCAGGTCAAGGCGGAGATCGTCGCCGAGGCCAAGGCGAAGCAGATCGCGCAGGCGAAGGCAGAGGCGGCCGCTCGGGCGGCCAAGGCTCGCGCCGACGCCGCCGCGAAGGAGCGGGCGTCGCGGTCCGCTGCTCGCACCGCAGGCGGATCGACGGCGGGCGGGGAAGCACCGCCGCCGGTCCCGGTGGACTGCAAGAGCCTGTCTGGGAACCGTCAGCTCGGCTGCGCGCTGCTGGGCTGGGCAGG
>JAOPVE010000239.1 GCA_025963185.1 Actinomycetes bacterium
CCGTGACCTCGGCGATCCCGATGGCGGAAGCGAACTCCTCCAAGGTCCTCGTCCGGCTCGACGGCCGCGAGTCCCTCGTCGATGTTTCCCCAGGTGAGCGGATCCTCGACGCCGCCCTGCGGATCCGTCCCGAACTCCCGTTCGCGTGCAAGGGCGGGGTGTGCTCGACGAGCAGGGCCAGGGTGACCGACGGCGAGGTGCGGATGGACCGCAACTACGCCCTCGAACCGTCCGAGCTGGCGGCCGGCTACGTGCTCACCTGCCAATCCCACCCCGTGACCGCGGAACTGACAGTCGACTACGACGCCTGATCCCCGAGCGTGGTCCGATGCGTCACATCGGCGTGAGGGGCTGAGGCGGCCGCGTTACGCTCACCGGGTGAGCGATGACACCGGGCGTGACATCAGTGACCTGCTGCAGCATGCCGCCGACGGCGGCCGGATCTCGCCCGGGGAGGCGTTGCTCCTCTACACCGATGCCCCGTTCCACGAGCTGGGCGAGGCGGCCGATGCCGTCCGGCGGCGCAGGTACCCGGACAACATCGCCACGTACCTGATCGACCGGAACATCAACTACACGAACGTCTGCGTGACGGCGTGCAAGTTCTGCGCGTTCTACCGCGCACCCAAGCACGCCGAGGGCTGGTCGCACGACACCGAGGAGATCCTGCGGCGCTGCGGCGAGGCCGTGACCCTCGGCGCGACCCAGATCATGCTCCAGGGCGGGCACCACCCCGACTACGGCGTCGAGTACTACGAGTCCACGTTCAAGGCGATCAAGGACAACTACCCGCAGCTCGCCCTGCACTCGCTTGGCGCGTCCGAGGTCGCCCACATGGCGAAGGTCTCGGGCGTGACGGTCGAGGAGGCCATCAGCCGGATCCACGCGGCGGGGCTCGACTCGTTCGCCGGGGCTGGGGCCGAGATCCTGGTGGCCCGGCCGCGGACCGTGATCGCGCCGCTCAAGGAGTCCGGCGAGCGGTGGCTGGAGATCATGGAGACCGCGCACGGGCTCGGCGTCGAGTCCACGGCGACCTTCATGATGGGCACCGGCGAGACGAACGCCGAGCGCATCGAGCACCTGCGGATGATCCGGGACGTGCAGGACCGCACGGGCGGCTTCCGCTCCTTCATCCCCTGGACCTACCAGCCCGAGAACAACCACCTCAAGGGCCGCACGCAGGCCACGAGCCTGGAGTACCTGCGGCTCGTCGCCGTGGCCCGGCTGTTCTTCGACAACGTGGCCCACCTGCAAGGATCCTGGCTCACGACCGGCAAGGACGTCGGCCAGCTCACCATGCACCTCGGCGCCGACGACCTGGGCTCGGTGATGCTGGAGGAGAACGTCGTGTCCAGCGCGGGCGCGAAGCACCGGTCGAACCGGATGGAGCTGATCGAGCTGATCCGCACGGCGGGGCGCATCCCGGCGCAGCGCGTCACGCGCGACCGGCACCTGGTCGTACACGACGATCCGGCGAACGACCCGGTCGACGACCACGTCGTGAGCCACTTCGCGTCCACGGCGCTGCCCGGCGGCGGCCTGGCGAAGTCGCACCCGGAACTGAAGCTGATCGACGCCAGTTGACCGAGATCCATTCGGCGCCCGTGGTCCTGCCGATCGTGGGGCCGCCGATCCGGGACGGGGCCGTGGCCGTCGAGAACGGGCGGATCGTCGCGGTCGGTCCCCGTGCGCAGATGCCCCCGGGGGACGAGCGCCGCTGGGACGGGATCCTCACGCCGGGGCTCGTCAACGCCCACACGCACCTCAACTTCACCGCATACGGCGACTTCTACGACAACGGCAAACCGTTCTTCCCGTGGATCGCCGGGTTCCCCGCCCGCAACGCCACGATGTCGCCGCAGGACTGGGCCGACAGCTCCCGGGCGGGCTGCGCCGAGCTCCTGCGCACCGGCACCACGGCCGCCGCGGACGTCGTCACCGAGCCCTCGGTCCTCACCGCCCTGCACGAGGCCGGCCTCGGCGGAACCGCGTACTTCGAGGTCGTGGGCCTGGACACCGCCGCCTGGGTGGAACGGCGGGCCGCCTGGCTCGGGCACCTCGAGCGGGTGACGCACATCGGCATCAGCCCGCACACCGTCTACACACTGTCGACGGCGGTCCTCAAGGAACTCGGCGAGATCGCCAGGGACCAGAAGCTCCGGCTGCACCCGCACGGCTCCGAAACGCTGCACGAGCACGAGTTCACGATGACCGGCACGGGCCCGTTCGCCGAGTTCGCCCAGCGCTTCGGGCTGGACTTCGAGCTCACCGGCTGCGGGTCCGGCCGAACGCCCGTCCACGAGCTGGACGCCGCCGGGTTGCTCGGTGCCGACTCGCACATCGCTCACGGCGTCCACTGCGACCCCGCTGACCGGGCCCTGGTGCGCGCGCGGGGCACGGCTGTGGCGCTGTGCCCGCGATCCAACGAGCGGCTGGAGGCGGGCGAGGCGCCCATCGCGGCCTATCGCGCCGAGGGCAACCCGGTCGCGATCGGCACGGACTCCCGCGCGTCCGCCCCGTCGCTCGACCTGCTCGCCGACGTCGCCGCCGCGCGCCGCATCGCGCTTGCCCAGGGATCCCCCGAGGACGGCCTCGACCGCTGGCTCGTCGAGGCCGCGACCCTCGGCGGCGCCCGCGCGATGAGCCTGGAAGACCAGGGCGCCCTGATCCCTGGCAACCGCGCTGACCTGGCGATCTTCGGGGTCAGTGGGGCTGGCGATCCGTACCAGGCGCTCGCCACGGAGGGCGAGGGAGCCTGCATCGGCACGGTCCTGTCCGGCCACATCGTCCACCAGACCTAAGACCTTTTCAGAGGACCGCCACCACCCGAACACGCACGAGTGGGCGGGCCGCCGGACGAGGCGCACCAGTCACCTGCGAGCAGCCCACAACCAGACACCGGAGGCTCGGCGTTCCGCCCACAGGTCGGGAGGCTCGTCAGTGGGAGCCCGGTAGCCCGACGACTAGGGCGACGGCGACCGCGAGGAAGACCCAGGCCCAGCCCGCCGTCGCGGTGTGGACCCAGCGGAGGGTGCGGAACGTGCGCTCGTTGCCGCGCGCCTGCCGCCAGTCGCCCCACGTGCGGCGAGCCTGACCAGTGTGTGCGCCGGCGCGGTACGCGATCCAGGCGACGATCAATCCGAGAACCACTGCTCCCGATTCCATACCGGACGGTACGGCGGACCGCCCGCGCCGGTTCACCCCAAACGAAGCCCGATGTGCAGCCGCTCAGAGTGGACGCGGGAGCTGCAGGTAGATGAGGTGCGCGATCTCGTCGGGGGATCCGGTCGCATCCACTGTGTACGAGGCCGCCTCGCGGTACAGCTCGTCGCGGGCCTGGTACATCGACTTGAGGACGGCCGCCGGATCCGCCTGGAGCCACGGGCGGTGGGTGTCGCCGCCGATCCGGTCGGTGAGGACGTCGGGCGGGACGTGCAGGTACACCGTGAACGCCCCGTGGTGGTGGAGCAACGGCGTCACCGTTGGATCGCCCACGATCGCCGCCGCGGCCGACGCGATCACCGGCGCCTCGTGGTGCAGCACGTCTTCGAGAATGTCCCGCTCGGCGTCGTGTAGCTGCTCACCACCGAGGGCGGCGAGTTCGGCGAGGGTCCGGCCGGTGGCCTGGGCCAGCAGGTCGTCGCTGTCGAGGTAGGGCCAGCCGGTTCGGCGGGCGAGCAGCGATCCGACGGTGGTCTTGCCGGAACCCATGAGGCCCAGCAGCACCACCCGGGTCGGGGAAGGCACGGCCATTCCTCGACCTTAGGCTCTTCGCATGCCCCGCGCCTCTCTGGACAAGAAGCCGCACGAGGTCGCCGCGATGTTCGACCGCGTCGCCAAGCGGTACGACGTGACGAACACCGTGCTCTCGTTCGCGCAGGACCGCCGCTGGCGGCGCCTCACCCGCGACGCGCTCGACCTGGCCCCGGGGGATCGCTGCCTCGACCTCGCGGCGGGCACGGCGGTCTCGTCGGTCGAGCTGGCGAAGTCGGGTGCCGAGGTCGTGGCCTGCGACTTCTCGCTCGGGATGCTCCGCGAGGGCATCGGGCGCGGCGTCCCGCTGGTGGCCGGGGACGCGCTGCACCTGCCCTTCGCCGACGGATCCTTCGACGCGGTGACGATCTCGTTCGGGCTGCGGAACGTCAGCGACACGGTGGGCGCGCTCCGCGAACTGGCCCGGGTGACGAAGCCGGGCGGCCGGCTGGTCGTCTGCGAGTTCAGCCACCCGACCCGGCCGGCGTTCCGCACGGTCTACACCGAGTACCTCATGCGGGCGCTGCCCGAGGTGGCCCGGCGGGTCAGCAGCAACCCCGAGGCGTACGTGTACCTGGCCGAGTCGATCCGGGCGTGGCCGGACCAGTCCGCGCTGGCCGGGCTCGTCACCGAGGCCGGCTGGCGCAAGGCCGCGTGGCGCAACCTCACCGGCGGGATCGTGACGCTCCACCGCGCGATCCGCTGACACCCCCACCGAGGGAGCGCCGGGCCGGGCGCGCGGGCATGATGGCCGGTGGCAACCCACCGGACCGAGGAGACGAGCGCGCCATGGGCGAGAGCATGTTCGACAAGGCCATCAACTTCGCGAAGGACCAGGCCGCCGACCATCCTGACCAGGTGGAATCCGCGATCGACAAGCTGGGCGATCTGGCCGACAACGCCACCGGCCACAAGTACACGAGCCAGCTCGACTCCGCCGAGGACAAGGTGTCGGACGGCCTCCGCAGCGCCCTCGGTCACAAGCCCGCCGAGGACAACGACAGCCACTGAACAGACGCTCACCCAGGACGCCGCCCGCCGGGTGGCGTCCTGGTGCGTTTACGGTGTTTACGGCGACGCGCTGGTTAGGTCGGCCTAACCCAGGTGGTCGTGCTGCCGGGGCGTAGGCTTCGGCCGAAAACGCTCGTGAAGGAAATCACAAGCTCGTCGAGAGGCCGTCGTGACAGTCACCTCCGCCGCCCGCGAGTCGGCCCCCGGGCGTACCGGCGAGGCCGACGTCATCGTCGTCGGCGCGGGCCCTGGCGGGTCCGCGGCCGCATACCACCTGGCCAGCGCAGGGCTCGACGTCTTGCTGCTGGAGAAGACCGAGTTCCCGCGCGAGAAGGTCTGCGGCGACGGGCTGACCCCGCGCGCGGTGAAGCAACTCGTGAAGATGGGCGTGGACACGTCCGAGGGATCGGGCTGGCTGCGCAACAAGGGCCTGCGCGTGATCGGCGGCGGCAGCCGGATCCAGCTCGACTGGCCCGACCTCGCCGAGTACCCCAACTACGGGCTGACCCGCACCCGCCTGGACTTCGACCAGACGCTCGCCGAGGCCGCCGTGAAGGCCGGGGCGCGGATGCAGACGCTCACGAACGTCACCGGGGCGACCCAGGACGCGGCCGGGCGGATCACCGGGGTCACCGCCGTGATCGGCAAGGAGAAGGCCCCGGCCACCTACACCGCGCCGCTGGTCATCGCCGCCGACGGGGTGTCCGGCCGACTGGCGCTCAGCGTGGGGATCGCCAAGCGCGACGACCGTCCGATGGGCGTGGCCGTGCGGCGGTACTACACCAGCCCCCGGCACGACGACGACTACCTCGAATCCTGGCTGGAGCTGTGGGACAACACCCGCGCCGAGCCACACCTGCTGCCCGGCTACGGCTGGATCTTCGGGCTCGGCGACGGACGGTCCAACGTGGGCCTGGGGATCCTCAACACGTCCAAGGCCTTCCAGCACGTCGACTACCGCAAGATGCTCACGGACTGGCTCGGCGGCCTTCCCGAGGAGTGGGGCTACACCGAGGAGAACGCGACCGGCCCGATCCGGGGCGCGGCCCTGCCGATGGGCTTCAACCGCAAGCCGCACTACACCCGTGGGCTGATGCTCGTCGGCGACACCGGGGGCATGGTCAACCCGTTCAACGGCGAGGGCATCGCCTACGCCATGGAGTCCGGCGAGATCGCCGCGGAGATCGCCGCACAGGCCTTAGCACGCCCGGCCGGGCTCTCCCGCGAGCGGGCGCTGCACGGATACCCGCAGGTCCTGGCCGATACCTACGGCGGCTACTACCGGCTCGGCGGGATGTTCGTGAAGATCATCGGCCGGCCGGAAGTGATGCGCCTGGCGACCCGCCACGGGCTGCCGCGGCCGGTCCTGATGAAGCTGGTCCTCAAGCTCCTCGCGAACCTGACGGACCCCCGTGGCGGTGACGCCATGGACCGCGTGATCAACGCGCTGACCAAGCTGGCCCCGGCCGTGTGAGAAGTCCGCGACGCCGGGATCGGCGGGCCGGTCGCTTGGTCCGCAGCGCCTTGAGTTAACTTGCCGTCAACAACTCCAACCGAGGACAGAGAGGACGAGGACCGCGATGTCATCGGCATCACTTGCGCCGTACGTCCCGATCGTGGCGCTGTTCGTGCTCGCCTTCGCGTTCGCTCTCGGCTCGGTGGCCGCGGCGCCGTACATCGGGCCCCGCCGGTACAACCGCGCGAAGCTGGATGCCTACGAGTGCGGCATCGAGCCGACGCCGCAGCCGATCGGTGGTGGCCGCTTCCCGGTCAAGTACTACCTGACGGCCATGCTCTTCATCATCTTCGACATCGAAATCATCTTCCTGTACCCGTGGGCGGTGGCGAACGAGTCACTGGGCATATTCGGGCTGGTCGAGATGGTGCTGTTCATCGTCACCGTGTTCGTCGCGTACGCCTACGTCTGGCGCCGCGGCGGGCTGGACTGGGACTAGACAAGTCAGGCCTCGCGGCCGGGAGCGGAAGAAAAGACACCATGGGCCTGGAAGAGAAGATCCCCAGCGGGGTTCTGCTGACCAGCGTGGAGAAGCTCGTCAACTGGACGCGCAAGTCCTCGCTGTGGCCGGCGACCTTCGGCCTGGCGTGCTGCGCGATCGAGATGATGACGACCGGCGCCGCCCGGTACGACCTCGGCCGCTTCGGCATGGAGGTGTTCCGCGCCTCGCCGCGGCAGGCCGACCTGATGATCGTCGCCGGACGGGTGAGCCAGAAGATGGCGCCGGTCCTGCGGCAGATCTACGACCAGATGCCCGAGCCCAAGTGGGTGCTCAGCATGGGTGTGTGCGCGTCCAGCGGCGGCATGTTCAACAACTACGCGATCGTCCAGGGCGTCGACCATGTCGTGCCCGTCGACGTGTACCTGCCCGGCTGCCCGCCCCGCCCGGAGATGCTGATCGACGCGATCCTGCGCCTGCACGAGAAGATCATGGCCGAGCCGCTGAACCGCAAGGCCGCCCGCGAGCTGAAGGAGCTCGCGGCCCACGGCAGCGAGAAGGTGCTGCGCCCCGGCGAGATGCCGTCGTCGTACCGGTTCGACAAGACCCGCCGTAAGCAGTGGGAACGCGCAGTGGAGGACGGCAACGCCGAGCAGCTGCGGATCGAGATGGGCACGCGCAAATGAGTGAAATGAGCGAGGGTCCTGGGGCTACGGCGCCGGATCCGGAGATCGGGCGGACCGAGCAGCGGGGCATGTTCGGCGTCGCGGGCAGTGGGGACACCTCGGGCTTCGGCGGACTGGTGCGCCACCGCGCGGATCCGCACAGCAGCCCGGCCCCGTACGGCGGGTACTTCGACGAGGTGACCGGTGCGCTGCAAGAGGCCTACCCGGGCTTCGGCGAGGCGATCTACCGGATCGTCGTCGACCGCGGTGAGCTCACTCTCTACGTCGAGCCCGGCAAGGTGCTCGAAGTCGCCAGGGCGCTGCGGGACGATCCGGCGCTGCGGTTCGAGTTGTGCTCGTCGGTGTCCGGGGCGGACTACCTCGACGCGAACCCCGACGATCCGAACCGCCTGCACGTGGCCTATCACCTCACGTCGATGACGTACCGCCGGCGGATCCGCCTGGAGACCGCGGTGCCGCTCGACAACCCTCACGTCGCGAGCGTGACCAGCATCTACCCGACCGCCGACTGGCAGGAGCGGGAGACCTGGGACATGTTCGGGATCATCTTCGACGGGCACCCGGCCCTCACCCGGATCCTCATGCCGGACGACTGGGACGGCTTCCCCCAGCGCAAGGACTACCCGCTCGGCGGAGTCCCGGTGGAGTACAAGGGCGCCGAGATCCCGCCGCCGGACACCCGGAGGGCTTACAAGTGACGACCTCGACCGATCCGTACGCGGCGGGTTCCCGGGAGACCACGGAGGGCCGGGTCTACACGGTCACCGGCGGCGACTGGGACACGATCCCCGGCGGCGACCCGCTCCACGAGGAGCGCCTGGTCGTCAACATGGGCCCGCAGCACCCGTCGACGCACGGGGTGCTCCGGCTCGTCCTCGAACTGGAGGGCGAGACCGTCACCGAGGCCCGCACGGTCATCGGCTACCTGCACACGGGCATCGAGAAGACCACCGAGTACCGCAACTGGACCCAGGGCACGACCCTCGTCACCCGCATGGACTACCTGTCCAACATCTTCAACGAGACCGGCTACTGCCTGGCCGTGGAGAAGCTGCTGGGCGTCGAGGTGCCGGAGCGGGCCACGACGATCCGCGTGCTGATGATGGAACTGCAGCGGGTGTCCAGCCACCTGGTCTGGCTCGCGACGACCGGCATGGAACTCGGCGCGCTGTCGATGATGATCTACGGCTTCCGCGAGCGTGAGTTCATCCTGGACATTTTCGAGCTGATCACGGGCCTGCGCATGAACATGGCGTACGTCCGGCCGGGCGGGGTCGCGATCGACCTCGCGCCGGGCGCCGAGGCGAAGATCCGGGAGTTCCTGGCCTTCATGCCCAAGCGCCTCGCCGAGTACGAGGACCTGCTGACCGGCAACCCGATCTGGCAGCGCCGCACCCAGGACGTCGGCTACCGCGACGTCACCGGCTGCATCGCCCTCGGCACCACCGGACCGGTGCTCCGCGCCGCCGGTCTGCCGTGGGACCTGCGCAAGACCGAGCCGTACTGCGGCTACGAGAACTACGAGTTCGACGTGCCGACCCGGACGAGCGGCGACGTGTGGGGCCGCTACCACGTCCGGCTGGGCGAGATGCGCGAGTCACTCAAGCTCATCGAGCAGGCGCTGGACCGGCTCAAGCCGGGACCGGTCATGGTCGAGGACAAGAAGATCGCCTGGCCCGCGCAGCTCGCGCTCGGCGCGGACGGACTGGGCAACTCCCTCGAACACGTCCGCAAGATCATGGGCCAGTCGATGGAGGCCCTGATCCACCACTTCAAGCTCGTGACCGAGGGCTTCCGGGTCCCGGCCGGGCAGGTGTACGTGCCGATCGAGTCCCCCCGCGGGGAGATGGGCTTCCACGTGATCAGCGACGGCGGAACCAGGCCGTACCGCGTCCACGTGCGCGACCCCTCGTTCGTGAACCTGCAGGCGTTCCCGGCGATGGTCGAGGGCGCCCCCATCGCCGACGTAATCGCCGCCGGCGCCTCGCTGGACCCCGTGATGGGTGGAGTGGACCGCTGATGTCAGTAGATGCAACGCCAGACAGGGCCGTCCGGCCGACGGGGACCGAGGAGGTCCAGGTCGAGCTGCGGGCGAAGGCGAACGAGATCAAGGCCCGCTACCCGGTGGGCCGCGAGCGCTCGGCGCTGCTGCCGATGCTGCACCTCGTGCAGTCCGCCGACGGGTACGTCAGCCCCGAGGGGATCGCGTTCTGCGCGGCCGAGCTGGGGCTCACCAAGGCCGAGGTCGGAGCCGTCGCCACCTTCTACACCATGTACAAGCGCCGCCCGGTCGGCGAGTACCTGGTCAGCGTCTGCACGAACACCATGTGCGGGGTGCTCGGCGGCCAGAAGGCGTACGAGGTGCTCTCGGAGTACCTCGGCGTCGGCCACGACCAGACCACTCCGGACGGCCAGATCACGCTGGAGCACGCCGAGTGCCTCGCGGCCTGCGACTACGCGCCGGTGCTGACGGTCAACTACGAGTTCTACGACCAGGTCGACTCGGGCCAGGCGCTCGAACTGGTGAAGCAGCTCCAGAACGGCGAGCGGCCGCAGCCCACCCGGGGCGCGCGGCTCTGCTCGTTCAAGGAGATCTCGCTCCAGCTCGCCGGGTTCCACGCGGACAAGGACCCAGGCATCGCGGACGGCCCGGCCGGTGAGCCCACCCTCGCCGGTAACCGGCTCGCCGAGCGGACGGGGGTGTCGGTGCCGAACTTCGATCCGAACACGCCGATCCCGCCGGTCGCGCCGAAGGCCACCACGCCGCCCCCGGCCGCGCCCAAGCCCGCCGTCGACCGCAAGCCCGCGGGTGACACCCCGGCCGGCGCGAACGACCCCCGCGAGGGAGACAAGAAGTGACCGAGGAACTCCTCACGCCGGTGCTGACGAAGCGCTGGCTCTCGCCGGACGCGTGGAAGCTCTCCACCTACGAGCGCCTCGACGGCTACACCGCGCTGCGCAAGGCGTTCGCCGCGCACCCGGACGAGCTGATCGCGCTGATCAAGGAGTCGGGCCTGCGCGGACGCGGGGGCGCTGGCTTCCCGACCGGCCTCAAGTGGGGCTTCATCCCGCAGGGCGACGGACGACCGCACTACCTCGTGGTCAACGCCGACGAGGGCGAGCCGGGAACGTGCAAGGACCTGCCGTACATGATGGCGGATCCGCACGGGCTGATCGAGGGCATCGTGATCGCCGCGTACGCGATCCGCGCGAACCACGCCTTCATCTACGTCCGCGGCGAGGCGGTGCACGCCTACCGGCGGCTGCAGTCGGCGGTCCGCGAGGCGTACGCGCGGGGCTACCTCGGGCGCAACATCCTGGGCAGCGGGTTCGACTGCGAGCTGACCGTCCACGCCGGAGCGGGCGCGTACATCTGCGGCGAGGAGACGGCGCTGCTGGAGAGCCTGGAGGGCTACCGCGGCCAGCCGCGCCTCAAGCCCCCGTTCCCGGCCACCCACGGCCTGTACGAGGCACCGACGGTCGTCAACAACGTCGAGACCCTCGCCAGCGTGCCGTACATCGTGCTCGGCGGCGCCGACTGGTGGAAGTCGATGGGCACCGAGAAGTCGCCCGGCCCGAAGATCTACTCGATCTCGGGGCACGTGAAGAATCCCGGCCAGTACGAGTGCCCGCTCGGCATCACGCTGCGCCAGCTACTGGAACTCTCCGGGGGCGTCCGCGACGGTCACCAGCTCAAGTTCTGGACCCCGGGCGGATCCTCGACCCCGTACTTCACCGCGGAGCACCTCGACGTCCCGCTGGACTTCGAGGGCGCCGCGGCCGCCGGATCCATGCTCGGCACCACCGCCGTGATGGTCTTCGACGAGACCATCTGCATCGTCGGGGCCACGCTGCGGTTCATCGAGTTCTACGCGCACGAGTCCTGCGGCAAGTGCACCCCGTGCCGCGAGGGGAACTACTGGATGGTCCAGGTGCTGCGCCGGCTGGAGAACGGCGAGGGCACCGAGGAAGACCTCGCCACCCTGCTCGACATCTGCGACAACATCTTCGGCCGGTCCTTCTGCGCGCTGGGTGACGGCGCCACGAGCTCGGTCGTCTCGTCCATCAAGTACTTCAGGGACGAGTACATCGCGCACGTCCGCGAGGGGCGCTGCCCGCTCGGCAACGTTCCCGTTCACGCCACCGCAGGAGCGCACTGACCATGACTCTTGCTCCCGAGAAATCCCTCGCCGTCGCTGGAGACCCGGAGGGCGTGACCCTCACGATCGACGGCCTGGAGGTGACGGTGCCGAAGGGCACCCTGATCATCCGGGCCGCCGAGCAACTGGGTATCCAGATCCCGCGGTTCTGCGACCACCCGCTGCTCGAACCGGTGGGCGCCTGCCGCCAGTGCATCGTCGAGGTGGAGGGGCAGCGCAAGCCGCTGGCCGCCTGCACCTCGACGGTCACGCCGGGGATGATCGTCAAGACCCAGCTCTCCAGCCCGGTCGCCGAGAAGGCGCAGCGGGGCACGCTGGAGCTGCTGCTGATCAATCACCCGCTGGACTGCCCGGTCTGCGACAAGGGCGGCGAGTGTCCCCTGCAGAACCAGGCGATGAGCAACGGCGCGGCCGAGTCCCGGTTCCGCGAGGTCAAGCGCACCTACCCCAAGCCGCTGCGGATCTCGTCCCAGGTGCTCCTGGACCGCGAGCGCTGCGTCCTCTGCGCCCGGTGTACGCGCTTCAGCCAGCAGATCGCCGGCGACCCCTTCATCGAGCTGTTCGAGCGCGGGGCGCTGGAGCAGGTCGGCATCTACGAGGACCAGCCGTTCCAGTCCTACTTCTCCGGTAACACCGTCCAGATCTGCCCGGTCGGGGCGCTCACCGGTGCGGCCTACCGGTTCCGGGCCCGCCCGTTCGACCTGGTGTCCACGCCGAGCGCCTGCGAGCACTGCGCGTCCGGCTGCGCGATGCGGACCGACTGGCGCCGGGGCACGGTCCTGCGCCGCCTGGCCGGGGACGATCCGCTGGTCAACGAGGAGTGGAACTGCGACAAGGGCCGCTGGGCGTTCACCTACGCCAGGGCGATCGACCGGCTCACGTACCCGCTGATCCGCAACGCGGCCGGTGAGCTGGAGCGCACGTCCTGGACCGAGGCGATCGAGCGCGCGGCCGAGGGGCTGCGCGAGGCGGCGGACCGCGGCGGGGTCGGCGTCCTGGCCGGCGGCCGGGTCACCGCCGAGGACGCCTACGCGTACTCCAAGTTCGCCCGCGTCGCGCTGGGCACCAACCACGTGGACTTCCGGGCCAGGCCGCACTCCGCCGAGGAGGCCGAGTTCCTGGCCGCCTACGTCGCCGGGGTCACCCCCGAGACCGGCGGAGTCACCTACGCGGATCTGGAAGCCGCGCCCACCGTGCTCCTGGCCGGCTTCGAGCCGGAGGAGGAGTCGCCGATCGTCTTCCTGCGGCTGCGCAAGGCGTTCCGCAAGAGCGGGCTGCGGGTCTACTCCGTCGCCCCGCTGGTCAGCGCCGGGCTCGCGAAGCTCGGCGGCACGCTGATCCAGGCGGTGCCCGGCGCCGAGCCGAAGGTGCTCGACGCGCTGACCGGCGGCGGACCCCGGGGCGAACTCGCGGACGTCGCCGAGGCCCTCGGGGCACCCGGCGCGGTCATCCTGGTCGGCGAGCGGCTGGGCTCGATCCCGGGCGCGCTGTCGGCCGCGGTCCGGCTGGCGGACATCTCCGGTGCGCGGATCGCGTGGATCCCTCGCCGGGCTGGCGAGCGGGGCGCGATCGAGGCCGGGCTGCTGCCGGGTCTGCTCCCGGGCGGGCGCCCGGTGACCGACGCGTCCGGCCGTGGCGAGTTGGAGCGCGCCTGGGGACTGGCCGAGGGCGAACTGCCGTCCGAGCCGGGGCTGGACACCGACGGGATCATCGCCGCGGCCGCGTCCGGATCCCTCGCGGCGCTGGTCGTCGGCGGTGTCGATCCCGGTGACCTGACCGATCCGGCCGCCGCCGAGGCAGCGCTCGCGTCGGTCGGCTTCGTGGTGAGCCTGGAGATGCGGGCCAGCGCGGTGACCGAGCACGCCGACGTGGTCCTGCCCGTCGCGCCGCCGGTCGAGAAGGCGGGTACCTACCTGGACTGGGAGGGCCGGCCGCGCTCGTTCGAGATCACTTTGCAGGGCACCGGGGCGCTCCCGGACGCCAAGGTCCTCGGCGCGATCGCCGACGAGATGGGCCTGGCCGCAGGCCTCGGTGTCCACGACGTCACGCGGATCCGCACGGAGATCGGCGGGCTGGCCACGACGACGGCGGCCCGGCGGCCCGTGTTCTCCTCGCACCCGATCGCCGAGCGGCCCGTGCCCGGACCCGGCGAGGCCGTCCTCTCGACCTGGCGGCACCTGCTCGACCTCGGCAGCCTGCAGGACAACGAGGAACACCTGGCCGGCACCGCCCGGACCGCCTACGCGCACGTCTCCGCCGCCACCGCGGCCGAGGTCGGCGTCGCACCGGGCGATCTGATCAGCGTGTCGACCGGCCGGGGAACGGTCACCGTGCCGGTCGCGGTCACCGACATGCCGGACCGGGTCGTGTGGCTGCCAGCCAACTCCACGGGATCCACCGTGCGCCGGACCCTGGCCGCCGACGCCGGATCGCTGGTCCGCCTCGCACCCGCAACCACCGCTGGGGGACTGTGATGAGCACGCCGCTCGCTGGTGCCGCCTACGACATCAACTCCTCGGGCTGGACGTCCTGGCTCGGCTTCCTGTTCGCCAACGTCGGTGGCATCCCGCTGTGGCTGCTGCTGTGCAAGGTGCTGGCGATCTTCGTGTTCCTCGTCGTGATGACGCTGGCCACGATCGTCGCCGAGCGCAAGGTCGTCGCGTGGATGCAGGTGCGGCCCGGCCCGAACCGGGTGGGACCGTGGGGCCTGCTCCAGAGCCTCGCGGACGGCCTGAAACTCGCGTTCAAGGAAGACATCATGCCGACGATGGCGGACAAGGCGGTGTTCTTCATCGCCCCGGTCGTCGCCTGCGTGCCGTCCTTCATGGCGTTCGCGGTGATCCCGCTCGGTCCGAAGGTGTCGATCGCCGGTCACCAGACGGCACTCCAGCTCACCGACTTCCCGGTCAGCGTGCTCTACGTGCTGGCCTGCTCGTCGCTCGGCGTCTACGGCATCGTGCTCGCCGGCTGGGCGTCCGGATCGACGTACCCGCTGCTCGGCGGTCTGCGCTCGGCGGCCCAGATGATCTCCTACGAGGTCTCGATGGGACTGTCGATCGTCGCGGTCTTCTTCACCGCCGGATCCCTGTCGACCGGTGACATCGTGGCCAAGCAGGACAGCTTCTGGTACTGCATCGTGCTGGCGCCGAGCTTCGTGATCTACGCGATCTCGGCGGTCGGCGAGGTCAACCGGGCCCCGTTCGACCTGCCCGAGGCCGAGTCCGAGCTGGTCGGCGGGTTCCACACCGAGTACTCGTCGCTGAAGTTCGCGCTGTTCTTCCTCGCCGAGTACATCAACATGGTGACGGTCTCCGCGCTCGCCACGACGCTGTTCCTCGGCGGCTGGCGTGCCCCGTTCGGCATCGGCACGCTGTGGCACGGTGCGAACTCCGGCTGGTGGCCGATCCTGTGGTTCGTGATCAAGGTCGCCATGGCACTGTTCGTCTTCATCTGGCTCCGCGGCACGCTGCCCAGGCTCCGGTACGACCAGTTCATGCAGTTCGGCTGGAAGGTCCTCGTGCCGTGCAGCCTGGTGTGGATCCTGGTCGTCGCGACGGTCCGTACGGTCCGCCGCGAGCCGAACGTCGGGCAGCTCGGGTGGGCGATCACGATCGGTGTCGTGCTGGCCGCGGTCCTGGTGGTGCTTCTCGTCGTGCCCGAACGGAAGCGGCCCGACATCGACGCGTCCGTGCCGCTGCCCAACAGCCAGTACCCGGTGCCACCGCTGGACCTCGTCGTCCCGCCCTCACCACGGCTGCGGACGGCGGTCCCCGCGGGCGCACCCGCACCCGCCAGCCCCGAATCCGGGGACGTACCCGCATACCCCGCCCCCGGGGAGGAGTGACGTGCTCGACTCGCTGAAGGGCTTCGGCCTCACCTTCGCGCACATGTTCCGGCCGCAGGTGACGATCAAGTACCCGGACGTGCCACACCCGACCGCGCCCCGCTACCACGGCCGCCACGTGCTGAACCGGCACCCGGACGGCCTGGAGAAGTGCGTCGGCTGCGAGCTGTGCGCCTGGGCCTGCCCGGCGGACGCGATCTACGTCGAGGGTGGCGACAACACCGACGAGCAGCGCTTCTCACCCGGAGAGCGGTACGGCGCGGTTTACCAGATCAACTACGCGCGCTGCATCTTCTGCGGACTGTGCATCGAGGCGTGCCCGACCCGCTCGCTGACCATGTCGAACGAGTACGAGCTCGCCAGCGACAGCCGCGCCGACCTGATCTTCACCAAGGAACAGCTGCTCGCGCCGCTGCTGCCGGGGATGGAGCAGCCGCCGCACCCGATGCGGCTCGGCGACCGCGAGGCCGACTACTACATCGCCGCCGTCGAGACCCCCGGTGCCTCCGCCGGTGCGGAGCGTCCCCAGGTGTCCGAGACCCAGGTGCAGGGAGGCCGGGCATGAGCGCCACGGCATTGACCACGCTCGCGGCCGGTGGTGGCGAGATGGGCACCGGCGAGGCGATCACGTTCTGGATCCTCGGGCCGATCTCCGTCATCGGCGCGCTGGGGATGGTGCTCGCGCGGAACGCGATCCACTCGGCGCTGTTCCTGGTCACGACGATGTTCAGCCTGGGCGTCTTCTACGTCCTGCAGGGCGGGCCGTTCATCGGCATGGCGCAGATCATCGTCTACACCGGCGCGATCATGATCCTGTTCCTGTTCGTGCTCATGCTGGTCGGGCGCGACTCGGCGGACTCCATCGTGGAAACGCTGCGCGGCCAGCGGGTCGCCGGGATCGTCCTCGGCCTCGGCTTCGCGGGGCTGCTCGGCACCGGGCTCTGGAAGGCAGTCCACGGCGCCCAGAAGACCGGGCTGGACGCGGCGAACCAGAAGGGCAACGTCCAGGCGATCGCCGCGAAGCTCTTCACCCAGTACGTGTTCGCGTTCGAGGTCACCAGCGCCCTGCTCATCACCGCGGCGATGGGTGCCATGGTGCTCGCGCACGTCGAGCGGGCGAAGGGCGAGAAGCGCAGCCAGCGTGAGCGCAGCCAGGAGCGGTTCGCCCCGGGCAACTACCCGGCGCCGAAGCCCGGCCCCGGTGTTCTCGCCACCTCGCACTCGGTCGCCACGCCGGCGCTCCTGCCCGACGGCGAGGTCGCCGAGGGCAGTGTGCCGGCCATCGTGGAGGCCGCCGCGATCGAGGCGCACCCCGACAGCCTGACGACGAAGCAGTAAGGACCGCTCAGTGAACCCGACCTGGTACCTGATCCTGGCCGCCGTGCTGTTCATCATCGGCGCGGTCGGCGTGCTCGTGCGCCGCAACGCGATCGTCGTGTTCATGTGCGTCGAGCTCATGCTCAACGCCGCGAACCTGACACTGGTGACGTTCTCGCGGATCAACGGCACCCTCGACGGCCAGATCATGGCGTTCTTCGTCATGGTCGTGGCGGCCGCCGAGGTCGTCGTCGGACTGGCGATCCTCATGTCGATCTTCCGCACGCGCCGGTCGGCCTCGGTCGACGACGCGAACCTGCTCAAGTACTGACCTGCTCCAGCGCGCCGGGCGCGTACCGAGAAAGTGAGATCAACCGTGTCTCCTGACCAGGGACGGACGTCGTGCTAGCGGCGCAACCGCTCGCCGTGGAGTACACCGCCGCGAGCGGGGCACTGAGCACCGCGTGGCTGCTGATCGCGCTGCCTGCGCTCGGCGCCGTGGTGCTGCTGCTGCTCGGCCGCCGCGCGGACAAGTGGGGCCACCTGCTGGGCTGCGCCACGGTGGGCATCAGCTTCGTGCTCGGCCTCTGGTACTTCTTCACGCTGCGCGGGCTGGGGAACCGGTCGGTCTCGCTCGACCTCTACACGCTCATCATCAGCGGCAACTTCAAGGTGAACGCGGGTCTGCTGTACGACCCGCTGTCGGCGGTGTTCGTGCTGCTGATCACCGGGGTGGGCTTCCTGATCCACGTGTACTCGGTCGGGTACATGAAGGACGATCCGGGGCGCCGGCGGTTCTTCGCGTACCTGAACCTGTTCGTGGCCGCGATGCTGCTGCTGGTCCTCGGTAACAGCTTCCTGGGCCTCTACTTCGGGTGGGAGGGCGTCGGCCTCGCCTCGTACCTGCTGATCGCGTTCTGGTACTACAAGCCCGAGGCGGCCACGGCAGCCAAGAAGGCCTTCATCATGAACCGGGTCGGCGACGTCGGCCTGGCGCTGGCGATCTTCATCCTGTTCGCCACCCTCGGATCGGTGTCCTACCAGGACGTCTTCTCGGGCGTGGGCAGGATGTCGACCACCACGGTCACCGCGGTCACGCTGCTGCTCCTGCTGGGCGCGTGCGGTAAGTCCGGCCAGTTCCCGCTGCAGGCCTGGTTGCCCGACGCCATGGAGGGCCCGACCCCGGTGTCGGCCCTGATCCACGCGGCGACGATGGTCACCGCCGGTGTGTACCTGATCGCGCGGGCCAATCCGCTGTACAACGCCAGCCACACCGGCCAGCTCGTGGTGTGCTCGATCGGCGCGATCACGCTGCTCATCGGGTGCATCATCGGCTGCGCGAAGGACGACATCAAGCGGATCCTGGCCTACTCGACCGTCAGCCAGATCGGCTACATGTTCCTCGCGGTCGGCCTCGGCGGCGGCGCGTACGCGGCCGGGATCCTGCACCTGCTCACCCACGGCTTCTTCAAGGCCGGGCTGTTCCTCGGCGCCGGATCGGTCATGCACGGCATGAAAGACCAGGTCAACATCCGGCGCTTCGGCGGACTGGCGAAATACATGCCGATCACCGCCGCCACGTTCGGCATCGGCTACTTGGCGATCATCGGCATCCCGCCGCTGTCGGGGTTCTTCTCCAAGGACCCGATCATCGAGCACGCCTTCGACCGTCCCGGCTGGACCGGCTGGCTGTTCGGCGGGATCGCGCTCGTCGGCGCCGGGCTCACCGCCTTCTACATGACCCGCCTGATGGTGCTCACGTTCTTCGGCAAGCCCCGCTGGACCGAGGACATCAAGCACCCGCACGAGTCGCCGCCGTCGATGACGGTCGCGATGATCGTCCTGGCGGTCGGATCCGTCGCCGCCGGTGGCCTGCTCGCCTTCCACAACGCGCTCGCGAACTGGCTCAACCCGGTATTCGGCGGGGCGACCGAGCAGACGCCGGCCGAGGTCGCGCACAAGATCCCGGCGCTGGCCGTCACCGCACTGGTGCTGGTGTTCGTGCTGGCCGGGGTCGCGCTGGCCGTGGTCATCTTCCGCGAGGGCACGGCACCGCAGGAGCAGCCGGCCCGCTCGGTGCTCGTCCGCGCGGCCAGGGCGAACCTGTACGCCGACGCCTTCAACGAGGCCGTGTTCATGCGGCCCGGCCAGTGGCTCGCACGGGCGCTGGTCTACGTCGACAACCGCGGAATCGACGGGCTCGTCAACGGGCTCGCCGCGGCGGTCGGCGGCGGATCGGCCCGCCTGCGCCGCCTCCAGACCGGGTTCGTCCGGTCCTACGCTCTGACGATGCTCGGAGGTGCCTTCCTCGTGGTGGCGGCCCTGCTGGTGGTGAGGCTCGGATGAACACCTCCAGCTTCCCGTGGCTGATCGTCCTGACCGTCCTGCCGCTGGTCGGCGCCCTCGCGGTGGCCTGTCTGCCGCCCGCGGCCGAGGCGCTGGCCAAGCGGCTCACGCTGGCCTGGACCCTGCTCGTTCTTGTCGTCACCGCGGCCATCGCGCTGGGCTTCGACGTCAACGCCAAGCGGTTCCAGTACGTCACGTCCTACCCCTGGATCAGCCAGTTCGGGATCCGGTTCGGGTTCGGGGTCGACGGCATCGCGCTGGTGATGATCGTGCTGATCGCGGTCCTCATGCCGGTCGTGATCCTCGCGTCCTGGCACGACGGGCGGACCGGCACGCGCAGCGTGAAGACGTTCTTCGCGCTGATGCTGGCGCTGGAATCGACGATGATCGGCACCTTCGTCTCGACGGACACCTTCCTGTTCTACGTGTTCTTCGAGGTCATGCTGGTGCCGATGTACTTCCTCATCGGATCCTTCGGTGGGGCGCGCCGTCAGTACGCGGCGGTCAAGTTCTTCCTGTACTCGCTGGTCGGCGGCCTGTTCATGCTGGCGTCGGTGATCGGCCTGTACGTGGTCAGCTCGAACGCCGGGCACCCGTCGTTCGCGTTCTCGGACCTGGCGAAGCTGAACATCGATCCGGGCGTCCAGAAGTGGCTGTTCCTGGGCTTCTTCATCGCGTTCGCGATCAAGGCCCCGCTGTTCCCGTTCCACACCTGGCTGCCCGACGCCGGTGCCGCCGCCCCGATCGGCGCCGCGGTGCTGCTCGTCGGCGTGATGGACAAGGTCGGCACGTTCGGCTTCCTGCGGTACTGCCTGCCGCTGTTCCCCGACGCCTCGGCCTGGTTCGCGCCGGTGGTCGTCGTGCTCGCGGTGATCGGCATCATCTACGGCGCGCTGCTGGCGATGGGCCAGACCGACATGCGCCGCCTCGTGGCGTACACCTCGATCGCCCACTTCGGCTTCATCGCGCTGGGCATCTTCGCGTTCACGACCCAGGGCGGCACCGGCGCGGTGCTGTACATGGTCAACCACGGACTCTCGACGGGCGCGCTGTTCCTGGTCGTGGGGTTCCTGATCTATCGCCGCGGATCCTCGAACATCGCCGACTTCGGTGGTGCGGCCAAGGTCGTCCCGTGGATCGCCGGGGTGTTCTTCATCTCCGGCCTGTCCTCGCTGGCCCTGCCCGGTACCAACTCGTTCGTCAGCGAATTCCTGGTGCTGCTGGGATCGTGGGCCAACCAGCCGGTGGCCACGGTGATCGCGACGGCGGGCATGATCCTCGCGGCGCTCTACATCCTGCTGATGTACCAGCGCACGATGCAGGGCAAGCTCAACCCCGACCTGCCCGAGATGAATGACCTCAGCCGGCGCGAGGCCGTGGTGATCGCGCCGATGATCGTGCTGATCCTCGCGCTGGGCTTCTTCCCGAAGCCGGTCATCGACGTGATCGACCCCGCCGTCAAGGCGACGATGCAGGACGCCGGCAAGTCCGACCCGGTGCCGACGGCAAACTCCGGAGGCCGTAAGTGAGCGAGCAGCTGATCCTCGCAGCCGACAAGATCGCCGCACCGAGCATCAGTTACTGGGCGCTGCTGCCCATGCTGATCCTGCTCGGCGCGGCGACCGTGGGCGTGCTGGTCGAGGCGTTCGTGCCGCGATCCGCGCGCCACCCTGTCCAGGTCGCGGTCGCGGGCCTGGGGCTGCTCGCCTCGCTGGTCGCGGTCGTCGCGCTGGCCGTCGGCGACCACGCCAGGACCGGTACCACCTTCGGGATCAAGACGGCCCCGAACGTCGTCGTCATCGACGGGCCGGCGCTGCTGCTCCAGGGCACGATCGCCCTGCTGGGGCTGATCAGCGTGCTGCTCATCGCCGAGCGGTCGCTGGAGCCCGGCGGACCGTTCGTCGCCAACGCGGCCGTCGTCGCCGGATCGCCCACCGACCGCGAGCACAGCGCGTCCGCGGACTCGCAGACCGAGGTCTTCCCCCTTACCGTGTTCGCGCTCGCGGGCATGATGCTGTTCGTCGCGGCGAACGACCTGCTGCTCATGTTCGTGGCGCTCGAAGTGCTCTCGCTGCCGCTGTACCTGCTCTGCGGGCTGGCTCGCCGCCGCCGGCTGATCTCGCAGGAGGCCGCGGTCAAGTACTTCCTGCTCGGATCGTTCGCCTCGGCGTTCTTCCTCTACGGCGTCGCGCTGATCTACGGGTACGCCAACACGGTCACCCTGAGCGGGATCCGCACGGCGATCGACGAGTCGCCCTCGAACGACCTGCTGCTGCTGCTCGGCCTCGGGATGCTGGTGATCGGCCTGCTGTTCAAGGCCGGTGTGGCCCCGTTCCACCAGTGGACCCCGGACGTCTACCAGGGCGCGCCGACCCCGATCACCGCGCTGATGGCCTCGGTCACCAAGGTCGCGGCGTTCGGCGCGATCATGCGCGTGCTGTACGTGGCGTTCCAGAGCGTCCGCTGGGACTGGCGGCCGATCATGATCGGCATCGCGATCATCAGCATGCTGCTCGGGTCGATCCTCGCCGTGACCCAGACCGACATCAAGCGGCTGCTGGCGTACTCGTCGATCGCCAACGCCGGGTTCATCCTGACCGGCGTGGTCGCGCTGACCCCCGCGGGCGTCTCCAGCTCGCTGTTCTACCTGATCGCGTACGGCTTCACGACGGTCGCCGCGTTCGCGCTGGTCATGCTCGTGCGGGACGCCGACGGGGAAGCCACCCACCTGTCCCGGTGGGCCGGGCTCGGCCGCCGGTCGCCGGTGTTCGCCGGGGTGTTCACGTTCGTCATGCTGGCGTTCGCCGGTATCCCGCTGACCAGCGGGTTCTCCAGCAAGTTCGCGGTGTTCTCGGCGGCGGCCGGCGGCGGGGCGGTCTCGCTCGTCATCGTCGGCGTGATCGCGAGCATGATCCTGGCGTTCCCGTACCTGCGGGTCATCGTGCTCATGTACCTCAACGAGCCGGCGCCCAACGGCCCGGACATCGTGATCCCCGGCCTGTACACGTCGTTCGCCCTGACCGTGGGCGTGGCGATCACGCTGGTGCTCGGCGTCTACCCTGGGTGGGCACTGGACCTCGCGAACCGCGCGTCCGAGTTCGTACGCTGACGGGATGACTGTGACGTCGGGAAGCACCACCGGGATCGACATCGTCGACCCCGCTTTGTCGACCGCGGTCCGGGATGGCCTGGACCGCGTCGAGAAGGCGCTGCGGGAGACCGTCGAGAGCGCGGACGACTTCGTGACCGAGGCCGCCCGCCACCTCGTCGACGCGGGAGGCAAGCGGTTCCGGCCGCTGCTGGCGCTCCTCGCGGCGCAGTTCGGCGATCCGACCGCCGACGAGGTGATCCAGGCGGCTGTCGTGGTCGAGCTGACCCACCTCGCCACGCTGTACCACGACGACGTGATGGACGAGGCCGCCGTCCGCCGGGGCGCCGAGAGCGCGAACTCCCGGTACACGAACACCGTGGCGATCCTCACGGGCGACTACCTGTTCGCGTGCGCGTCCGACATCGTCTCGGGCCTGGGCCCCGACGCGGTCCGGATCCAGGCCCGCACCTTCTCCCGGCTGGTCACCGGCCAGATCCGCGAGACCGCCGGACCGCAGAACGGCGCCGACCCGGTCCAGCACTACCTGCACGTGGTCGCCGAGAAGACCGGATCGCTGATCGCCACGTCCGGCCGGTTCGGTGCCCAGTTCGCCGGGGCGCCCGCCGAGGTGGTCGAGACGCTGACCACGTACGGCGAGGTCATCGGGGTGGCGTTCCAGCTCTCGGACGACCTGCTCGACATCGCGTCCGAGTCGCTCCAGTCCGGCAAGACCCCCGGTACGGATCTGCGCGAGGGCATCCCGACCCTGCCGGTGCTCTACGCGCTGGCCTCCGACGATCCGGCCGAGGCCAGGCTGCGCCAGCTGGTGTCCCGCCCGCTGGTAGACGACGGCGAGCACGCCGAGGCGCTGGAGCTGCTGCGGCGGTCCCCGGCCATGCTCACCGCTCGCGCCACCCTCGAGGAGTACGCCGCCGAGGCGTGCCGGCTGCTGGCCACGCTGCCCGAGATCCCGGCCAGGAACGCGCTCCAGACCCTCGCCGACTTCGTGGTCGCCCGCACCGGCTGACAATCCAACCCGCGAACTGCGGTAACCGCGACCGGTCCCGACCGGCCGTCGTTACCGCACTTCGCGTGAAAGCGCGCCCCGGGCGTCCCGTCACTGAACCGTCACGCATCGCGGAACGTGCTTTCAGGTAGGGAGGTGGGGTCGGTGGGCGAGGAGGCTGAACTCCTGCGCGCGTTGCACGACGATCATGCTGATGCGCTGTGGGCGTACGCGCTCCGGCTCACCGGCGGGGATCGGCCGCGCGCGGAGGACCTGGTCCAGGAGACGCTGTTGCGCGCCTGGCGGCACCCCGAGGCGCTGGACCCGGCCCGGGGATCGATCCGCTCGTGGCTGTTCACGACGGCACGCAACATCGCGATCGACGCGTGGCGGCGGCCGGTCCGCAGGGTCGAGGTCGTTACCGACGAGCTGCCCGAGGCGGCCGTCAGTGACGAAACCGACCGGATGCTCCAGTCCTGGCTCGTCGCCGAGGCGCTGGCCCAGCTCAGCCGCCAGCACCGCGAAGTGCTCGTCGAGTGCTTCTACGGGGGGCGGTCGGTCGCTGAGGCCGCCGTGAAGATCGGGGTCCCACCGGGGACCGTGAAATCCCGCACCCATTACGCGCTGCGGGCCCTGCGCCTGGCGCTCGAGGAGATGGGGGTGACGCAGTGATGAGGTGCCAGTACGCGTACGACGACGCCGGATACGTCCTCGGCGCCCTCCCGCCCGACGAGCGCCGCGAGTTCGTCGCCCACCTGGCGACCTGCACGGACTGCCGCACTTCGGTCCGGGATCTCGCCGGGCTGCCCGGGCTGCTGGCCCGCGTCGATCCGGGGGACGTCCTCTCGCTCGACTCGCCGCCCGAGTCCGCGCCGCCGACGCTGCTGCCCCGGCTGCTCGCCGTCGCCCAGGCGGACCAGCTCCGGGCTCGCCGCCGCCGGGTCATGACGTTCGCGATGGCGGCCTGCCTGGTCGTGATCGCGCTGATCGCCGTGCCGCTGGCCGTAGTGGGCCTGCGCGACCGGGGAGCGCCCGCGGCGACCCTGGCGATGTCGCCGGTGTCGAGCGGCCCGACCCAGGTGCAGGCCGCCGTGGGGCTGAGCGAGAACCAGTTCGGCACCGAGGTCAGCCTGGTCTGCCTGTATCGCAAGGGCGAGTACGCGACCCGCCAGACGTACGGGCTGTACGCGGTGCCCAAGGCGGGCGGTCCGGGCGAGCCGCTCGGATCCTGGAGCGTGGCTCCCGGCGAAGAGGTCAAGACGACCGCGACGACGAGGCTCCGCCGTGCGGACCTGGCCGCGCTGGAGATCCGGAGAGCCGACGGCACGGCGGTGCTGCGCGCCCAGCTCTGAGGCACTACTGCGCGGTCAGCTCGACCAGCAGCGCGTGCTCCGGGTGCAGGACCGGCAGGGCCAGCCCGTGCGCCGCGAGCTGGCCGCCGGTGAGCACTGACCCGCCGGTGAGCCAGGCCGGTCGGGACTTCATCGGGCCGAACCTGTCGCCGCCGATCCGCAGTGGCGTGACCGTGTACCGGGTGTCCTCGGCGAGTCCGGCCAGCCGCAGCGGCACTGGGACCGTCGTCTCGGACGTCCCCAGCTGGGCGTACGCGAAGACGGCGTGACGGCGATCCGCGGCGACTACCCCGTGCGCGAGCGCCGCCGGATCCGGGTACTCCAGCCGGACCACGTCACCGGAGTGCAGCAGGGGCCGCAGGCGCTTGTGCAGGGCCACCGCCTCGGCGACCGCGGCCCGCTCGGACGGCGAGGCCGCGGTGAGGTCCCACTCGATCCCGAGGTGGCCGAACAGGGCCGTCGCCGCGCGGAACCCCAGGTCGTGGACCCGGCCCGTGGTGTGCGAGCGCGGACCGCCGATGTGCGCGCCCATGAGCTCGGGCGGGAGGAACAGCGAGAACCCGCGCTGGATCCGCTGCCGTTCGAGGGCGTCGTTGCAGTCCGAGGGCCAGATGCGGTCGGTCCGCGCGAGGATCCCCAGGTCGGCCCGCCCGCCGCCGGACGCGCAGCTCTCGATCTCCAGTCCGGGGTAGCGCGTCCGCAGCTCGTCGAGCACCCGGTACGCCCCGAGCGTCTGCGCGTGCCCGTAGGACCGGACCAGGTCACGGTTGTGGTCCCACTTGAGGTAGGCGATCGGGTACTCGTCCAGCAGCGCGCCGAGCCTTCCGAGCAGGTAGGCCCGCACGTCCGGGTTGGCGAGGTCGAGGACGAGCTGGTGGCGGCCGAGTCGCGGATCCGGCCCGCCGAGCGCCCAGTCGGGGTGCTCCCGGTACAGATCCGAGTCGGGGTTGACCATCTCGGGCTCGACCCACAGGCCGAACTCCATCCCCCGCGACCGCACGTGCGCGATCAGCGGGTGCAGGCCGTCGGGGTACTTGCGCTCGTCCACGAACCAGTCGCCGAGGGCCGCGGTGTCGTCGTCGCGGCCCCGGAACCAGCCGTCGTCCAGCACGAACCGCTCGGCTCCCGCGTCCGCGGCGGCGTCGGCGAGTGCGGCCAGCCGATCGGCATCGTGGTCGAAGTACACCGCCTCCCAGGTGTTCGCGATCACGGGCCTGGGGCGCTGTGGGTGGCCCGGCCGGGCCCGGAGGAAGGCGTGGAACGAGGCCGTGATCCCGGCGAGGCCGTCCGGTGAGTAGGCCGCGTAGAGCACCGGCGTCTCGTACCGCTCACCCGGTTCCAGGGTCAGCTCGCCGGGCAGTAGCAGCTCGCCGGCCTGCAGGTATGCCAGCCCGGAGGCCAGCCGCTCCACCCGCAGCACGTGGTTGCCGCTCCACGCGAGCTGGGCGGCGAACACCTCGCCGTGCCGCTCGCCGAAGCCAGGGCTGCCCACGACCAGCCCGGGCGAGTTGTCGTGCGAGGTCCGGCCGCGGCGGTTCTCCCGCACCAGCGTGGCCACCCCGAGCGGGTGCCGCTGCTCGTGCCACTCGCGGCACCAGCGGCCGGTGAAGCTGAGCGCCTCGCTGGCCTCCCAGGGCAGCGGCAGCGTGGCGGCGAGCCCGCCGATGCGGTAGGGCTCGGCGCCGTCGTTGGTGAGCGCCAGGGCGACAGACAGAACATCGGTCCGCGGATCCATCGTGAGCGCGACCGTCACGCCCAGCCCCGCCGTGGCATCGGCCAGCCTGAGGGTGACCGTGGATCCGTCCAGCTCGTGACCTTGGCAGGCCATGATCGGCGCCCAGCTGGGTGCGCCTTCGAGCCCCGGATGGCCGGTCCAGCCCTCGGCGCCGGACGGCACCACCGTCACCCGGACCACCTCGTCCAGCCCGGCCTGGGGGATCGCCGGACCGGTCGCGGCCTCGATCGAGCCGGTGTCGTCCGGCAGCCGGGCACCCCAGTGCAGGATCGGCGGGGTCCCGGGGCCGAGGCCGACCACCAGACTGCTGCGCGCGCCGCGAAGGTGAACGATCCCGGTCATAAGCCTTCGATCGTAGGGCGCCTGGCGGAAAGACGTCAGAGCGGACCGCGCCCCGCCCGCAGCAGCAGCATCGCCACCTGGACCCCGGACTCGCCCAGCTCGCCCCGGTACTTGTCGACGATCTGCTGCTCACG
>JAOPVE010000246.1 GCA_025963185.1 Actinomycetes bacterium
CCGCAGGTGCCACCGAGAGCAACGCCATAACTATTCGGAAAGTCTTTGCCGCCGCAGAGCGAAACCACGTCATCACGACCGCGATCGAGCACCCCTCGGTGTTGGGTCCGGCCGCCGAACTGGTGCAGGCCGGGCACGAGGTCAGCTACCTCGCTGTCGATTGTCACGGGCGGGTCGACCCGGTTCAGGTCGAGTCCTTGATCCGTCCGGAGACCAGACTCGTGTCCGTCATGCACGCGAACAACGAAGTTGGGACGATCCAACCACTTGCTGACATCAGCCGTATCACGCGTGCCGCAGGCGTCCTGTTGCACGCCGACCTGACGCAGACCGCCGGCGCCCTCGAGGTGGACGTGCAGGAGTTGGGGGTAGACCTCGCTTCCTTCTCCGCACACAAGTTCTACGGACCAAAGGGCATCGGCGCCCTGTATGTACCCAGAGGATGCAGCCTGGGGAAGGGGCCGGGCAGCACCGAGTCGGCGCTGCGCCCCGGGACCCTGAACGTACCGGGCATCGTCGGCATGGGCACTGCCGCCGAGCTGGCTGTAGAGCGGCGGTTGGCCGACAAGATCCACACAGTGACCCTGCGGACGCGGTTCGCGGAGGCATTGTTGGCCGCGATGCCGGACGCGTTCGTGAACGGCCACCCGACGGAGCGCATCCCGGGGAACCTGAGCGTCACCTTCCCCGGCGTCGAGGCGGACGAGGTGCTACGAGCCGACCCGGGCCTAGGCCTGGCGATGGGCTCGTCCTGTACGTCGGGCCGGACGGAACCTTCCCACGTCCTGCTGGCCCTAGGCCTGTCCCGGACGCTCGCCCGCTCGACGCTGCGCATCGGATTCGGGCGGGCAACCGAATGGAACGACTGCCACGAGTGCATGGAGCGCCTGGTGCCCCTGCTGATGAGATCCCGGTCTAGATCCCGCGCCGACCAGAAAGCGCCCACCGGAAGGGCGAGATAACGTGTTCATATCGTCCGAAGGGCTGATGATGTGACCCAGTATTCGGCGCTACTCAGCCTCTCCGGATGGTGCACGAGCCGCCACCCGGTAAGCGGGAACTTGGACCTGACCGGACGTTTCACTGCCAGCCCGCTAAGACGTGACGTCGCTGACTGGCTGGCGATGGAGCCGCTGAGTCTGCTGGCGGCCCGGCACCATGACGCTTGGGAGCAACTCTCCGAGCTCGCAAACCGACTCGAGCGCGAGCATCGCGCTCCGGTGCAGTTCGAGTTCGAGCTGGCGAAGGACCGCGCTTGGCCTACCCGCGTCCGCAACGCGCGGATACAGCCGCTCGCGTACGTCACGGCGATACATGATCTCGTGCGCGCCGGGGTCATGTCCCCGGGCGAGGCGGTGCTCGCGGTAACCCCGGAGCAGGTACGGGCCTGTCTGACTCCGACCGTCGTGCCGACCGCCGACGGCCTGCTCGGTGTGGGCCTCGGCGTCTCACCCGGTGCTGGGTCCGGTCGGGTGGTCTTCAGCTCGGACGAGGCGGGCCTGGTCGGTGCGAGCGGTGGTCGCTGCGTACTAGTGGTCGGCGACTCGCGGCCGGATGACTTCGGCGCTAGAAGGTATCTCGCAGGTGTGGTCGCGTTGCGCGGCGGTGCGACCTCGCACGCCGCAGTAGTGGCGAAGGGTCTCGGACTGCCGATGATCGCCGGGCTCCGGGACGCCGTGCTGGACTCTGCGTCCGGGGTGCTCCGAATCGGCGGCCGTGCGGTATCGCGCCTCGACGTCGTGACAGTCGACGGGAGTCAGGGGCATCTCTACCCTGCCGGCGCCCCAGTGACCGACGGCTCGATGACACCAGCCCTCGCAGAACTCATCGGATGGGCTGACGAGTTTCGGATGATCGAGGTGCACGCGAACGCCGACAGCGGCGAGGATGTACGCACGGCGAAGGAGCTGGGCGCATCCGGGGTTGGACTCTGTCGTCTTGAGCACGTTCTCGCCGCCGGAGGAGGAACCGCCCAGCTTCGGAAGGCGTTCGCGCAAAAGGATCCTGCGGCACGCGCACGCGCGGTCGAGGACATGACGCGGCTCCTCACGACTCTGCTCACCGATACGCTGCTGGCGGCTGACGGCGTACCAGTCACCGTCCGGCTGCTGGACGTTCCGCGCCACGAGCTGGTGGACGGTTCGGCCCGTGAGACCGACCCGACGGCCGGACTCGCTGAGGTGAATCCGATGATGGGCGCCCGTGGCGTCCGTGACTTCCTGGTCAACGCCGACCTGGGTGTCGCGCAGGTGGCCGCCATCGCGCGGTCCTGCCGAGCGGTCGCGGAGCTAGGTCTACACGCGGATGTCCGGATCCTAGTGCCGATGGTCGGCTTCAGCGAAGAGTTCCGGCGAGCGAGGCAGGTCGTCGAGTGCGTCTTTGAGCAGGAGGCGCCCGGCGGTCGAGCCTCCCTACCTGCCGTCGGCTGCATGATCGAGGTGCCCCGGATAGCGCTCAACGCGGCCGAACTCGCTGCACACGCCGACTTCTTGTCGATCGGCAGCAACGACCTGACGCAGTTCATGCTGGCCGTGTCCCGCGACGACGCCGAAGTGGGCTTCCTCGGCTCGTACGTCCGCGACCAGGTGATTGCCGCGAACCCCTTCGAGTGCCTCGATCGTGAGGGCGTCGGACGCATCCTGCGCATCTGCATCGACGAGGCGCGGGGCAGGCGACCGGATCTCCCGATCGGCCTATGCGGGGAGCACGCCGGCGACCCGGCGTCGGTGGAATACCTCGTGTCTCTCGGATTGGACTACCTGTCGTGTTCGCCGCGACAGATACCGCTGGCCCGGTTCAGCGCCGGTCGCGCCACGCTTATGCGGTCGACGGTCGCGCCAGACTGAGCGGCCTGTATAGCCCAGGCTACGTTGCGCGGTCATCCTGCTACTCTCCGCCGCCATGACGACTGGCATGAGCATGCGAGGAAAGCTGGTACGTGACCGGATCCCGGAGATCATCCTGCAGGCGGGGCTCATCCCCGTCATCGAGACCGCGTCACCGGAAGACTATGGCCGGTACGTGCGCGCGAAGCTGGAGGAGGAGCTTGAGGAGTACCTGAGTTCCGGAGACGTGGCCGAGGTGGCCGACCTTGTCGAGGTCTGCTTCGCCGCCGCGGCGCTGCACGGTGTCGGTCAGGACGAGTTGCTGGCAATCGCCCGGGACAAACGACAGCAGCGCGGCGGCTTCAACAGTCGGCTCGTGTGGATGGGGAACCTGCCGGGCGATCACGAGCGTCAGCCGGATCGTGATGAACCCTAGGCGACGGTACGCGGCAGGGCCGGCTGACGCCTACTCCTCAGCTCATTGACCGTCGTCCCAACGCTTTCGCGTCATCCACACTGCTCGCCTCAACCTGTGGGTGCCCGAAACTCAGCCCGCAGCCGTGACCTGCAGGTTCGACTCGGACGACGGCGGGGCATGATCGGGCGGGTGGCGCTACGACTGACGTACCTATCGTCTCTCGACTCATCGGATGGATGGTTCTGCTAGCCCGGTCACCCTCGGACAAGGAGCTCG
>JAOPVE010000249.1 GCA_025963185.1 Actinomycetes bacterium
CCGGATCGTCCTCGGCGCGGTGCTGGCGCTCGCCGGGGCCCTGATCGCCGCCGGGGCCGTCCTCGGCGCGCGCCCCGGGGCCGCGTCGTTCCAGCGCGCCGCCGTCACTGCCGCCTGGCCCGTCCTCTTCGGGATCGGCGGGCTGGCCGTCGCCGCCGCCGGGATCCTGACCGCCGCGCGCGGCCGCCGGTGGGCCCAGCTGAGCGCCCGTTACGAGGCGCCCGGCGCGGCCAAGCCCCCCGCTGAGGGCGCTCCCGGCCTGTGGGACGCGCTCGACCGCGGCGACGATCCGACCGCGGCGAATCCGCCCGGGTCGTGACACGTCCGGCGACCGGTGACGGCCGGCCGGGAGGTCCTGGGTAGCATTCGGCCATTGCACCCGGCGATGGGACCGCAGAGTGAGTGTGCTGGATGAGATCCTCGACGGAGTAAGGGCCGACCTGGCCGAGCGCCAGGCCCGTATCCCGCTTGAGCAGGTCAAAGAGGCGGCCGCGGCCGCTCGGCCCGCGCTGGACGCCCTCGCGGCGCTCCGCGCTCCCGGCGTCGGCGTGATCGCGGAGGTGAAGCGCTCGTCACCGTCCAAGGGTGCTCTCGCCGACATTCCCGACCCGGCCGCGCTCGCCTCCGACTACGCCGCCGGCGGGGCCCGCTGCATCAGCGTCCTCACCGAGGCCAGGCGCTTCGGCGGATCGCTGGCAGACCTCGACGCGGTCCGCGCGGCCGTCGAAGTGCCGGTCCTGCGTAAGGACTTCGTCGTGTCCAGCTACCAGGTGCTCGAAGCCCGCGCACACGGGGCGGACCTGTGCCTGCTGATCGTCGCCGCCCTGGAGCAGAACGTCCTCATGGGCCTGCTGGAGCGGATCGAGTCCCTCGGCATGACCGCGCTCGTCGAGGTCCACTCCGAGCAGGAGGCCGACCGAGCGCTGCAGGCCGGGGCGAAGGTCATCGGGGTCAACGCCCGCAACCTGCGCACCCTGGAGGTCGACCGGTCGATCTTCGAGCGGATCGCGCCCGGCCTGCCGTCGGAGATCGTCAAGATCGCCGAGTCCGGGGTGCGCGGCCCGCACGACCTGATCTCCTACGCGGCCGCCGGCGCCGACGCCGTGCTGGTCGGCGAGGGGCTCGTGACCGATCGCAGCCCGCGCCAGGCCGTCGCCGATCTGGTCACCGCCGGATCCCACCCCGCCACCCCCCGCCCGCAGCGATGACCCTGCCCGACGCCGGAGGCCACTTCGGCCAGTTCGGCGGCCGGTTCGTGCCCGAGGCGCTCGTCGCCGCACTCGACCAGCTCACGGCCGCCTACGAGAAGGCGCGCGTCGATCCGGCGTTCACCGGCGAGCTGGAACGGCTGCACCGCACCTACTCGGGCCGTCCGAGCCTGCTCACCGAGGTCCCCCGGTTCGCCGCGCACACGTCCGGGGCCAGGGTCTTCCTCAAGCGCGAGGACCTCAACCACACCGGATCGCACAAGATCAACAACGTCCTCGGGCAGGCCCTGCTGACCCAGCGAATGGGTAAGACGAGGGTGATCGCCGAGACCGGCGCCGGCCAGCACGGGGTCGCCACGGCCACCGCGTGCGCGCTGCTCGGCCTCGTCTGCGTGGTCTACATGGGCGAGCAGGACACCCGCCGCCAGGCCCTGAACGTGGCCAGGATGCGGCTGCTCGGAGCCGAGGTGATCCCGGTGAAGACCGGCTCGCGGACGCTCAAGGACGCCATGAACGAGGCCATGCGCGACTGGGTGACCAACGTCGAGAACACCCACTACCTGATCGGCACGGTCGGCGGTCCGCACCCCTTCCCGATGCTGGTCCGCGACCTGCAGATGATCATCGGCCAGGAGGCCCGCGCCCAGATGCTCGAGGCGACCGGGGCGCTGCCCGACGCGGTGGCCGCGTGCGTCGGCGGCGGATCCAACGCGATCGGCATCTTCCACGCCTTCATCCCCGACACCGAGGTCCGGCTGTTCGGCTTCGAGGCCGGCGGCGACGGCGTCGAGACCGGCAGGCACGCCGCGTCGATCACCGGCGGGGCGGTCGGGGTGCTGCACGGCGCCCGCTCCTTCCTGCTGCAGGACGAGGACGGCCAGACCATCGAGTCGCACTCGATCTCCGCCGGGCTGGACTACCCCGGGGTCGGCCCCGAGCACGCCTGGCTCGCCGACTCCGGCCGCGCCGAGTACCGGCCGGTCACCGACGCCGAGGCCATGGACGCGCTCCGGCTGCTCGCCCGCACCGAGGGCATCATCCCGGCGATCGAGAGCGCGCACGCACTCGCCGGGGTGCTCCAGGTCGCGCCCGAACTGGGGGCCGGGGCCGTGATCCTGGTCAACCTGTCCGGCCGGGGCGACAAGGACGTCGACACCGCAGCGGCGTGGTTCGGCCTGGTCAGCGGGGAGTCCTCGTGAGCGTCACGACCACCGGGGCGTTCGAGGCGGCCCGCGCGGAGGGCCGCGCCGCGCTCGTCGGGTACCTGCCCGCCGGATTCCCCGACGTGACCGGAGCGATCGACGCGATCAAGGCCATGGTCGAGGCCGGGGTGGACATCGTCGAGGTCGGGCTGCCGTACTCCGATCCGCTGATGGACGGGCCGACGATCCAGGCCGCCGCCGAGCACGCGCTCGCCGGGGGGCTGCGGACCGCCGACGTGTTCCGCACCGTCGAGGCCGTCGCCGCCACCGGGGTCCCGGTGCTGGTCATGACGTACTGGAACCCGGTCGAGCGGTACGGGGTGGCGCGCTTCGCCGAGTCCCTCGCCAGCGCCGGGGGAGCGGGGCTGATCACCCCAGACCTGATCCCCGACGAGGCCCGGCCCTGGATCGAGGCCAGCGACCAGCACGGACTCGACCGGGTCTTCCTCGTCGCCCCCAGCTCCACCGACGCGCGGATCGCCATGACCGCCGCCGCCTGCCGTGGATTCGTCTACGCCACGTCGGTCATGGGGGTGACCGGAGCCCGCGCCGCCACCAGCCAGGCGGCCCCGCCGCTCGTCAAGCGGGTCCGGGACGCCACGAGCCTGCCCGTGGGCATCGGGCTCGGCGTCAGCACCGGGGCGCAGGCCGCCGAGGTCGCCGGGTACGCCGACGGGGTGATCGTCGGATCCGCCCTGGTCAGGTGCCTTCTCGACGCTCCGGACACCGCCTCGGGGGTCCGCGCGGTTGGCGCGCTCGCCGCCGAGCTGGCGGCTGGGGTGCGTAAGTCGGTGTAGTCGGGCGGGTGGGCACCTGGGGGTCCGGCCGCGCCCGGTAGCGTGGTGGGGTGACTCTCGCCTCGATCCCGAGCCCCAGCCAGTCCGTCTGGCACCTCGGCCCCTTCCCGCTGCGTGCCTACGCCCTGTGCATTATCGCCGGGGTCATCGCCGCCGTCGTGATCGGCGAGCGCCGCATGAAGGCCCGTGGCGGCCCAGCCGGCGCCATCGTGGACATCGCGGTATGGGCCGTGCCGTTCGGCATCGTCGGCGCGCGCATCTACCACGTGCTCACCTCGCCGCAGCCGTACTTCGGCAAGGACGGCCACCTGATCGACGCGCTGAAGATCTGGAACGGCGGGCTCGGCATCTGGGGCGCGGTCGCCGCGGGTGCGCTGGGCACCTGGATCGCTTGCCGCCGCGCCGGGATCCCCCTCACGGTCGTCGCCGACGTGGTCGCCCCCGGCGTCGCCGTCGCCCAGGCCATCGGGCGCTTCGGCAACTACTTCAACCAGGAACTCTTCGGCAAGCCGACCACCCTGCCGTGGGGCCTGGAGATCGACCCGGGCCGGCCGGGCACCACCGGCGCGGCCACGTACCACCCGACATTCCTGTACGAGTCGCTGTGGTGCCTCGGCGTCGCCGCCCTGGTGATCTGGGCCGAGAAGCGCTTCAACCTCGCCCGCGGACGCGTGTTCGCCCTCTACGTGATCGGGTACGTCGTCGGCCGCGCCTGGATCGAGGCCCTCCGCATCGACGAGGCCAACCACTTCCTGGGCGTCCGCCTCAACGACTGGACCTGCCTGGTCGTCCTCATCGGCGCGGTCGCCTACTTCGTCACCCACAAGGGCCCCCGCGAGCGCCTGATCGTGAACGAGGACGGCACGGTCGGCGTCGTCTACGAGGGCGAGCCCACCACGGCCGACGAGTCCGAGGCCGCCGAGGCCGCCGCCGACGCCGTGCCGGATGAGTCCGACGCGACCGTAGTGACCGATCCCGTGCCCGCCGAGGACGCAGCCGGCGATCCGGACGAGACCGTCGTGACCGATCCCGACAAGACGGTCGTCCAGGACTCCGCCGACAAGCGCTGACTGTTCCCCCGCGGTCTCGCGTTTCTCGCGAAGTGCGGTAACTGGCGCCGGTCCTGACCGGCCGGGGTTACCGCACTTCGCGTAAGACGGATCAGCGGGTGGACCTCGTCACCGTCGCGGCCCGGCCCGTGCCCGCCGCGTTGCTCGCGCCGATCGTGAACTGCACCAGCCTGCGCCGCGGGAGCAGCGCCGAGAACGCGGTCGCGGTGACGGTCCGGTGGGTCCACGTCCCGGTGCCGATCCGGTAGCTGACCAGGTAGCCCGTCAGGGGCGATCCGCCGTTGGACGCCGGGGCGCGCCAGGTCAGCCGCACGGATCCGGCCCGGACCGTGGCCGACACATCGCGGATCGCGGTGGGCACGGTCGCCGGGCGCCCTGTCACGGTTGCCGCCGGTCCCGTGCCTGCAGCGTTTCTCGCCGCGACCGTGATCGTGTACAGCGCTCCCCGGGTCAGCCCCGAGATCGTCGCGCTCGGACCCGTCACGGTCGCCGACTTGGCCGTGCCGTGCGCAATGGCCCAGGTCACGGTGTACCCGGTGAGTGCGGATCCGCCGTCCGAGGCCGGCGCGGACCACCCGATCCCGAGCGACCCAGACTGGATCCGGGTCACCACCACGGTCCGCGGCACCCCGGGCTTGGCTGCCACCGGCTGCGGCGGACAGCCGAACGAGGTGTCGAGGCGGCCGTTGCTGAGGATCCTCGTCACCCGGGTCCCCCCGACGCGCAGCCCGCACCCCACCGCGGTCCGGGCCGCCCGGGAGGCCTTGGCCAGCATGGCCACGGCGGCCGACGGCTCGGTCGTGGGCTCGGCGAATGGCGACGGCTCGGCGGACGGGGACGGTTCGGCGGACGGGGATGGCTCAGTCGTGGGCTCGGCGGACGGCGACGGCTCGGCGGTGGTGCCGGGGCTGGGGGAAGCTTCCGGCGGGACCGGGCCGGCGAGGTAGACGTTGTCCTCGGCGTCGACCGACGCGCTGGCCCAGCTGCCCGACGTGGGGAAGAGCTGCACTCCACGGTCCCCGAAGGCGGTGTCGACCGATCCCGACGCGGTGAAACGGCTGACGCCCGGCTGCTCGGACTGCGGCTGGAACGTGACGATGACGCGGTCCTGGCTGTCGATCGTCAGGCCGCTGAGGTTCTCGTCGCCACGGGAGCCGTCCGAGCGCTGGACCCGCGCGATGCCGCCGTCGCCGTAGGCCGCGTCGAGCTGGCCGTCGGGGAGATACCGCAGTACGGCCACCGTCGCGGAGTACTTGCCCGGTGCCGGGGGCGGGCCGCCGTAGGAGGCGACGGCCACGAGCATTCGCCCGGCGTGGTCGAACGCCATCTCGCCGCCCCAGCTCTGGGGGCCGTCGACGGGCTGGCCGTTGGGCCGGCTGACCTCGATGTATCCCGGGTGGGTGCCGTCGCCGAAACTGGTGTCCCACTGTGGCGTCTCGCCCGTGTAGCGCCAGACGTAGATTCTGCCGTCGTCGGTCATGCCGGACGTGTACGCCGCCCCGTCCTGACTGGCGATCCCCCAGACGTAGGTGATCCCGGCAGGCCGGTCCGGGCCGGACGGTGTGGTGGTGCCGTCGAGCGCGATGCGCCGGATCCCAGGGCGGTCGGAGTTGAGCGGGGCGACCCAGTAACCGCCCTCGTCACGAGCGACGTGGCTGTTGCCCGCGACGATCGGCGGACTGACGGCGTCCGCATCGACGGCGCCGTGGCCGTCCAGCCGGACGAGCTGCTGGTGGCCGACGCAGTACGGGTGATCCGAGGTCTGGAGCGACAGGACGATGCTGTCGCCGTCGAGGAACATCGCGTTGACGAAGCTGCCCTCCACCGAACCGGTGGGGCGGAACTGCACGGTGCCGTTCGTGCCGAAGTCCGGATCGGGGCGCAGGCCGGCCGTGAAACGGTGTACGACGATGTCCTCGGTGATCGTCTCGTCTGGCCCGCCCGCGCACCGTTCCAGGCGCTGGTGGGGGTTGTAGATCGTGCCCGCGACGACGAGCCGCCCCGCCGGATCGTGGCCGGTGAACCGCAGGTCCTCCCACTGCGTCACCTCGGCGCCGGCGGGATGGGACAGGGTGAGGCCCGCGGCGACCAGCGCGCACACGGAGAGGAGCGCCGTCAGGGGACGCCGCATGGGCACAACTCCTCGATCCGCGGGGCTGAACGACCCCCAATCGGCACCGGACCGCTCCCGCTGAGCACCCGCACCCGGACCTGCCCGTTCGGCGGTCCCCGCCACCCCGAAGTGCGGTAACTCCACCCGGTCAGGACCGGCCCGAGTTACCGCACTTCGGTGAGGAGCGCTTACGGCGTCGCGAGGCGAGGCTTACGGCGCGGCGAGGCAGGCGGTGGCGATCTGGGTGAAGCCGAGGCGGGCGTAGATCCGGGCGATGTCGTCCGAGCCGGCCGAGAGGAAGACCAGCTCGCAGCCCGCGTCGAGGGCGTGGGAGGCCAGTGCCGCGGTCAGGGCGCCGCCGAGGCCGAGGCGCTGGTGGGACGGCAGGGTGGCGACTCCGACGATCTCGGCCACGTCGCCGGCCCGCTGGTATCCGCCCGAGCACAGCACGCCGAGGTCCTCGCCGGTGTTGTCCGCGATCGCGGCCCGCACGAGCGCACCGGACTCCAGCCTCGCCAGCGCGGATCCGCCGAGGGGTGTCACCCCTGTGGCCGCGTCCCGCTCGGCCGGACCGCCGCCACGGCCCGAGAACGCGACGGATCCGACGGCGTCGATCGCCGCGGACAGTTCGCCCGCACCCGGGCCCGACGGATCCAGGAACCGCAGCACGAACCCCGGCGGGACCGACGGGAGGACCATCCGCCCCGGATCCAGGACCATGAGCGGGCACCGCCGGACCGCGAGCCCGGCGTCGAACGCCGCGGGGGCGAGCCCCGGGGTGACCTCATCGACCCACTCGAACTCCTCGGGTACCCCCAGTTCCCGCTGGCGGCCGCGTACGGCGAGGATCCCGTTGACATCCGGCGCGGCCGCCCCCAAAGTTGGCCGTGCGTAGTAAGGCCAGCCCGGTCCCCGGCGCACGAAAAGCGTCAGGGGCCCGTGCGGTTCCGCGTCCGCCGCCGTCCGGGGCACCGCGTCGTAGAAGCGTTCAATCCGGTACAAGAGCGCTGTCTGGGTGACGTTGTTCACGGTCGCGTACGCTAATGCCCGACGGGGTGTTGTGTACCCTCGGGAAACAGTCTTTCAGGGCCGGCGCCGTCCCACCTCTCTCTCACAACCACCCTCGCGGTGACCGTGCGACGTCGAAGGAGCCCGACACGTGACGTTCTCTGCTGTCCCCGCCGCCCAGGGCCTCTACGACCCGGCGAACGAACACGACGCGTGCGGTGTCGCCTTCGTGGTGGATGTCCGCGGCCGGCGCTCCCACGATGTGGTCGAGCAGGGCCTGACCGCGCTGCGCAACATGGAGCACCGGGGCGCCGCGGGCGCGGAGGCGAACTCCGGCGACGGCGCCGGCATCCTGGTGCAGCTGCCCGACGTGTTCCTGCGGGCCGTGGCGGGCTTCGAGCTTCCCGCGCAGTCCGGCGGGCAGTCGGCGTACGCGGTGGGCAACGCGTTCCTGCCGGCCGACGCCGAGTCCCGGGCGAAGGCTCTCGACGTCATCGCGCGGATCGCCGACGAGGAGGGCGCCACCGTCCTCGGGGTGCGCGAGGTGCCCACCGACGCCGACGGGGCCGACCTGGGCCCGACCGCGCGCTCGGTCGCGCCGCACGTCGCGCAGGTGTTCCTCGCGGGCAACGCCGGGCAGTCCGGCCTGGAGCTGGAGCGGCTGGCGTTCGTCGTCCGCCGTCGGGCCGAGCGGGAGACCACCGAGCGCGGCATCGGCACCTACTTTCCCTCGCTGTCCTCGCGCACGCTCGTCTACAAGGGCATGCTCACGACCGACCAGCTGCCGCTGTTCTACCCCGAGCTCACCGACGAGCGGTTCGCCAGCGCGATCGTGCTGGTCCACAGCCGGTTCTCGACCAACACGTTCCCGTCCTGGCCGCTGGCCCACCCGTACCGGTACATCGCGCACAACGGTGAGATCAACACGGTCAAGGGCAACCGGAACTGGATGCGGGCGCGCGAGGCGCTGCTGACCAGCGACCTGATCCCGGGCGGCGAGAGCCTGGAGAAGCTGGAGCGGCTGCTGCCGGTCTGCACTCCGGCGGCGTCCGACTCGGCGAGCTTCGACGAGGTGCTGGAGCTGCTGCACCTGGGCGGGCGGTCCCTCCCGCACGCGATGCTGATGATGATCCCGGAGGCGTGGGAGAACAACGCCACCATGGATCCGCAGCTGCGTGCTTTCTACCAGTTCCATTCCTCGCTGATGGAGCCGTGGGACGGCCCGGCGTGCGTGCCGTTCACCGACGGCACCCTGATCGGCGCGGTGCTCGACCGCAACGGCCTGCGGCCCGCGCGCTGGTGGCGCACCAGCGACGACCTCGTGGTGCTCGCCAGCGAGGCGGGTGTGCTGCCGCTCGACCCTGCGGACGTGGTCGCCAAGGGCCGCCTGCAGCCCGGCCGGATGTTCCTCGTGGACACCGCGGCGGGCACGATCGTCGACGACGCCGACATCAAGGCCCAGCTCGCCGCGGAACAGCCGTATGCGGACTGGCTGCACGCCGGCCTGATGCAGCTCGGTGACCTGCCCGAGCGCGAGCACGTCACGTACGGCCACGAGTCGGTGCAGCGGCGCCAG
>JAOPVE010000259.1 GCA_025963185.1 Actinomycetes bacterium
CACGATCCGGACGACGCTGCCGCGCACTACCTGTATGGCATCGCGGCGGCGAACCGGGGCCAGCTTGGTGCCGCGGCCCGTTCGCTCGGCCGGGCTGCCGCCGAGAATCCCGGCGACCGGGACCTGGTCGAGGCTGCCCGGGAGGTACGGACGGAGGCCCACCCGCTCCTGCGCCCGCTCTGGCCGATCCACCGGTTCGGGGTGCTGCCCGTGTGGCTGGGCGCGGTCGTCGTGTTCCTGGGGCTGCGCGCGGCCGGGGCGCGGGGACCGGCGACGATCGTGGGCCTGGTGTGGGGGGTGTACTGCTTGTACTCGTGGGTGATGCCGCCGATCGTGCGGCGGTTGAGGCGGAGGCTGCGGTGACGCGGGACAGGATCGAGTCGCTGCGCCGCGCGGTCGAGGCCAGCCCGGACGACGACACCCTTCGCCTGATGTTCGCCGAGGCGCTGGCCGGGCTGGGCTCGCCGGAGGCGCTCGGCCAGTACGAGATCCTGCTGCACCGGGGCGCTCTTCCCGCGGACGCGATCGTCCCCGCGGGCGAGCTGGCAGCTGCGGCCGGGAGGCTCGACCTCCTGCGCGGATGCCTGGAGGCCGCCCGTCAGGCCGGGGTCGTGGAGGGCGCCGGGCGGCTGCAGGCGCTCGCCGACGAGATGCTCGCCGCGCGCGGGGTGGTGCGGGTGCGCGCGAACGGGCTCGCCGATCCGCCCGTGGCCGGGGCGCGCGCCGAGGAGACCACCACGTTCGACCGCGTCGGCGGCATGGACGAGGTCAAGAAGGTGATCCACCGGATGATCATCCTGCCGCTGTCCCGGCCCGAGCTGTACGCGAAGTACGGCCGCCGGACCGGTGGCGGGGTGCTCCTCTACGGTCCGCCCGGGTGCGGTAAGACCCTGGTCGCGCGCGCCACCGCCGGGGAGTGCGGACTGCCGTTCATCAACGTCCGGATCGAGGACGTGGTGGATCCGTACCAGGGCGTGTCCGAGCGCAATCTGCACCGGGCGTTCGAGGCCGCGCGGCTGGAGTCCCCCTGCGTGCTGTTCCTCGACGAACTCGACGCGCTCGCGTACGCCCGTCACAAGCACGGCGGTGGCAGCGACGCGCGGCGGCTCGTGGACGTGCTGCTCCAGGAGATGGACGCGATCGGATCGGACAACACCGGCGTCCTGATCCTCGCCGCGACCAACGCCCCGTGGGACGTGGACGAGGCGATGATGCGCCCTGGCCGGTTCGACCGGGCAATCTTCGTCGCTCCCCCCGACGAGGCCGCCCGCCGCGAGATCGCCGAGGTGGTGCTGCGGGACGTCCACGCGTCCGGTGTGGACACTCACCGCCTCGCCGCGCTCACGCCACTGTTCAGCGGCGCCGATCTGCGCGCCGTCGTGGAGCGTGCGGTCGACGAGGTCATCGAGGAAGCCCTCGACTCGGGCACCGAGCCCCCGCTGACGGCCGCGCATGTGGAGCGGGCCGCGGAGGTGGTCCGGCCCAGCACGCTCGACTGGCTCAGCAGGGCGCAGGCGTCCGTGGAGTTCGCGAACCAGTCCGAGCGGTACGCAGAGGTGGCGAGCTACCTGCGCGGCCGCGAGGTCCGCAAGCGCCTGCGGACCTTCGGCGCGGAGTAGCCCCTTCAACTGTCGGGGTTATCGTGGCCATGGGTGTCCGGTTTAGCGACGAATTTCCGAACAGTCCCGTCGAGGCGGCAGTCCCGTCCGAACAGTCCCGTCCTGACAGTCCCGTCCTGACGACGGTAGGCAGCGCAAGCGGAGGAGGGGAACGGTGGCGAGTCCCGGCCCGCGGGTCGTCGTGTTCTCCACGGGGGGCACCATCGCGATGGGCCGCTCGGCCGGGAGCGGCGGGGTCGCGCCGTCCCTCACCGGGGCCGACCTCGTGGCAGCCGTGCCGCAGCTGGCCGAGATCGGTGTGGACGTCGAGGTCCGGGACTTCCGGCAGGTCCCGAGCGCGTCGCTGACGTTCGCCGACGTGGTGGAGCTGGCGGGCGAGATCCGCCGGGCGCTCGACGGCGGTGCCACCGGGGCCGTCGTCACGCAGGGCACCGACACCATCGAGGAGACCAGCTACCTGCTGGACCTGCTGCACGGCGGCGACGAGCCGGTCATCGTCACGGGAGCCATGCGCAACCCGACCATGGCCGGCGCCGACGGACCGGCGAACCTGCTCGCCGCGATCCAGTCCGCCGCGAGCCCGGTCACCCGCGGGCTGGGCTGCCTCGTGGTGTTCGCCGACGAGCTCCAGCTCGCTCGGACCGTCCGCAAGACGCACACCACCAGCATCGCGGCGTTCACGTCCCCCGGGTCCGGCCCGATCGGGTTCCTGCGGGAAGGCCAGCCACAGATCGCCGCCGCGCCCCCGCGGCGCCCCGCCCTGCCCGCGCCGCCACCAGGCAAAGCAGCGCCGCGGATCGCCCTGCACACCGCCACCCTCGGTGACGATCCGGCGCTGCTGGAGGCCGTGGCCGGGCTCGCCGACGGGGTGGTCGTCGCAGCGCTCGGCGCCGGGCATGTGAGCGCCGCGATGGTCCCCGTGCTGGCCGGCCTGGCGAGGCGGATCCCGGTCGTGCTGACCAGCCGGACCGGTGCCGGGCCGGTGCTGTCGGCGACCTACGGCTTCCCCGGATCGGAGTCCGACCTGCTCGGCCGGCGGCTCATCAGCGGCGGAACGCTACACCCGCTCAAGGCCAGGATCCTCTTGCAGCTTCTCGTGGCGGGCGGCGCCGGGCACGCGGCCATCGCCGAGGCCTTCGCCGCCGGGTAGCGAGAAGGACGGCAGCGCCGCACCCCGGCCTTCGAGGTGCGGCGCGACAGCCTCAGCTGCGGAGGAACGCGAGCAGCTCGGCGTTGAAGACCTGGCTGTGGGTCACGTTCAATCCGTGCGGGGCGTCCGGCACGAGGACCAGTTCGGCGTCGGGCAGCATCTCGGCGGTGCGGCGGCCGCTCGCCTCGAACGGCACGATCGCGTCGGAGTCGCCGTGGATGACCAGCGTCGGCATCGTGAACGCCTTGAGGTCGTCCCGGAAGTCGGTGCGGCTGAACGCCGTTGTGCAGTCCAGGGTGCCCTTGGGGGACGCCCCGGCCGCGATCGCCACGTTCGCCAGCCGCAACGGCTCGCTGACCAGGTCGGTGCGGCCTCGCACCGAGAAGAAGTTGGTGACGAACTGGTCCACGAAAGCGATCCGGTCGGTGCGGATCCCGTCGTGGAAGCCGGTCAGGGTGGCCTCGTCGACCGCACCGTCCGGGTTGGCCGCGCTCTTGTAGAGGTAGGGCGGGACGGCCGCGGCGAACACGGCCTTGCTGACCCGCTCGGTGCCGTGACGGCTGACGTAGCGGGCGACCTCGCCGCCGCCCATCGAGAACCCGACGAGTGTCACCGCGGTCAGGTCCAGGTGTTCGAGGACCCGGTGCAGGTCGGCGGCCAGGGTGTCGTAGTCGTACCCGTCCCAGGGTTGGGAGGAGGCACCGAACCCCCGCCGGTCGTAGGTGATGACCCGGTATCCGGCCTCGACGAGCGCGGGAACCTGCTTCTCCCACGACCGTCCCGAGAGCGGCCAGCCGTGGACCAGCACGACCGGGTCGCCCGATCCGTGGTCCTCGTAGTACAGCTCGATCGGGGCGCCGTTCTCTTCGCCGACGCGTACGTATGCCATCGTCAAGCCCCCTTGAAAGTGCCTTCCGGCAGGGCGAGGCGCGGCTCCGGCGGCACCCGGACCACACGCTCGCGGTCCAGCGGACCGCGTTGCCGGACCTCCGGCGTGCGACACACGCGCACCAGAGAACCGGCGCCGTCCGCACGCGGCCCTGGCGCTCGCCTCGCTCGCCCGCCCACCCGCGGGCACTCCTTAGTGCTCGGTCCCGGCGCCGGGTGGCACCGGGCGGACCGGCCGCGGCGGGCGAACCCGCGCCCGCTCGGCGATCCGCCCCTCAGGCTAGAACGGGCCGGGCCGATCCGGATCCCCGGACACTCCCCCGTCTCGCGCCGACTGGGGGTTGCCCGGCTTCTCCCGCTCTGTGGGCACGGCGGCGGTCGCGGGCGGATACTCGCTCCGGTGCTGCCCCGACGTTGGGAGATCCCCGTGACCGTCTCGCCGCTGCTCGGCCAGCTGACCCTGGAGGAAAAGGCCGCCCTGTGCCTGGGATCCGATTTCTGGCGCACCGCACCCGTCGAGCGGCTGGGGATCCCGGCGATCATGGTCGCCGACGGTCCGCACGGGATGCGCACCCAGCCCGGCCAGGGCGACCACGTCGCCGCCTCGGGCAGCCTCCCGGCGACCTGCTTCCCCACGGCGTCCGCCCTCGGATCGTCGTGGGATCCCGGACTGGTCCAGCGGATCGGTGCGGCGCTCGGCCGCGAGGCCAGGTCACAGGGCGTCTCGGTCGTGCTCGGCCCGGGCATCAACATCAAGCGGTCCCCACTGTGCGGGCGGAACTTCGAGTACTTTTCCGAGGATCCGCTGGTCTCGGGGGTGCTCGGTGCGGCGATGATCTCCGGCGTCCAGAGCGAGGGGGCCGGCACCTCGCTCAAGCACTTCGCCGCCAACAACCAGGAGACAGACCGGTTGCGGATCAGCGCCGACGCCGACGAGCGCACCCTGCGGGAGATCTACCTGGCCGGTTTCGAGCGCGCGGTGCAGGCCCGGCCGTGGACCGTGATGTGCTCCTACAACCGGATCAACGGCGTCTACGCCTCGCAGCACCACTGGCTGCTCACCACGGTCCTGCGCGAGGAGTGGGGCTTCGACGGGCTCGTCGTCTCGGACTGGGGCGCGGTGGACGACCGGGTCCCCGCGCTCGCGGCCGGGCTCGACCTGGAGATGCCACCCAACCTCGGGATCAGCGACGCCGAGATCGTGGCCGCGGTCCGCGATGGCCGCCTGGACGAGTCCGTGCTGGACACCGCCGTCGCCAGGGTGCTCCAGCTCGTCGATCGCGCGCAGACTGCCCCGGCGGCGGCCGATCCTGATCTCGGCGCGCACCACGCGCTGGCCCGCGCCGCGGCCGCCGAGTGTGCGGTCCTGCTCAAGAACGACGACGGGCTGCTGCCGCTCGACCCGGCCGCCAGCGGGACGGTCGCGGTGATCGGCGAGTTCGCCCGCACGCCCCGCTACCAGGGCGCCGGCAGCTCGCAGGTCAACCCGACCCGCGTCGACGTGCCGCTGGACGAGCTGCGCGCGGCCGGCCTGGACGTCGGCTTCGCCGCCGGGTACGGCCTCGGCGACACCGCGCGGGACGCCTCGCTGGCGGACGAGGCCGTGTCGCTCGCACGCCGCGCCCGGGTCGTGGTGGCCTTCCTCGGCCTGCCCGCCGCCGACGAGTCCGAGGGCTTCGACCGGACGCATCTGGACCTTCCCGCGAGCCAGACCGCGCTGGTCGCCCGGCTCGCCGAGGCCAACCCGAACGTCGTGGTGGTGCTCGCCAACGGATCCGCCGTGCGGCTCTCGGGGTGGGAGCAGCACACGAAGGCGATCGTCGAGTGCTGGCTGTCAGGGCAGGCCGCCGGCGGGGCCATCGCGGATCTGCTGGTGGGAGCCGCGAACCCGTCCGGGCGCCTCGCCGAGACGATCCCGCTGCGGATCGAGGACACCCCGTCCTACCTCAACTTCCCCGGCGAGGCGGGCCACGTGCGCTACGGCGAGGGTGTGTTCGTGGGCTATCGCGGCTACGACGCCCAGGATCGCCAGGTCAGCTACCCGTTCGGCCACGGCCTGTCCTACACGAGCTTCGAGTACTCCGACCTCGCCACCACCGTCGCTGGACGCCACTCCGACGGGGATCTCGCCGTGACGGTCCGCTGCCGGGTCACCAACACCGGCGGGCGGCCCGGCAAGGAGGTCGTCCAGCTCTACGTCGGCGATCCGGAGTCGGCGGTCGCTCGGCCGGTCCGGGAGCTGAAGGGGTTCGCCAAGGTCGCCCTCGATGCCGGTGAGTCCACGGTGGCCGAGTTCGTGCTGACGGCGCGCGACTTCTCGTACTGGTCGACTCGCGCGGGCGGCTGGGTGCTGGAGGGTGGCGACTTCGAGCTGGCGATCGGGGCGTCCTCGCGCGACCTGCGGCT
>JAOPVE010000263.1 GCA_025963185.1 Actinomycetes bacterium
GGGAGAGCTTGAGCAGATCGTCGATCAGGCGCCCCATGCGCTGCGTGGCGACGCGCATGCGGCTGAGGTAGTCCCGGCCGTTCTCGTCGATCCGGCCGGCGTAGTCCTCGAGCAGGATCTGGCTGAAGCCGTCCACCGATCGCAGGGGCGCACGGAGGTCGTGCGACACGGAGTACGCGAACGCGTCGAGCTCGTGGGTGGAGGCCTCAAGCTCGGCGGTGCGTTCCCACACGCGGCGTTCCAGTTCCGCGTTGAGGAGCTGGACCTCCTCCTCGGCCCGCTTACGGTCGGTGATGTCGGTGGAGATGCCGCAGACCGCGTACGGATCCCCGGCGGCGTCGAGCAACCGGAACTTCACGGTGACGTAGGTGTGCGGCCCGTCCTCCTGCGGGGCGACCTCGTCGATGAGGATCGGCGCGTCCGCGGCCAGCGCCTGCTGGTCGTTGGCGAGGAAGTGGTCGGCCATTTCCTGGGGGAACAGGTCGTGGTCGGTCAGGCCGGTGATCTTGTCTCGCTCGACGTGGAACAGCCGTTCGTACTCGCGGTTGACCAGGAGGTACCGCCCTTGCCGGTCGCGGATGTAGATGACCGCCGAGGTGTTGTCGATCAGCGCGAGCAGCTGAGCGTGGCCCTCCCGCGCCCGCCGAGCCACCTCGATGCTCGCCACCTCCAGCCTCGCGGCGGCGCTGGTGGCGAGGAAGCTGACCATGCCGAAGATCGCCACGCTCGCGGCAATGAGGAACACGTCGGCGAACCGGCGGCCGCTGATTCCCCACCGATCCGCGAGAACCGGCGCCCACCCCAGGACGAACGGGACGGTCACCGCGGCGAGGAGGATTCGCCGGCCCAGACTGCCGGCGACGCTGTCGCTCGCCATCGCCTGCGTGAGCCCCGTCTGCGACCGGGCCAGTACCGTGCCCAGACTCAGCATGGTGATCGCCAGCGCCGTGACGGGCGGCGTCCAGCCGGTGCCGATCCGGTCCGGTGGGCCGGCGTAGCTGTGCAGCACGTTGTCGAAGGTGATCAGGCCGGTGAACGACGCGGCGAGGGCGAGCGCCTGACTTGCCACCACCGCCCGGTAGGAGCCCGCTGCCAGCGCGATGTGCGCCGCGGCGAGCAGGATGAGGCAGAGCCCGCAACCGACGCCGACCTGACCGGCGGTGGAGCCGATGACGCCCTCGGACGTCGCCCGGTCGAGCTCCCGTCCGCCGGCGACGAAGCCGGTGAGCCCGGCGGCACCGGTGAGGAACGCGACACCGGCCGTCACGGCGCCGACGGATCGGCGCCGCTCCCGCGGTTCGCGGGCGAGGGCCCACAGCGCGGCGCCGAGAAGCACCACCGCGATTGCCGTGTAGGGCTCGGCCGGTGCGGAGATGCCGAAAATCGGTCTGAGGATCAGTGTCGCGATCGCAGCGCCGGCCGCGCCGAGGCCCGCTGCACGGGCCATCCGCGGCGCGAAGGTGACGACCCGCGGATTTGTCGGGAGCGCCGGCCGCGGCGCTGTCTGGCCGGCCTGCGGCGTGCTGTCGGGGGCAGAGCGGCGCATGCCCTCAGCCATCCGCCGCGGGTGCGGACGCCGCGCGGGCGCCGGTCCTCGAGCCGGTGACCGGCGGATCTGTGCCGGTCAGATTGGTGGTCGCGGTCAGATTGGTCGCGAGCGGATCGGTCGCGAACGCCTGCCGCGGAGGTGCGAAGTGCACGAGCGCCGCCAGGTCCGCGCCCACGATCGGCGGCTCGTCCGGGATCCCGGTCATCGCCGCTACGTCGTCGGCCGGCACCTTGCGCAGCGGGAACAGCACGTGGTTCTTCCGAGCCTGGGTGAGCCGCCCGAGCAGGCCCTCCGTCATTCCCGTGGTGCCCTTGCGGTTGGACACCAGCGCGTTGTCCGGGATGCCTTCGGAGTCGCGGCGATCCTGGGGGCGGAACAGGAACTTGCTCGCCAGGGCCAGATGCGTCCCGGCGAACTTCGCGTTCGCCTGCAGGAGCAGGTGGCAGGCGGCGAGCGCGGGCTGGCCGCGCAGCAGCGTGCGCAGCGCCGCCGGGGTTGCCGTCTGCAGCGCGCCGACGTCGATGCCGAGCGCTGCGAGCACCAGCCCCGGGAGTGGCCGCCGCTCGGCCAGCATCGTGAGCGTCTGCCGTTCGGCGTTCAGCAGCGCCGGGAAGATCCGCCGGACCAGAAGCTCGTAGTCCGGGAAGCCGATCCCCAGCAAGAAGTCGCGCTTGATGAACTCCGGATCCTGCGCGCCCGTGGGCGGGATGTCGCCGAGCGTCCAGTGGACGGCGAACTGGCGGAAGACGTCGATGAAGTGCTCCGGCGCCAGCGCGCCGCCCGCGGCGAAGTCGGAGTTCAGCCGGCGCAGCGCGATCAGCAGCGTGGTCGCGGTGCGCATCCGCCGCACCGCCTCCGGTGACACGACGTCGACGCCGCCCGCCGAGAGGGGTTCGAGCAGGTCGTTGATCGCCAGTTCGAGCACCTCGGAAAGCTTCAGCAGCGTGAAGAACGCACGCTCGCCCCGGTCGCCGGTGTAGGTCCGGATCTCGCCGTCGTCGAACAGGCCGGGAAGCACCGCGATCCGGGTGCCCTTCCACGACACCTCTGCGGTCGGCGCGTTCCAGCGGACCAGCGACGCGTACGAGTCCCGGTCGTAGTGGCCGGTCCCGGTTGCCCTGGCTATCTCCGCGAAGTAGCGCTGGAAGGGCACGCGTCCGCGGCCTGCTACCAGCTGGTCGAAGGCTCGTTCCGGCGTCACCTTCCGGGCGAGATCCTGCTCCTGGTAGTGGCGGGCCACCGACGCGCCGGCCAGGCTGAGGTGGACGATCATCCGCTGGGCGTCCGCGGCGGCGAGCCCGTCCGGGGCGGGCGCGTCAATGAGCACCCTGCCGAGCTCGTGCACCAGGGAGCCCGCGGGCAGCTCACCGGCCATGATGCCCCGATTCAGCCGGGGAAGGTCGACCAGTGTCCACCGGTTCAGTTGGCTCGGCAGCACACCTTCCCCCCTCACAGGCCCCCGTCGGTGGGGCCGCTCGGCCGAGACTCGGCCGATTGACTGCACATCAAGAAGATATATCCGTTTTATGGCATTTAAACCTGATATCTGTGACTCTGGATCAGTCCCGGGCATGGTGTTTCGATCCCGGCTGGCCGTCCTGGGGAGGCGATCGTGCGCCAGCGGCCCGCCGGCGGGCTCCCGCTGAGGTGCCAGCTGGCACGCGGCCACGACGGACTTCGCGGCGGCCAGGGGCGTTCGCCACCGCCCCGTTCTGGCTGGTCAGCCCTGTCGGCCCGGCTAAACCTCGACCAGCGCGACGCGGTGATCGCGGACAGCGCCCGTCGGCTACTGGAGCCCGGCGCGGACCGAAGTTATACGCTGCGTATTGAAGCCAAGCCAGTGCATCCGGCCGATGTAGCGCGCGTGCTCGACCTTGAGGCAGCGGTCCATGATCACCGTCATGCCGCCGTCCTCCGCGATCCGCGCGCCTTCAGCGTTGATCACGCCGAACTGGCACCAGAGGGCGCCGGCGTGGATCGCCACGGCCTCGCGCGCGATTCCGGGCAGCGCGTCCGGCGCGCGGAAGACGTTCACGAGGTCCACCGGCGTGGGTACGTCCAGCAGGCTCGGATAGCACCTCTCGCCGAGGATCTCGGTCTCGCCCGGATTCACCGGGATCACGCGGTAGCCGTGCCGCTTGAGGTAGTAGCCGACGAAGTAGCTGGCTCGCAGCTCGTTCTTCGACAGGCCCACGACCGCGACGGTCTTCGCCGTGTGGAGCACCCGCTGGATCGCCGCCGGGTCCTGGTACCGCGCGAGATCGGTCATGCGGTGGCTCCCTCGCTCGGAGCTGACGCGGCGACGTGCGCGAAACCCTGCTCCAGGTCCCAGATCAGATCCTCGACGGATTCGGTCCCGACCGACAGCCGGACGGTGCCCGGCGCGACCCCGGCCGCCCGGAGTTCGCCGTCGCTCAGCTGGCGGTGCGTCGTGCTGGCGGGATGGATGATGAGGCTCTTGGCGTCGCCGACGTTCGCCAGGTGCGACCACAGCGTGACGCCGCGGATGAGGTCCTGGCCGCCGGCCCGGCCGCCGGCGCAGTCGAAGGAGAACACCGCGCCCGGCCCGCGCGGCAGGTACTTCTCCACGAGCGGCCGGTACCTGCTCGACGGGAGGCCCGGGTAGGTGACGTTCGCGGCCAGCTCGTGCGACTCCAGGAACGCCGCGATGGCCCGCGCGTTGGCGACGTGGCGGTCCATCCGGAGCGAGAGGGTCTCGAGTCCCTGGAGGAAGAGGAACGCGTTGAGCGGCGCGAGAGTGCCGCCGAGGTCGCGCAGGGTCTCGGCCCGCAGCTTCATCAGGTAGCCGTAGGTGCCGAACGTCTCGTGGAACTGGAGGCCGTGGTAGGCCGGCGACGGATCCGCGATCACGGGAAAGCGCCCGTTGGACCAGTTGAACGTGCCCGCCTCGGCGACGACTCCGCCGATGCTCGTGCCGTGACCGCCGATGAACTTGGTCGCCGAGTGGATCACGATGTCGGCGCCCCATTCGATCGGGCGGCACAGGTACGGCGTCGCGAACGTGTTGTCCACGATCAACGGCACCTCGTGCTCGTGCGCGATGGCCGCCACCGTCTCGATGTCCAGCACGTTCCCGGCCGGGTTCCCGATGGTCTCGGCGAAGAAGACCTTCGTGGTGGGGCGGACCGCCTGGTACCACGCGTCCGGATCGTCGGGATCGACCCACGTCAGCTCGACGGTCATCTTGCGGAGCAGGTGCTTGAGCTGGTTCACCGTCCCGCCGTAGAGCGCCGAGGACGCGACGACGTGGTCGCCCGGCTGGAGCAGGGTGAACAGGGCGGCGGCCTGCGCGGCGATCCCGCTGGCGAAGGCCACCGCGCCACACGCGCCCTCGAGGTTGGCCACCCGCTCCTCGAACACCGCGACGGTCGGGTTCATGATGCGCGAGTAGGTGTTCCCGTACTCCTGGAGGTTGAAGTATGCCGCCGCCGATTCCGGATCCTCGAACACGTAGCTCGTCGTCTGGAAGATCGGCACCGCACGCGCGCCCGTGTTCGGGTCGGGCCGCTGCCCGGCATGCAGCTGCCGCGTCTCGAATCCGAACGCGCGGGCTTCCTCGGCGGGCGGGTTCACGATGGCCTCTTTCGGGTCGCGGGCGGAGCGAACCAGCAGGCGGTTTCCGGCATCACTCGGCGGCCCCACCGTCGGCGAGGCTGGCGGGCCGAGCACCGTCGCCGTCCTGGCCGGCGCCGGCCAGGAAGCGGCGGATGAGGGGCGTCTGCCGAGCTTCCTCGAGCAGGAAGCAGTCGTGGCCGTACGGCGCGTCGATCAGCTGGAAGTGGACCGGCTTGCCGAGGGAACGCAGCGCGTCCTCGATCTCCCTGGACGCCGACGGTGGGTACAGCCAGTCGGAGCTGAACGCGATCAGCAGCGTCCGCGCCGAAACGTGTTCGAGTGCCCGCGTGAGCGATCCGCCGCCGTGCTGGCGCGCCAGGTCGAAATACGTCAGCGCGCGGGACGTGAAGAGATAGGTGTTGGCGTCGAAGCGCCGGACGAACGATCTGGCCTGGTGGCGCAGGTAGCTCTCGACCTCGAACTCCGGTTCGGCGATCGTGTAGCGGATCTCGTCGGCGAACTGCAGCCGCCGGCCGAACTTCTCACTCAGCGCCGGCGCGGACAGGTAGGTGACGTGACCGACCATCCGCGCCACGCCCAGGCCGGCGTCGGGTGCGCGGCCGGTGCCGTGGTAGTGGCCGTCCTGCCACGCCGGGTCGCGCATGATCGCCTCACGCGCGATTGAGTTCCAGGCCAAACCTTGCGGGTGCAGAGCATGGGTGCTGGCGATCGCCACGACCGAGTCGACCTGACCGGGAAACAGGATCGCCCATTCGATCGCCTGCATCCCACCCAGCGACCCCCCTGCTACCGCCGCGAGCCGCTCGATGCCCAGCGCGTCGAGGAACGCGCGTTCAGTCCGCACCATGTCCGCGACCGTGATCACCGGGATGTCCAACCCGTAAGGCTT
>JAOPVE010000277.1 GCA_025963185.1 Actinomycetes bacterium
TCGTGACCACCACGAACACGGCGATCACCACGGACACGAGCAGCCCGTCGATCGACCCTCGCCGCAGGGCCTGGTCATCGGAGATCCGGGTCATGGCATACCTTCCCCGAGCTACGCGACCGTGGCGCCGAAGCCAGTACACCCGCTTGCGGATCCGCGAGGAAGCTTTCGGCCTGCCATTGACGGCGGGCTGTGTAAGTCGTAACTTACCGTTCGTGGCTACTGACGAAGCGGGTGAGGGCTGGGAGGTCCTGGGGGACCCCAGCAGGCGCGCCATCATCGCGTGCCTGGCGGAGCGACCGCGGGCCGTCGGCGAGCTGGCCGGTGAGTTGCCGATCAGTCGGCCCGCGGTGTCCCAGCACCTCAAGGTGCTCAAAGACGCCGGCCTGGTCACCGACCGTGCGGACGGTACGCGCCGGGTCTACCGGCTCAATCCGGCGGGCGTGGCTGCGCTGCGTGATCAGCTGGACACGTTCTGGAACCGAGCCCTGGAGGGCTACCAGGACGCCGCCGAACAACCGAACGAGGAGACGTCATGACCGAAGTAGCAGAGGTGGTGGTTCGCCGGCGGATCGTCGTCGAGGCGCCGATCGAGCGGGCCTTTACGGTGTTCACCGAGCGGTTCGGCGACTTCAAGCCGCCGGAGCACAACCTCCTCGGCGTGGCGGTCGCCGAGACCCGGTTCGAGCCGAAGGTCGGCGGCCACATCTACGACCGGGGCGTCGACGGCAGCGAGTGTCACTGGGCGCGCGTGCTGGCCTACGAGCCACCGGATCGCGTCGTGTTCAGCTGGGACATCAGCCCGCAGTGGCAGATCGAGACCGAGCCGGACAACACGAGCGAGGTCGAGGTCCGGTTCGTCGCCGAGACCCCGCAGCGCACCCGCGTCGAGCTTGAGCACCGCCACCTCGACCGGCACGGACCCGGCTGGCAGTCCGTCCGCGACGGGGTCGCAAGCGACGAGGGATGGCCGCTCTACCTCGACCGGTACGCCGCCCTGTTCACCCCGGGCGGCTGACCGCCACCGGCCGGCCCGTCCGCCCGCAAGATCGGACCGGCCGGCCGTGGCTGCGTGGCCGGTGAAATAGCCTTTCGGGGGTGACCGTCCACCAGCTCTCCCGGTCCGACGCCCGCCGCGTCGCCGTGCGGGCCCAGCTCCTCGACGCCCGTCGGCCGGACGATCTGCTCGCCGTGGTGCGCCACCTCACGCTGCTCCAGCTCGACCCGACCGCGGCGATCGCGCCGAACGCCGACCTGGTGGCGTGGAGCCGGATCGGATCGTCCTACTCACCGGGCGACCTGACCGCGGCGCTGGCGAATCACTCGCTGATCGAGCTGCGGGCGCTGGTCCGGCCCGGCGAGGACCTCGCGCTGTTCCGCGCCGACATGGCCGACTGGCCCGGATCCGGCGAGCTGCGCGACTGGCAGAAGTCCCGCCGTGACTGGGTCAAGGCCAACGACGCGTGCCGCCGGGACATCCTCGACCGGCTCGGATCCGCCGGGCCATTGACCTCGCGCGAACTCCCCGACACCTGCGAGCTCCCCTGGACCTCGACCGGCTGGACCAACGACCAGAACGTCATCAAGCTCCTCGACTTCATGGTGCTGCGCGGCGAGGTCGCCACGGCCGGGCGCAAGGGCCGCGAGCGGCTGTGGGACCTGGCCTCGCGCGTCTATCCCGACGACCCGGTCATCCCCGCGGCGGAGGCCGTGCGGATCCGCGACGAGCGGCGGCTGCGGGCGCTGGGCATCGCGCGCGGCAGGGCGGCCGAGGCCCCGATGGAGCCGACCCACGGGGGCGAGGCCGGCGAGCCCGCGGTGGTCGAGGGCGTGAAGGGCACCTGGCGGATCGATCCGTCGCTGCTCGGCCAGCCGTTCTCGGGGCGGGCCGCGCTGCTGTCGCCGTTCGACCGGCTGATCCACGACCGCAAGCGCACCACCGAGCTGTTCGGGTTCGACTACCAGCTGGAGATGTACAAGCCCGCCGCGAAGCGCCGGTGGGGGTACTTCGCGCTCCCGATCCTCTACTGCGACCAGCTGGTGGGGAAGCTCGACGCCACTGCGGATCGGCGGGCCGGAGTGCTGCGCGTCGACGCGATCCATCAGGATGTGCCGTTCACCAAGCCCGCGACGGCCGCCGTGCGCCACGAGATCGCCGACCTGGCGCGGTGGCTCGGCGTGGACCTGGTGCTGCCGCCGGGTGCGTAGCCAGCTCAGGCGCCGAAACGGCCCCGGTGCTCGGCGGGGATCAGCGGCTTCTCGGCCCGGACCTTGAGCTGCTGGACCGCCCACGTGTTGCCGTCGGGATCGCTGAACCCGAAGAACGTGCCGCCGTCGCGCGGATCGATCACCGCGAGTTCACTGCACTCCACGCCGCGGCCGACGAGTTCGCTGCGGCCCGCCTCGGCGTCGGCGACCACGAGCTGGAGGCCGCGCATCGAGCCGGGCGTCATGTCCTGCTGGGACGGCAGGTCGCCGAACACGATCGAGCACCCCGACCCGCGCGGCGTGAGCTGGACCACGTGCATGTGCTCGGTCTTCGTGTCGTGGTCGAGGTCGAAGCCGACCTTGTCGCGGTAGAACTCGAGCGAGCGGTCGATGTCGCTGACCGGCAGCACGACCACCTCAAGTGTCCAGTCCACGGTCCTTCGGCCTCCCTGTTGTCACGTGCCTCGGGCGAGGACGAGCGTATCGCCGGGGTCAGACATCGACGGTCCGCCGGACCGTAACCACATCGCCGCTGAAGTCCAGATCCATCCGGCCAGGGTACGAGTGGCCGACGTGCTCAGTCCCGGTCCAGGACGTGCGGCCGCCGGACGGTCAGCTCGCCGATCTCGACTTCGCCGATCCGCAGCTGCCGGATCACTGCTCGCCGAACGGCCAGGCGGCTCGGTCCGCGAGCGCAGTAGTACCCAGTGGGTGGGCGTGGCGCGGGCCGGTCGCGCCCGCGCCACGCTCGGTCAGTAGGACGAGGTGGTGGCGCTGGCCGAGAGGCCGCCGGTGTTCGCGAAGCCCGTCGCGTACGAGGTGACCCCGTTGTCGTTGACCTGCGGGCTGTAGCAGCCGTGCGCCCCCGCGGGGATGCTGCAGCTGTACTGGCGTCCGTCGCTGTTGCGGTGCGCGGTGGCGTAGCCGCACGGCGCGCCGGACGGGCACGGCCCGAGCCCAAGCAGCGTGATCCGTGCCCAGGCGGTCTTGCAGCGCGGGCTGTAGCGCAGGTCCACCTCGATCAGGTCCACGGCGTCGATCGAGTCGAACGCCTTACGGGCCGTGATCGCGCCGGTCGCGCAGCCGGTCGAGTTCGGATCCGTGCCGTCGTACGCCGCGGCCGACGCCGGCGAGGCGATCGCCAGCACGCTCAGGCCCATCACCACCGCGGCCGCCCTGGCCGCGGCACTCCGAGTGAACGACATCATGACTGTCCCTTCCCCTCCGCTGGACGAGTCCCCTCCGCTGGACGAGATCAGTACGAGCCGGTGGTGGCGCTGGCGGACTGTGCGCCGTCGTCCGCGACGCCGTAGGCGTAGGAGGTCACGCCGCTGTCGTTGACCTGTGCCGTGTAGCAGCCGTGGCCGCCACCGGGGGTCCAGCACGCGTACTCGCGGCCGTCGCTGTTGCGGTGGACGTTCGCGTAGCCGCAGTAGTCGTCGCCGGGGCGGCAGGCCGGGATCCCGATGGTGGTCAGGCGCGCCCAGCTCGTCCGGCATCGCGAGCTGTAGCGGAGTTCGACCTCGACGATGGTGCCGCCGCCGGGGAGCGTGCCGTACGCCTTGCGGACCGTGGTCGCGCCGGTCGCGCAGCCGGTCGCGATCGGATCCGTGCCGTCGTACGCCGCGGCCGAGGCGGGACTGGCGATCGCCAGCAGGCTCAGCCCGGTCACGACAACCGCGGCCACGGAGGCGACGCGGCGGGTCAGTGCGGTCATGGCTATCGTTCCTTCGGTCGGTGGTGCCGCGCGGGCAGATCACGCGGTGCGACCAGGATCGGGCTCGCCGCGGACCGCCGGCGACACGTTTCGGGCCTCCCCGAATCGTCGCCGCCCGTGTCGCATGTGGGACAAGTCGTTCCCGCCCGGCCCCGCGTTCGGGCACCCTGATCGAGACGGACCGCGACCGGGGAGCACGACATGCTGCGGATCCACTTCACGTCCGACGACCTGACCAGGGTCCGCCTCGCGCCCGCCGCGGATCCGCTCTGGGAGACGCTGCTCAGCCTCCACGCGCTCGGCGGGGACCATCCGGGACTCCACATTCGGCACTGGCGAGCGGCGGCGCTCCCGCGGCTCGGTCGCGGTACCGGGATCCTCGCCCGCCTCGCGCCGCCCACCGGCTACTCCGTGGACTTCCTCACCCCGCCGGACGGCTGCACCGACCTCGACACGGGCATCGAGGCCGTCCTCGCCACCCCGCGCCAGCGCCTGCGCACGGACCTCACCGAACTGGCCGCGCAACGGCCCCTCCCCGGCTGGGCGGCGATGCTGGCCGCGGGCGACCCGGAGACCCTGCGCGGACTCGGCCACGCCCTGCGCGCCTACTACGGCGCCGCGCTCGCGCCGCACTGGGACGTCATCGGGGGCAGCGTCGACGCCGACCGGTCCCGCCGCGCGGGGGCCCTCGCGGACGGTGGCGTCGAGCGGCTGCTCGCCACCCTGCACCCGGCCACCCGCTGGAACGCGCCGGTCCTGGAGGTCGCCTACCCGTACGAGCGGAACCTCCACCTCGGCGGGCGGGGGATCCGGCTGGTGCCGTCCTACTACTGCTGGCGGATGCCGGTCACGGTCCGGGAGACCGAGCTGACACCCACGCTGGTCTACCCGATCGAGCACGACCCCGGTCAGCTGCCGGGCGGACGGCCCCTCTCCGCCCTGCTCGGTGCGCGGCGGGCCACGGTCCTCGCCGCGCTCGCCACCCCGGACGGCCGGACCACCAGCGCCCTTGCTCGGGCGATCGGCGGGTCCGCGTCGACCGCGAGCGAGCACACCACGGTCCTGCGCGACGCGGGCCTCGTGACGAGCCAGCGCGACGGCAAGCACATGCTCCACACCCTGACCCCGCTGGGCCGCGCGATCCTCACCCGCTCGGCCACCACGGGCTGACCCGGGGCCGAAGTGGGTGCCGCTGTGCCGGTCCTGGGCGGCACAACCGCACACACTTCGCTACGGATCGCGCTGGCGCTGCCGTCGCCCTGCCGATCCCGACCGTGCCCCGGGACGCCAGCGAACTGGAGGACGTGTGCACGAGCGCGTCCGGCTACGACACACTCCCGGCGTACGTTCCCGGCAAGGGGAAGCCGCACAAGGCGGTCCTGCTGACGAAGGACGGCAAGTACTGGCTCGCGTCCTCGACGTATGACTACCCGTCAGCGTGGTTCCTGCCGGACAAGGGCGATCCGAAGGTGGTCGACACGGTGGTGTGCGACGAGCGGGTCAACACCGCGCCGGCGGGGAAGACCTGCAAGATGCAGGACGAAACCACGAAGAAGACGGTCACGATCACGATGTACAACACGGCCTACCGCGTCCGCGTCCGGGCGGCACACACCGGAAAGACCCTGATCGAGCGGCTCGTCACGGCATCGTCCCGGCAGTGCCCCTACCTCGCCATGACCTTCAGCGAGGACGGCCAGAACAAGTACTACACGGAGCCCACCGCGGACCAGATCCGCACCGTGATCAAGCCCGTCCTCGCCCCCTGACGCCCGAGCCCCTCACGCGCGAGCCCCCTGACCGCCCCAATCACGAGCGGGCCGCGAATCGCCTGTTGGTCTGTGCCTTCGGCCCGGTGGCTGGCCTACTCTGAGCGCGCCTACTTTCAGTGACTTACAGAGTTCGCTGAGTCACGGCAGCCATGCCTCATGCCGGTTCCGGATCGCACCCCAGTGCCCCGGGGATCGCCGGATGATCCGGTCCTCAGGGGAGACACATGAGCACGCGGCGAATAGTCCGGCTGACTTCGGCCATCGCCTGTCTGTCCGCCGCGGTGGCGGTCTCGGCAGCGGTGGCGTTCACGGCGGGTCCGGCTGCGGCCGCGGGGTGTGTGGACATCGCGCCCAGCCCGACCGCGTCGGTCCCGGTGCCGACGGACGGGCCGACCCCCTCGGTGATCCCGTCGGATACGGCATTCCCCACTCCGTCGGACACCGCCCCGCCGCCGAACCCGACCCCCACCGCGACGGTCGTGCCACCGAGTCCGTCCCCGACTCCCAAGCACTCGCCGAAGCCGTCGCATCCCGCGCTGTCGCCCGCGGCCTTCGCGGCGGCCGCTCCGCTGGCGACCGCCAGCACCCCCATGCTGTGCGGGACCGTGGTCGACGGCGCGGGCGCGGCCCAGCCGGACGTGCGGGTGGATGTGTCGCCCGCCGGCGGATCCGCAATCGTGGTCACCAGGCAGACGGACGCCGAGGGATCGTTCAGCGTCCAGGTGCCCTCGGGGCGGTACGACGTGCGCCTGACTCCACCGCAGGACTCTGGCCTGCGCACCTACCTTGCCACCGGCATCAGCGCAGACGACTCCACGCCGCTGACCGTCGTGCTCAAGCCGATCCGGATCGCGCACGTGACCGGTACGGTGCAGGACAGCCGCGGCGGATCTTACGGCGGCGCACACCTCGTCTTCACCCCGGCCGACGGCGGCCCCACCTGGACCGGGAACGCGGACGGCTCCGGCCACTACGACGCCGAGATGCTGGCGGGCGACTACGCGGTCACGGTCACGGCGGATCGCCTGCACGGTTCGGTCACGACGGTCGAGCGGCTGGCAATCGACCAGGACCAGCGCACCGACCTCACGATCCCGCTCTCGACGGTCACGGTGCTGGTGCGTGACACCGCCAACGCTCCGGTGCCCGGCGGAGTCGTCTCGTTCGGCGGGCCGGTGAGTGGCACCGCGTTCAGTGGCAACACCAGTGCGAGCGGGGCGGTCGACGCCGCGGGCACGGCCGCCATCGACATCGTGACCGGCACCGTTCCGAACACCGCCCGCGTGGACCTCGCCTCCGGGCAGGCCGTCGGCTTCAGCATTCCCCCAGTCCAGGCGGATCTCACCGTTACCGTCGTCGTGCCCACGTTCCAGCTTTCGGGCACGGTGGTGGATCAGCACGGCGATCCAGTGTCCGCGGTGACGGTCGCGATCTCCGGCGGTCCCAGCATCGGGGTCGGCGCGCAGACGGACAGCGCCGGTCACTACACCCTTCGTGCCCTGTCCGGCCGGTACTCCGTCAGCCTGTCCGGTGGTCCGCTGAGCGCGGGATCCGTGACGTTCACGCAAGCGGTGACTCTCGACCGGGACCTCAGCCGCGACCTCACCCTCCCGCTCTCGACGGTGACCGTGGTGGCCCGCACCAGCGGGGGAGCCCCGATCCAGGGCGCGGCGGTGGCGTTCCAGGGATCGGTCAGCGATCCGGCGTTCACCGGGTCCGCCAGCGTAGGCGTGCGCACCGACGGCCAAGGGCAGGTCCGGGTCACGGTCCCCACCGGGACCGACGTACGCAACGCCAGTCTCGACGCCGGATCCGGCCTCACCGTTCCGTTCACGATCCCCGTCGTGCACGGCGACCTGACGGTGACCGTGACCGTAGACGTGCTCGTCACCGTGCAGGGAACCCTGGGCGACAGCCAGGGCCACCCGTTCGGGGGCGCGTCGATCACCCTGACCAGCCGCGGCGGCCTTCCCCGCTGGGCGGGCCAGGCGGACCAGGCCGGGCACTACTCCGCGCGGGTGCTGCCGGGCGACTACGACGTCCTCGTCTCGGGCGGGCCGCTGGGCAGCGGCCGGATCGCCGTGACCTCCCCCCTCGTGGTGGACGGCGACCGGACGTACGACGTCACGGTCCCCGTCTCGACCCTTTCGATCTCGGTGCGGGACACCCGCGGTGCCCCCGCGCCCACGGCGACCGTGGGGCTGAGTGGGTCGTTCTCGCAGCCCGGGTTCGCCGGGGCGGTCAGCATGTCCGCGGGCGTGGACAGCACCGGCCGCGCCGACCTCGTGGTGCCCACCGGCACGGCCGCGGGCGACGGATCGGTCCGCCTGCCGCAGGGGATCGTGGTGGCCATGCCAGTCGGGACGGTCACCGGTGACCGGTCGATCAGCGTCACCGTCCCGGCTGCCGTGCACGTCACCGGCACCGTCCGGGACTCGCGGGGCGACCCGCTCGCCGGGCTGGCCCTGAGCTACACGCGCACCAGCCAGGGTCCCTCGTGGAGCGGGCAGACCGACGCGGCTGGCCACTATTCGGCGGACCTGTTCTCCGGCACCCACCGGCTGGCCGTGTCCGGCGGGACCCTGGGCGGCACGTCCATCACCTTCCGGGACCCCCTCGACCTGACAGACGACGGCGTCCACGACATCACCGTCCCGACCTCGATGCTGTCCGTATCGGTGCGGGAGCTGAGCGGCGCACCGGTGACCAACGCCGTCCTCTCGCTCACCGGCTCGATCGCGACCGGCGAGCTCACGGGCTCGGCGAGCATCGAGGCGAACCTCGACGGCGACGGCAACGCCGCCATTCCGCTGGTCACCGGCAGCGTCTTCCCGCGCGGCGGGCTCCTGGTGTTCCCGACCGGCCTCAAGGTGCCGTTCCCGACGCCCCCGATCGACGGCGACCGGCGGCTCTTCCTCCTCTTCGACCGGGCCACCGGCGGCGTGTTCGTCGACGACAAGGCCCCGCAGGTG
>JAOPVE010000286.1 GCA_025963185.1 Actinomycetes bacterium
GCTGGCCCGCCGCGCCGCCGTGGCCGCGGGCGGTGCGATGCTCGCCGTCGCCGTCCTGTCCCTCTGCCACACACCGCTGCGCCGCAGGTGAGCCTCCAATAGAAACGGAAGGGGACCGAACCGCCCGGACGGTTCGGTCCGCCTTTCGGTGTGCCCAAAGCACTGTGCCCAAAGCACGTCGTCTGCCACCCGCGGGGATCCGCCGGACATAGGATGAGTAGATGGCCGCGCGACGCCCACCGGTGGGCAATCTTCCGGCCGACCTGACGAGCTTCGTCGGGCGAGCCGACGAGTTGTCGCAGGTCAGGCATCTGCTTTCGCAGTCTCGCCTGGTCACACTGACGGGTGTCGGCGGGGTCGGGAAGTCCCGGCTCGCGTTGCGGGTCGCCCACCAGCTCACCAGGGTGTTCGCGGACGGCACGTGGTGGGTCGAGTTGTCGCCGCTCCAGGACGGTGCCCTGTTGCCGCAGGCGATCGGGGCGGCGCTGGGGCTGGCCGAGCGGGTGGCGGGCGATCCGGCGGCCGCGCTGAGCGAGGCGCTGGCCCAGCGGAGCCTGCTGCTGGTGGTCGACAACTGCGAGCACCTCGTCCCCGAGTGCCAGGAGCTGCTCACCATCCTGCTGCGGGCGGCGCCGGGACTGCGGATCCTCGCGACGAGCCGCGAGGTGCTGCGGATCCCCGGCGAACAGGTGTGCGAGGTGGTACCGCTGGAGGTGCCCCGGCCTGGTGTGGCGCACGATCCGGACTCGATGGCCGGCTACCCGGCGGTCGCGCTGTTCGCGCGGCGGGCCAGCGAGGTCCGGCCGTCGTTCGCGGTCTCCGAGGCAAACGCCGGCGCGGTCGCCGCGGTCTGCGGGCTGTCCGAGGGCCTGCCGCTGTTCCTCGAACTCGCGGCGGCCCAGCTCCGGCGCCTGTCGGTGGAGCAGCTCGCGCGCCGGCTGCACGACCGCTTCCAGCTCTACACCCTCCACAGTGCGGCGGTCGTCGCCCGGCACCAGAGCCTGCGGGCGGCGGTCGAGTGGAGCTACACGCTGTGCACGGAGGCCGAGCGGCTGGCGTGGATCCGCGTCTCGGTGTTCGCGGGGCGGTTCGACCTGGAAGCGGCCGAGGCGGTCTGCACGGACGAGCGGCTGCCCGGGGGCAAGGTGCTCGACGCGCTGGCCGGGCTGATCGACAAGTCGGTGCTGAGCTGCGAGGACAGCGGCGGGGTGCTGCGCTACTCGATGCTGGACACCCTGCGCGAGTACGGGCTCGGCCAGCTGCGGGCCAGCGGATTCGAGGCCAGCGCCGGAGAACGCGCGCTGCGCCGCCGGCACCGCGACTACTACACCGCACTCGCCGAGCGCTTCGCCGCCGACTGGTTCGGCCCACGCCAGCGGGAGTGGTCCCATCGGATCAGGGCCGAGCTGCCGGAGATCCGGGCGGCCATGAGCTTCAGCCTGGCCACACCGGGTGAGGCGGCCGCGGCGATCCGCCTGGTGGGTGCCCTCGACTTCTACTGGTGGGGCTGCGGCGCGACCCTTGAAGGCTCGCTGTGGGTGGAACGGGCGCTGGCCGCGGATCCGGCGCCCAGCAGGGCGAGGGTCCGGGCCATGGCGGTCCACACGCGGATCCTGATCTCGCGGAGCCTGCACGCCGAGTCCGTCCAGCCGGCCCTGGAGTGCGTCGAACTCGCGCGCCAGTTCGGCGATCCGGCAGACTTGTCGGAGGCACTGAGTGTCTGTGGCCTCACCCGCGCGCACGCTGGGGATCCGGCCGGTGGGATCGTGCTGCTCGACGAGGCACTCGCGCTCGCCGAGACCTGTCCGGACCGTCCGATCACGATGGCGCTGGCCACCCTGTGCCGGGGCGGGGCAGCGCTCGCGGCCGGTGAACTGCGCCAGGCGGACGCCATGGCCACCCGGTCACGGGAGGTGGCCACCGCCCACGGCGACCGGTGGTGGCTGAACTACACCCTGAGCCTGGCGATCCAGCCGGCGCTGCTGCTCGGCGACATCGCGCGGGCCACGGCCTACGGGCGCCAGGGCGTCGTGGGCTGCGCCGCGCTGGAGGACGTCAACGGGCTGGCCCTGATGCTGGAACTGCTGGCCTGGACGGCGGCCACCGAAGGCGAGCACGTCCGGGCCGCACGGCTGCTCGGAGCGGCGGAGCGGCAGTCCAGAGCCAACGGCGGCAACCCCACGGCCGAGGGCTTTTTCGGGCCCTCGCACGACCGGTACGTGGGCATGGTGCGCGCCGCGCTCGGCGGTGCTCGGTTCAGCACCGAGTTCCTGATTGGCACCGGGCTAACCCTGGAGGAGACCGTCGCCTACGTGCACAGCGACGGCGCGGCTCCGGAGCCGGTGCCCGCGGCGCCGGTGTCACCCGCTGTGGGCACGTCCCCGCTGACCAGGCGCGAGCACGAGATCGCCCGGCTGATCGCCGAGGGCATGACCAACAAGCAGATCGCCCACCAGCTCGTGATCTCCCAGCGGACCGCCGAGGGCCACGTCGAGCACATCCTCGCCAAGCTGGGCTTCGCCACCCGCACGCAGGTCGCCACCTGGGTGCTGAACAGGCAGGACCCGGGCGGCGGCGCGCTCTACTCGCGCCACCGCTGACCAGGCGGCCCCGTCACCCTCGCCGGGGCTGGCGCGAGTTCGGCCCAGACGACCTTTCCCGTGGGCAGCCGCCGCACCCCCCAGGCCCGGGACAGGGACGCCACGAGCAGCAGTCCGCGCCCGCCGGATCCCCCGGAGCCCATCGGCTGGACCTCGGGCAGCTCACGGCTGGTGTCCGAGACCTGGATCAGCACCAGGCGCGGGCGGACCGACAGCCGGAGCAGCCCGTAGCCGTCGGTGTGCTGGGCGACGTTCTCGACCAGTTCGGTGACGACGAGCAGCACGTCCCCGAGCGGATCGCGAACCTCCCACACCCGCAGCGCCTGCTCGGCGACCCGGCGCGCGGATCCGGCTGCCTCGCCCGGAATCAGCCTGCGCCGGAATTCCATCACGGGCCTGTACTACTCCACCTACGGCAGGACCGTCGAGCCCGCCGCCACGGGATCCGGTGCCGCGGCCCGGTCCGGGACGGCGGGGGTGTTCAGCGCGTACTCGTTCCAGGCCCGCTGCGCGGTGGCGGGCAGCGGGCGCCCGAACAGCCAGCCCTGCCCGAGGTTGCACCCGAGTGCCCGCAGCCAGCCGCCCTGCAGCTCGGTCTCGATGCCCTCGGCGACGACCTGGCGGTCCAGCGCGTGGGCCATCGCGATGACGGTCTTGACGATCGCCTCGTCGGCGCTGTTCTGGCCGATCCCCGAGACGAAGGCCCTGTCGATCTTCACGATCGTGGCGGGGAAGCGGCGCAGGTAGCTCAGCGAGGAGTAGCCGGTGCCGAAGTCGTCGATGCACAGGGTCACCCCGAGCGCGTGCAGCTCGTGCAGGGTGGCCAGCGACGATTCCGGATCGTCCATCATGCAGGACTCGGTGACCTCCAGCCACAGCGCCGAGGCCGGGAGCCCGGACTGCCGCAGTGCCCCGCGGACGACGTCCACGATGGCCCCGTCGCGCAGCTGCCGGACCGAGACATTCACCGAGATGTGCAGCGGGGGCGCGCTGGCGGGCCGCAGGGCGATCCACCGCGCGAGCTGACCGGCCGCCTCGCCCAGCAGCCACGCGCCACTGTCGAGAATCAGGCCGGTGTCCTCCGCGATCGGGATGAAGTCCACCGGGGACACCGAGCCGAGGTCCGGGTGGTGCCAGCGCATGAGCGCCTCGAAACCGGCCAGCTCACCGGTCGGCAGGTCGACGATGGGCTGGTAGTGGACCTCCAGCTCGCCGCGTTCGAGCGCGCCGCGCAGCGCCTGTTCGAGCCCGGCTCTGGTCTGCGCCTTCTCCCGCAGCGAGGCGTCGAAGGAGGCATACCTGTTCCGGCCGGAGTCCTTCGCCTGGTACATCGCGGTGTCGGCGTCCCGGATCAGCTCCAGCGCCACGGTGTCCCCCGCCGATCGCGCCACCCCGACGGACGGGCTGATCACGATGTTCCCCACGGACAGCGGGAACGGATCGGCGAAGCCCGCGATCAGCCGCCGCGCGAGGGCCTCGGCGAAGTCGTCCCGGACGGGGCTGCGCAGGGCGATGACGAACTCGTCGCCGCCGATCCGGGCGAGCATGTCGGTGCCGCGCACCGTGCCGGCCAGCCGCGCCGCGACGGCCCGCAGCAGCTCGTCGCCGACGTGGTGACCCCAGGTGTCGTTGACGGTCTTGAAGCGGTCGAGGTCCAGGCAGAGCAGCGAGATCTCGTGGCCGTCGGCCGGCTCGGCGGACCAGCGGGTGATCGTCTCGGCGAGCAGCTCACGGTTGGGCAGGTCGGTCAGGGCGTCGTGGGTGGCCCGGTGCCGCTCGGCGTGCTCGGCCCGCCGCGCCACCTGCTCGGCCCGGGACCGGCGGTTGTTGCTGGAGACGATCCGCACGATGATCGTGACGGTGAGCAGCGTCGAGATCGTCAGCCGGATCAGGTTGTTCCACACCCCGGCGGCCGGCGCGAGGGTCGCCAGCGCGGTGGGCGCGAGCAGCAGGGCGGCGATCACGGCGACGCGGAACGGCCCGAGCCGGCGCACGACGACCCGCTGCGGCTCGGTGAGCGTGCGCATGGTCGGGTGCAGCACGGCCGCGCCGACGGCGACGTAGGCGATCAGGAACGCCAGGTCCACGACCATGAGGGAGTCGCCGGACGAGCTGAGCCCGTCCACCTGGATCGAGTAGAACAGGTCGCCGACGAAGATCCCGCTGGTGGCGATGCCGAGCAGCCACAGCGAGGCCTTGCGGACCCCGTCGGCGAGCAGCAGCCGGCTCACCATCACCAGCAGGACGACGTCGGCCATCGGGAAGAGCGCGACCCCGAGGACCGCCGGGCTCGGCGGGTGGCCGGCGAACCGGGGCCCGATGAGGAACACCCAGGTCGCGAACGCCGCACCGAGGCCGACCAGCAGCGCGTCGGCCCTCGCGGGATCGTCGTCGGCGGCCCGGCGGGTCCCGAGCATCGACCACAGGGTGTAGGCCATGGCGAGGTAGCCGGGCACGACGAGGACGTCCGGGGCGAAGGAGGCCAGGCTCGGCGGATCCATCGGGTCGGCCCCGGGCACCGTCAGCCGCACGATCGACGCGCCGAAGAAGCAGGTCAGCGCCACGACGACGGCCCACCACGGGCGCCACATCGAGCGGTCCGGGTGCCGGTAGGCGGCGACGGCGGCCGCGGCGATCGAGCTCACGGCGATCAGCAGGAACAGCGGCAACGCCAGGACGGACGGGCCGGCGCCGTAGAGCGTGACGGCGGTGCCTCCGGCGGCGGCGAAACCCCACGCGGGCATGGCCGACCGTGAGCCGGGCCGCGAGGCCGGGCCGAGAGGGGACCAGAGCCGCTGCATGAGGGTGTCCTCCGAGCCACCGGGGCGTGGAACCTGCCACCCCAGCCCATCGGCACCCCGGCTGCTGACCTGACCGCAACTCCCCCGAGGCGCGCTCGAAAACCCCGCGAACCGGCCGCGCCGGACTCAGGAGGCGGCCAGCTCCGGCGCGTCCAGCCGTGCCCACTCACCGCCTAGCCGGCCGGGTGGTGGACCCAGACGTTCGGCTCCCGGTATGTGCCGGTATCGGCGGTCACGTCGATCTGCAGCGGGACGAGACCGCCCGGCACCACGTACGCACCCGAGTCGGGCAGCGCGAGGCCGGTCCAGCCCTCCCACTCGGCCACCGTGCCGGTGACCAGCAGCGAGTCGTCCGCGATGGCCAGCACCTCCGCGCCGAGCCGCTGGTGCAGCCGCAGCCACGGGTCGAACACGTCGCCCTCGGCGGTCCGCCAGGCCACGTACCGCTCCAGCGGGATCAGCGGGTACTGCGGCTTGAGGATCGGCCGGACCGGCACCAGCAGCCCCGGCGCCCCGACGGCGACCGCGGCGGCCTTGAGCGCGCGGACGATCACCTCGGCGAGCCCGTGCCGGGCGGCCTGCGGGCTGATCGTCACCGACAGTGCCGACACGGCGGTGGGGGCGGACCCGCTGGCGACCAGCGCGGCGCTCGCGTCCACCACGGCGTCCCAGCCAGACGGGAGCCCCGCGACCGTGCCGTCCCACTCGATCGGGAGCGAGAGCCCGGCGCCGACGACCGTGTCCTCGGAGTCGACGAGCAGGATCTGGTGACCCGGCGCGTCGACGGCCAGTAACTGGATCAGGTTCGCCTCGTAGCCCGGGTTCCCGGCGAGCATGAAGGCGGGCCAGCGCGAGTTCAGCACGTCGAGGATCCCCGCGGCGAGATCCGGGCGCTCGCTCAGGGGCACGGTCCGGTACTCGGGCGAGCGGGGCGCACGCTGTTCCGGCGCCCCGGTGGTAGCCGGAGCCGGGCTCGCGTTCGCAGCCTCGGGCGCCGTCTGGGTGGCCCCAGGTGCCGTCCGGGTGGCCTCGGCGGCCGGCCGGCTGGCTCCGACGGGGACCGCCGAGCCCCCGCTGCGCTGCGGCGGGACCGACGGCGCCGCCGGATCGTCGAACACCGCCGCGTAGTAGGACTGGACGTCGAGGATCTCGACCTTCATCGGCCCCCGCCGCCCCAGCGCGGCGAGCTTGGCGCCGACCTGGTGCAGTTCGTCGTTGTAGGCGGCCACGTCGAATCCGCAGACGCCGTCGCTCTCGTGGACGCGGCGGAAGATCTTCGCGCCGATCCGGGCCAGGGCGCCTGGTCCCGCACCGGCCGAGGCGCCGGCGTCGGGCCTGACCAGGGCGTAGCCGAGGTAGAACAGCGCGCCTCGGGCGGCCGCGGCGGGGAAGCGCGCCTCGTAGTAGCCAGCGTTGATCCACGGTACGGCGGCCAGGTCGGTGGTCAGCGTGACGAGCGCGGCGGGCTGCCCGGCGTCGTCCCAGCCCACGTACTTGCTGATCCGCTCGTCGCGCATCTCGGCGCCGAACTCCTCGGGGGTGAGGAGGTGGCGGGCCGCCGTGCGGGTCCGCAGGACGCCGAAGGCCTGCTCGTAGACCTCGTAGAACGCCTCGATCGCGGTGGTGCCGAGGGACTGCTCGACGGTGATCCTCATAACGCTCCCGCCCGTCCCCACGGCTCGCTGGCGAACGGGGCTATGACCAGCGCACAGACCGGATCGCCGGTGCACTCCACTCCGTGCACCGCCCACTGCGGATCGCCGTACCGCTCCCCGCCGTGCAGCCCGAGGTCCTCCAGGCTGGCCCGGATCTCCGCGACGACCGCGGCCTCGCTGCTGCCCATGTGCTCGACGAAGAACCCGCCGAGCCCGTCGGCCCGCTCGATCCAGCCGAGCCCGGCCCAGGCCTGCTCGCCCGGGGTGGTGGCTGATTGCACGGCGTAGACGCAGTACATCCGGTCACCCCAGTGGCCGGCGGGCAGGGCCGCGGTGCCCGTGCCGTCGACGCGCGCCCGGGGCGGGACGACACTGGACAGGTGCACGAGGTTGTAGTGGCCGAGACCGACCGCGGCGAGGGCGCGGTGGAAAGCCGACAGTGGGGTCGCGCCCGATCCGGAGGTCCGCAACACTGGAATACGGCCACGTACTGAAGCCGAGAAGTCACCCATTGTTACTCTCCTGCGAACCCTCGAAGGCCGGATGTGTTGCGCCGGAATCGAGCGCAGGCTGCTGGAGCACAGGGTGCATCACCATCGTGAGGGGTCCGGATCGCGAGGCGGCAGGCTCGCGCGGCAGTGCGATCGTTCGTAATCAAACACAGTCCACCACACCGGTGAATGCCGCGCTACAAGTGAGCGGCCCGCGCCGGTACGGTTCGCGGCAGTCCGGAGGCTCGCGCCGTAAAGATCCTGCTCAGCACCCCCGCAACCGCACCCCTTGGGGGCCACTGAGCCGTCAGCCTGCCTGCCCGCGTACCGCACAACGTGGGGATCGGTGCCGGATTTGTCTTGACCGGCCGGCCAAGCCGCCGATCCTCAGGCAGATGTACCTCATCATCTGGCGGGAGGTCCGGCATGCCCTCTCGCCGGATGCTGTCCGCACGGCACCTGTTCCGGCCCGCCGCAGCGCTCGTCGGACGGCTCAAGTACGCGCAGAAGTTCGTCGTCGTCGGCCTCGTGCTGCTGATCCCCCTGGGACTGGTCACGCAGGCCTACGTCGGGCTCCAGCGCAGCCAGATCGCGTTCAGCGCCAAGGAGCGCCGCGGGGTCTCGATGATCGCGCCGCTGATCGGCCTCATGAGCGGGGTCGTCCAGGCACGCCACCTCTCCGTCACCCCCGCTGACGACGGCGCACTCGACCTCGCCCCGCAGATCCGCCGCGCCGACTCGGCCGACCACCAGCTCGGATCCCTGCTGCGGACCACCGCCGCCTGGCAGACCGCCCGGCAGCGGATCGAGGAGGCCGGGCGTACCCGCGGATCCGCGGCGGACCGCTACCGGGCGTGGAATACCGCGGCCGACGCCCTCACCGCGCTGATCACCCGGGCCGGCGACGCGTCGAACCTGACTCTCGACCCGGACCTGGACACCTACTACCTCATGGACGTGCTCCAGTTCCGGCTGCCCGTCGTGCTCGACACGGCAGGCCGCAGCGCGGATCGCGACCTGGTCGCCGCCAGCACGCCGCAGGGCCTTGACGCCGACGCCGTGATCGAGCTCGGCCTGGCCAACGGCGTCCTGTCCAGCACCCGCGCGGTCGTGGCGCGGGCGATGGGAACATTCGCCGCGAAGACCGCGGACCGGTCCCTGCGCGACGCCACCGTCGCCGAGTACCGCCGCCTCGACGACGCCATGGCGGCCCTCGGAACGGACCTGACCGACACCATCAAGCTGCGCCGGACCGGTACCGGCGATGTACTGGCGCGCGCGGCCGGGCAGGTCCGGATCGAGGCCGGCAAGCTCGGCGAGGTCACCGCCCGATCCCTGGACCAGCTGCTCGCGGTCCGGATCGACGGGTTCGCCACCAATTCCCGCCACGTCCAGATCGGGACCGCACTCGCCGCCGCCCTCGCCGTCTACCTGTTCGCGGGCTTCTACCTGTCGGTGTCCGCGCCGATCCGCCGGATCGTCGCCACCCTCCAGGCCGTGGCCGGCGGCGACCTGACCCGGCGGGTAACCGTGACCACCCACGACGAGCTGAGCTTCGTCGCGAACGCGCTCAACGACACGGTGGCCAAGACCGAGGCCGCGACCGCGCTGCTCGCCGAGCAGGCGACCCACGACGCCCTCACCGGCCTGCCGAACCGGGTCCTCGTGCTGACCCGGCTCCAGCAGGCGCTCGATGTCGCCGCGAAGACGGGCCAGCAGATGGGGGTCCTGTTCATCGACCTCGACCGGTTCAAGGCGATCAACGACTCGCAGGGCCACGAGGCCGGTGACCAGGTGCTGTGCGTGGTCGCCCGGCGGCTCGGCGAGCTGGTTCCGCCCGGTGGCACGATCGGGCGCCTGGCCGGGGACGAGTTCGTCGTCGTGATGCCCGCCCTCGCCGATCCCACCGAGGCGGTCGAGCTCGGCGAGCGCGTGATCGCGTCCCTGAGCCGGCCGATCACCATCGTCTCTGCCCTCGGCGACCGGGAGGCGAACGTCGGCGCGAGCATCGGTGTCTCGTTCTCGGGCGACAGCGCAGACCCCGACCCGGACTCGGTGCTGCGCGACGCCGACGTCGCGATGTACCGGGCCAAGCAGCGCGGATACGGCCGGGTCGAGGTCTTCGGCGAGGCCCTGCGGGTGGCCGTGGAGCGCCGGCTGACCGTGCAGGCCGAGCTGCGGACCGCGATCGACACGGACGAACTGCGGGTCCACTACCAGCCCGTCGTCGACACCGCGCAGGGCCGGGTGCTCGGCTTCGAGGCCCTCGCCCGCTGGCAGCACCCCACCCGTGGGCTCCTCGAACCGGCCGAGTTCATCGACGTCGCCGAGCAGAGCGGGCTGATCATCGCGCTCGGCGCCGAAATCCTGGCCCGCTCGTGCGAGCAGATGGCCCAGTGGCACGTCAGCCGGCCCGAGTTCCACAACCTGCGGCTCACGGTGAACGTGTCGGGCGCCCAGTTCAGTCACCCCTCGTTCGTGCCGACCATCGCCTCGGTCCTCGAATCGACCGGCCTCACCCCGGACGCGCTCTGGCTCGAGATCACCGAGACCAGCCTGATGGCCGACGCCGAGGCCGCCTCGGAGACGCTCTCGGCGATCCGCGCGCTCGGGGTGCACCTCGTCATCGACGACTTCGGCACCGGCTACTCGTCGCTGGCGTACCTGCGCCGGTTCCCGGTCGAGGCGCTCAAGGTCGACCAGACCTTCGTCGCGGGACTGGGCGAGGATCGCGAGAACGAGGCCATCATCGCCATGATCGTCAGCCTCGCCCGCACCCTCGGGCTCTACCTCGTGGCCGAGGGCGTCGAGACCGAGGAGCAGCTCAAGCGCCTCGGCGAGCTGGGCTGCTACACCGTGCAGGGCTACTACTTCGGCGCCTCGGCGGACGCGCGCGCCACCGAGGCCGAGATGGCCCGGCACGTCATGGCCGCGCCGGGCCGCCACGCGGCCCCGGTCCACCACCAGCGTGGCCCCTCCCACGCCAGCTAACCGCCACCCCCGTTCCGCCGCCCCGCCGCCCGCCGTTCCGCTGTTCCGGCGCGCAGTGCGTGCCGCCAGGCCGGTCCTGACCGGCGCAGCGGCACGCACTTCGGGAGTTGGGGCGATTCATCCCGCGCGGGCGAGTACAGCTCATTCCACTCGCGACGACACTGGCGAGCGCTACGACGTGGTGTCCCCGCGCGGACGGGCCGTGCCCGAGCGCCCCGGCACCCACCCGGAATGAAGGAGGTCCAGCCATGGCCCAGCTCGCAACCCGGACCGCACGGCCGAGCGTGATCCGCCTCGCGCCGATCCGCGAGTTCGAGGACATCTACGACCGGCTCGGCCAGCTCATGGGCGCCGCTCTCGGCGACACCGGGCTGATGCCGAGCGTGGCCGACATGCCGTGGATCCCGCAGGCCGACGTGTCCGAGAACGACGACGCGTACGTCGTCGAGCTCGACGTGCCCGGCGCGCAGCGGGACAAGATCGACGTGCAGGTCGACGACAGGGAGGTCGTCGTGACCGGCGAGATCCCGGAGCAGAAGCGCGACCGCCGCCACAGCCGCGGGCGCCGCTACGGCCGGTTCGAGTTCCGCACCGTGCTGCCCGGCGAGGTCAACGCCGAGCGCGTGTCGGCCCAGCTCCACGACGGGGTCCTGACGATCACCGTCCCCAAGGCGGAGACGTCGAAGCCCCGCCACATCGAGGTTTCCGAATAAGAGCGTCCGCCGATAGGGCGGGCGGAGCGAGGCGAGTGCCAGGGCCGCGTGGGGAAGGCGCCGGTTCTCTGCCGTGCCGGTGTTGCACGTTGGAGAGCTGGTAACGCAGCCCACGTGGTTCTGGTGCCGCCGGAGCCCGCATGGCCCTATCGGCGTGGACCCCGCCACGGTGGAACCATGCGGCCGGGATATGGCGAGCTCACCAGGCCGTGCGCGCCAGGGCGGTGCGGTAGGCGTCCTCGTAGCCTTGGGCGAGATTGTCCGTGCCGAAGTGGTCGACCACGCGCTGGCGGCAGGCCGCCGGATCGATGTCCCCGATCCGCCGCAGCGCCCCCGCCAGCCCGGCCGGATCCTCGCAGACGAACCCGGTCACCCCGTCGGCCACCACCTCGGGCACGGATCCGCCGCGCAGCGCCACGACCGGCGTTCCGCAGGCCATCGCCTCGATCATCACCATCCCGAACGGCTCCTCCCACTGCACGGGGAACAGCAGGCAGCGGGCCCCGGCGAGCAGTTCGCGCTTGGCGGCCGCGTCGGCCGAGCCCGCGAACCGGTCCGCCGGGCGCAGCCGGGGACGGACCTCGCGCTCGAAGTGCTCCTGCTCCACCTGCTCGGCGCACTTGCCGGCCAGGACGAGCGGCAGCCCCGCCTCGTGGGCCGCGTCCAGCGCCAGGTGCGCGCCCTTGTCCGGGTGGAACCGGCCCAGGAACAGCCCATAGCCGCGCTTGTCCGGCTGGTAGGGCCAGTCGTCGGCGCGGACGGCGTTGTGGACGGTCGCGATCCAGTTCAGGTCGGGCGCGAGATCCCGCTGGCGCGCGCTGATCGCCACCAGGTGCACGTCGGAGAGCGCCTCGAACACCCGGTGTACGTCGCCGTTCACGGGCCCGTGCATCGTCACCACGGTGGGCAGGCCGAGGCGCGCGTAGGCCGGCGCGTTCAGCGGGCCCGCCTGGGTGTGGTCGTGCACGACGTCGAGCCCGGCGCCCGCGGCCAGGCCCTCGATCACCACCCGGACCGCTGCCGCGTGCACCACCTCGGGATACGGCTCGCCGAGCCGGTCCGGGATGGGGCTGTCCCACACCGGCACGTAGTCCGCGTGGGTGCCGGGCGGCCCGGCGCCGAGCAAGGTGACGCGGTGCCCCCTGGCGACCAGCGCGTCGGCGAGGTCGGCGACCACGGCCTCGACGCCGCCGTACCCCGAGGGCGGGACGGCGAAGTAGGGGGGCGCGACCAGCGCGATCCGCAGCGGGCTGGAACCGACGGGAATCCCGGGCAACGGGCGCCTCCTGGTCCAGCGGCGCGTCCCACCCCGTACACAGCCCGCCCGGACGGGTGACGCCGATCGCGAGGAGCGGCACCGCACCGGCGGGCGCGCTAGGTCACCCGCTCCACTCGGACGGTGGCTCCGTCGGCGACGAGGTTGATCCGCCGCTGGCCGATCCGCAGCCCGTCCACCCTCAGTGCCCCGATCTCGGGCATCAATGCGGGACGCACGACTACTTCCGGACCCGGAACGGCCGGGCAGAAGCCGAGCAGCGACCGGACGACGAGCAGTGGCGCGGCCGAGGCCCAGGCCTGCGGGGAACACGAACTCGGATAGGAGACCGGCGCCGCGAACTCCTTGCGGTCGAAGCCGCAGAACAGCTCGGGCAGGCGCCCGCCGTACGCGGCCGCGGCGTCCAGCAGCCCCGAGCCGAGGCGCTGCGCGTGGCCGGTGAAGCCATAGCGGATCAGCCCGGCAACCGCGATGGCCGTGTCGTGCGGCCACACCGATCCGTTGTGGTAGCTCACCGGGTTGTACCGGGCCGCGGACGTGCTCAGCGTCCGCAGCCCCCACCCGGTGAACAGCTCGGGCGAGAGCAGCAGCCCGGCCATGCGCTCGGCCTTGTCCTCGTCGAGGATCCCGGTCCACAGGCAGTGCCCGGCGTTCGAGGCGAGCGCGTCGGCCTGCCGTTTGTCGCCGTCGAGGGCGAGTGCGAGGTAGTCCTGGCCGTCGATCCAGAAGGCGTCGTTGAACGCGCGTTTGAGGTCGCGCGCCGCACTCGTGTACCCCTCGGCGGTCACCGGATCGCCGTCCGCCGTGGCGATGTCGGCCCTGGCCAGGTACGCGCCGTAGGTGTAGGCCTGCACCTCGCACAGAGCGATCGGCGGATCGGCGAGCCTGCCGCCGGCGAAGGAGATCGAGTCCCAGGAGTCCTTCCAGCCCTGGTTGAGCAGGCCCTTGTCGGTAGCCCGCCGGTACTCCACGAAGCCGTCGCCGTCGCGGTCGCCGTACTCGGCGATCCAGGCCAGGGCCCGGTCCGCGTGGGGCACCAGGTGCCGGACCGCGTCGCCGTGGCCCCACCGGTAGAGCTCGCCGAGCAGCATCACGAACAGGCCCGTGGCGTCCGCGGTGCCGTAGTAGACCGACCGCCCGGCCACCGGTCCGCCGAGCCCGACGCCGTGCCGGACCTCGTGCAGGATCCGCCCCGGCTCCTCCTCGGACAGCGGATCCACCGTGGTGCCCTGGAGTTCGGCGAGCACGTGCAGGGTGCCGATCGCGAGCTGCGGATCCACGAGCAGTGCCATCCACGACGTCAGCAGCGAGTCCCGGCCGAACAGCGTCATGTACCAGGGCGCGCCCGCCGCGACCGCGGGCAGGTCCGGCCGGCGGGGATCGAAGATCCGCAGGGATCCCAGGTCGGCGGCCGTGCGCTGCAGGGTCCGCGCGAGTGGCGGGTGGCTGGTGCGGATCCGGGCCGCGCCCTCCCGCCACGCACTGAGCCGGACCCCGGCGGTGGAGTGCTCGACGGGCGCGCGGCAGTCCAGCCGCTCGGGCGGAAGTGGCTCGCCGTCGGTCGCCGGAACGACGTCCAGGCACACGTGCCACTGGCCGCGTGGCTCGACGACCGCCTGGAACGTGATCGAGTTCGGCGCGACCAGCACCGGATCGCCGCAGTCGCTGCGGACCACCACTCCGGCGCCGTCGGCGCGCGACTCCGGCCAGATCGCCAGCTCGCCGTCGCGGGTGTCGACCCGCTGCGGCCCGGGGGCCCCGGCGCGTCCCTCCTTGACCGAGAACAGGTCGGCGAAGTCGGACTCGGCGATGATCGTGACCGTGACGGCCGCCCGCTCGGATCCGTAGTTGTGCAGCGTGATCTCCTCGCACATCCCCTGGCTCACCAGGCGCCTGCGCACGGCGGCGAGGGTGCCCTCGGGCTGGCCGGGGCGCGGGTGCGGACGGCAGATGAACACCCCGGCGAACGGATCCGTGGGCTGCACCGACAGGGCCTCCGTGCGCTGGCCGTCGATGTGCAGTTCCCACCGTGAGATCAGCCGCGCGTCGCGGAAGAACAGCCCCCCTGCCAGCCCGGGGACGATGTCACCCGAGGACGTGGTGATGCAGAACGAGGCGCCCTCGACCAGGGTGACGAGCTCGCCGGGCGTGTTCCACGAGGACATCGTCCGAGGCTACGTCCGGGCGCGGGAGGGTGCACGTCGGCGCGGCGGAGCGCGGCCCGGGGCGGATACCATGGTCACGCCCGGCCGTGCCCGCGACGGCAGCCGGTGGCCGGCCTGGCCGAGGGTGGAGGAGGCGGGACGATGGCTCGTGGGCCCACCATGAGCGACATCGCCCGTCGCGCCGGTGTCTCGCGCGTCGCCGTGTCCTACGCGCTCAACGGCCGCGCCGGGGTCTCGCCGGAGCTGCGTGAGCGGATCCTCGCCCTCGCCCGGGAGATGGGGTTCCGCCCTAGTGGTCCCGCGATGGCGATGCACGGCGCGGCCGCGAAGGCGATCGGGCTGGCATTGCGGCGATCCTCAGCGACTCTGTCGGTGGAGGTCTTCCCCCGCCTGCTCATCAGCGGGATCCAGACCGAGCTGTCGGCGCACGGCTTCGGGCTCGCGCTGCAGTTCGTGACCGGCTTGGACGCCGAGATCGCGGTGTACCGCCGGTGGAGCGGCGAGCGGCGCGTCGACGGCGTGCTGGTGTGCGACCTGGCGGTGGACGATCCGCGGATCGCGGTGCTGGAGGACCTGCGCCTGCCCGCGGTCGTGGTCGGCGGCCCGGACGGCACCGGCGGCCTGACCAGCCTGTGGTCCGACGACGCCGCCGCGGTGCGGGAGACCGTCGGCTACCTGGCCTCGCTCGGTCACCGGAGGGCGGCACTGGTCAGCGGCCCCGCCGGGCTCGCGCACACCCAGCGCAGGACCGCGGCGTTCCAGGCGGCGTGCCGGTCCGCGGGCGTGGACGGATCGGTCCTGATAACGGACTACACGGGCGAGGCGGGAGCACAGGCGACCCGGCGGATCCTCGGCTCTGCCCGGCGCCCGAGCGCGATCGTCTACGACAACGACGTGATGGCCGTGGCGGGCCTCGGCGTGGCGATGGAGATGGGGATCGCCGTTCCGGCCGCGCTCTCGATCGTCGCCGGGGAGGACTCGGCGCTGTGCCAGGTGGTCCGGCCCGCGCTGACCGTGCTCCGGCGCGACGTCACGGCGCACGGGCAGCGGGCGGCGCAGTTGCTGTTCGGCGCGATGGCTGGGAGCGACCCACAGAGCGTGCAGGGCGAGCGCGCCGCGCTGGTGACCCGGGGGAGCACCGGACCACCACCCGGACAGCCCGGCTAGGCGGCGGTGACGGGCGGGGCCGTGCTGCCGCGCGGGACCAGACGGGCCGGCTCGTCGTGCACGCTCACGGCCGCGCTGTCCAGGGCGAGCTCGCCACCGATCGCCGCGAGCAACAGCCGGGCCGCGTGGGTGCCGTACGCGCCGATGTCGCGGGTCAGCGCGGTGAGCGGCGGGTGGACGAGCCGGCAGATCGGCGAGTCGTCCCAGGCCACGATCGACAGGTCACCGGGCACGGACAGGCCCATTTCCTGGGCCACGGCGAGGCCCGCCACGGCCATGATGTCGTTGTCGTAGATCAGCGCGCTCGGGCGATCCGGCCGGGAGAGGATCCTCCTGGTCGCCGCCGCGCCGCTCTCGCCCGTGTAGTCCGTCGGGATCGTCACCGCGCTGTCCAGGGGCACTTCGCGGCAGACCCGGCTGAACGCGTCGGTGCGGATCGAGGTGTGCACCAGATCGGGGATCCCGCCGATGCGGGCGATCCGCCGGTGGCCCAGTGCCGCGAGGTATTCGACGGCCTCGACCAGCGAGATCTCGTCGTCGGACCAGATGCTCGCCAGCGAGCCGCTGGCACTCGGCGGGCCGATCACCACCGCGGGCAGGCCGAGTTCGGCGAGTGCGGCGACCCGGCCGTCACCGATCCGGAGGTCGCACACCAGGACGCCGTCGACGCTCCGGTCGGCCCACCAGCGCTGGTAGACGGCGACCTCCGCGGCGTGGTCCGGCACCATGTGGAGCAGCAGCGCGTAGTCGTGGATCGACAGCTCGGCCTCCAGCCCGCTGATCAGCTCCATGAAGAACGGCTCGATGCCGAGCGTTTTCGGCGGCCGGTGCAGGGTGAGGCCGACGACGTGCGAGGCGGCACCGGCGAGTGCGCGCGCGGCGCTGTTGGCCCGGAATTCCCAGGCCGCGGCGATGTCCAGGATCCGGCGCCGGGTCGTGTCGGACACCCCGGGCTGGCCGTTGAGCGCGTACGAGACCGCACCCTTGGACACGCCCGCCTCGCGCGCGATGTCGGCGATCGTCGGTCGTTTCACGGGCACCTCGGGTGAGCGGTCACGGCAGGCGGCCGAGCCCGCACCTCGCCACGCCGGGCCGCTTGCTCGGTTCAGCGATCGTACCCGAGGCGGTGCGCCGGTCCGCCGTCCCTGTCCGGATCGCCGACTGGTGACAGCGCAGCGGCTGCCCGGAAACGCGGCGGCTACAGAGCGGTCACGGCCCGTTGACAGCCACCAGGGACGACAATAGGGTCTGAGCGCTTACTCGGTTCAGTAACTGTCATGAACGAATGCTCGCCGGGGTCACCACTGCGGATCCTCGGGAAACGGAGATGGTGAACGTGCGGACGCGTGCATTAGGCGGCGTGCTGGTCGCGGCGGCACTGCTGGTCACGGCGTGCGGCGGCTCGCCCGGATCGGCAGAGAAAGCGGCCTCGCCCTCGGACCCCGCGACGGTGTCCGGCGAGATCACGGTTCTCACCAACCGCACCGACCTGGTCGGCGACGGCACGATGAAGCGCTACGCCGCGGAGTTCACCAAGGTCTACCCCCACGTGAGCGTGAAGTTCCAGGCGATCACCGACTACGAGGGCGAAGTCAAGATCCGGATGAACACGTCGAACTACGGCGACGTGCTGCTCATCCCCAACGTGATCGCCAAGAACAGCTACCCCAGGTTCTTCGCCCCGCTCGGCAGCGCCACCGGCCTCGCCCAGAAATACCGCTTCACCGGCAAGGGCGAGGTCAACGGCTCGGTGTACGGCCTGGCGAGCTTCGGCGCGGCCAACGGATTCGTCTACAACAAGGACGTCTGGAAGCGGGCCGGCGTCACCGCCTGGCCCACGACACCCGCGCAGTTCCTCGGCGACCTCCAGGCCATCAAGGCCAAGGGCGGCGCCACCCCGTACTACACCAACTACAAGGACGGCTGGCCGCTGACGAAGTGGACGGACGTCCTCGGCTCGCCCTCGTGTGATCCACGGGCGAACGACAAGCTCGCCACCGCCGCCGATCCGTGGGCAGCGGGCAGCGACCTGCGGATCGGGGACGGCCTGCTCTACGACATCGTCCACGGCAAGCTCGCCGAGCCAGACCCGAGCACCACCAACTGGGAAGACTCGAAGGGCCAGCTCGCCTCCGGCAAGATCGCCACCATGTGGCTCGGATCCTGGGCCGTCGCGCAGTTACAGGACGCCGCGAAGAAGGCCGGCAAGGACCCGGCGTCGATCGGGTTCATGCCGTTCCCGGCCCAGTCCGCCGGCAAGTTCTGCCCGGTGATCCTGCCGGACTACCTGTACGCCGTGAGCAGCCACTCCGAGCACAAGCAGGCCGCCAGGGCCTGGATCGACTGGACCCTCGACAAGTCCGGTTACGCCGCGGACAACCAGGCCGTCTCCACCGTCAAGGCGGCACCGCTGCCGGCGGCGCTCGGCCCGTTCACCGCGGCCGGGGTCAACTTCGTGGAGCTCTCGCAGGCCAGCGCGGCCAAGGTCAACGCGATCGACAACGCCTCCGAGGTCGGCCTGACCAAGCCCGACTACCGCCAGCACCTCATCGACGTCGCCCGCGGAGCCGCCAGCGGCAACCTCGACAGCACGCTCGCCGGCCTGGGCAAGAAGTGGGCCGACGGCGCGAAGGCCGCCGAGTAGCAGCGCACGGATCCGCGGACGAGAGGCCGGCATGACCGAGCTGACGGGAGCCCGAAGCCGGCCGCCGGAGCCGCGCACGGCCAGGGTGAGTCACACCCCGATGCCTGGCCGTGCGCGGCGACCGGGGCGGATCACACCCTGGCTCTACCTGGCCGTGCCACTGGGACTGCTGCTGACGTTCACCTATGTCCCCGTCGCCATCCTGGTCTCCGACAGCCTCACCAACTGGGACGGTGTCAGCCCCGACCGCGCATTCACCGGCCTGGACAACTACGTCCAGTTGTTCAGCCGGCCGGAGTTGTTCGGAGTATTCGTCGTCAGCCTCTTCTACCTCGCGGCCGTGTTCGTCCAGATCGGCCTCGCGCTCTACCTCGCGGTGATTCTCAGCTTCAGCGTCAGATTCAGGAACCTGTTCAAGGGAATCATCTTCTTCCCCTACCTGATCAACGGCGTCGCCGTCGGTTTCGTCTTCCTCTACTTCTTCCGCCCCGGCGGAACGCTCGACACCGTGCTCGGCTGGTTCGGCGGCGGACCGCACCTCTGGCTCGGGAATCCGCACCTGGTCAACGTCTCGCTCGCGGGCGTGTCGGTGTGGCGATTCCTCGGCTTGAACTTCGTGCTGTTCCTCGGGGCCATCCAGTCGATCCCCGGCCAGCTCTACGAGGCCGCCGAATTGGACGGGGCGAGCCGCTGGCACCTCTTCCGGTACATCATCGCGCCGGGAATCAAGCCGATCACCAGCCTGAGCCTGATTCTGGGGATCTCCGGTTCGCTCTCGGTGTTCGAGATCCCGTACATCATGACCGGCGGATCCGGCGGGAGCGAAACATTCGTGATCCAGACGATCAAGCTGGCCTTCGAATTCAACAAGACCGGCCTGGCGTCCGCGGCGGCCGTCGTACTGCTCGCGATCGTCCTGCTGGTCACGTGGGTTCAGCGGCGGCTCGTGCCCGACGAGAAGGCTGACCTCGTATGACGGTCCGGCGGGGCAGGACGGTCCGGCGGGGAACGGTCCGGCGGGGTACGGCCACGGCGCTGAAGTACCTGTCGCTGGTGCTCGTGTGCCTGGTGATGGTGCTTCCGCTCGCGGCGATCGTCCTCACCTCGCTCAAGACATCGCGCGAGATGAGCACCGGCGGTGCGCTGGCACTCCCGCACAACTGGCTGAATTTCGCGAACTACGTCACCGCGTTCGAGCGCGGCAACATGCTTCTCGCATTCGGGAACACCGCCATCATCCTGGTCGTGTCGATTACCGGAACGGTCCTGATCGGATCCATGACCGCCTACGCCATCGACCGGTTCGACTTCCGCCACAAGCGGCTGGTGGTGGCGCTGTTTCTCGTCGCCACGCTGGTGCCCGGAGTGACGACCCAGGTGGCCACCTTCCAGGTGGTCAACGCGTTCGGGATGTTCGACACGCGGTGGGCACCGATCATGCTCTTCCTCGGCACCGACATCGTCTCGATCTACATCTTCCTGCAGTTCATCCGCGGGATCCCGATCTCGCTCGACGAGAGCGCCCGGATCGACGGCGCGAACTCCTTCCGCATCTACCGCACGATCATCCTGCCACTGCTGAAGCCGGCCATCTCGACGGTCGTCATCATCAAGGGGATCGCGGTGTACAACGACTTCTACATTCCGTTCCTCTACATGCCGTCCGAGGACCTGAGCGTCATCTCGACGTCGCTGTTCCGCTTCAAGGGACCGTTCGGTGCGCACTGGGAAAATATCTCCGCGGGCGCCGTCCTGGTCATCGCTCCGACCCTGCTGATCTTCCTGTTCCTCCAGCGCTACATCTACAACGGCTTCACGGCGGGCGCGACCAAGTAGCGCGCGCACAGCCCTACGCGGGTTTCGGAGACGACGCGCCGCCCCGGGACGGCGCCGAGGCGGGCGGCTTGGGCTTCGCGGGCGAGCGCTGGCCGAAGTCGCCTGGGCGGAAGTGGCCGGTGCGCAGCTGGCGCTCGATCTGTTCCAGGCTGCGGCCGGTGAGTTCGGGCATCCGGCGCCAGACGAAGATCCAGGCGGCGATGTTGAAGGCCGCGTACAGCCACATCGTGGGGCCGGGGCCGACCGCGTTGATGATGGTCAGCAGCGTGAGGGTGATCAGCAGGTTGGTGCTCCACAGCACGGCGGCCTGCGCGCTGGTGCCGGCGGCCCGCACGGCAAGGGGATAGATCTCGGCTCCGGTGAGCCAGCCCATGAGCTGGAGCCCGCCCGCGTTGAAGAACATGAACACGATCAGGCAGGCGATGATCACCGCCGTGCTGCCCCGCCCGCTGTGACCGGTGACGAACAGCGCGCCCAGCACAGCCAGGCTCGCGGCCGCGCCCGGGATCATCACGAGGCTGAGCCGGCGCCGGCCCACGTGGTCGACGATCGTGAGGCCGACGAGCATCATGACCAGGTAGGTGACGCCCAGCCCGACGCTCACCCGCAGCGCCGCCGAGGTGGAAAACCCGTTGCCGGTCAGGATCGTCGGCGCGTAGTAGATGATCATCTCGATGCCGCTGAGCTGCGTGAACATCGCGATCCCGAACCCCACGACCACCGCGGGGCGGACCCACGGGCGGCGCAGGCCGGACCAGCCCCGGTCGCGGTCCTTCTCGTCGCGCTCGGCGTCCTCGACGTCCTGGATGTCCTTCAGCTCGCCGTCGAGGTCCGCCTCGTCCCTGCGGACCCGGCCGAGGGACTCCCGGGCCGCGTCCCGCTGGTCCTGCTTGACCAGCCACCGCGGGCTCTCGGGTAGCCCGAGCATGAGCAGCAGCATGGCCAGCGCGGGGACGGCCGCGATCCCGATCGAGAGCCGCCACGACAGGCTCTCGCTGGCGCCGACGATGGTCGACACGACGATGCCCACGCCGATCCCGACCTGGAACGTCAGCACGAGCCGCCCGCGCTGTGCGGCCGGGGCCAGCTCGGCGACGTACATGGGCACGGTCTGGGTCGCGCCGCCGACCGCGAAGCCGAGCACGATCCGCGCGAGCGACAGCGTGATGGCAGTGGGCGCGAGCGAGCAGAGCACGGCACCGGTGATGAACACTCCGGCCACCAGCAGGACCGTCCGCCGGCGCCCGTAGGACTCCGAGAGCCGGCTGCACGCCAGCGCCCCCAGGACCGCCCCGAGCAGGATCCCCGCGGCGATCACCTGCGCCATCCCGCTCCCGGCGTGGAAGTCCCGCCGGATCTGCAGGAGCGCCCCGGAGATGATGCCGGTGTCGTAGCCGTAGAGGAACGCCGCGATCGCCGATACGCCCGCGGCCAGCAGCATCCGCCCGGTCAGGGTGTGCTTGCTGGCGGCCCGATCGGCGTCCCGCGCACCGGATCCGCTGGTGTCCTTGGTCGCGACAGCCATGCCCAACACCTCCCGCATTTCGGTACCGCAGCAGCTACCCACTGCGGCGAAGGTTCACGCGCCCCCCTAGTACCACCCGCCGTGCGGAGCCATCCGCCCTATTGATGGTGTGGTGCCTTAAAACTCACGAATGCCCGTTGACTCCCGGTCGGGGCTGGGCTCATGCTGCCGGGCAGGCGCTGTCGCCGCACGCGACGCCGGGGCGGAACCCTCCGCCAGGGCGCACCGGGCCCCCGCCGCGTGCGCCGCCGACCGACCGGGCCCCAAGGACCTGTGATGCGCATGAAGCCGTTCATCGCCACCGCAGCCGCGCTCGCCATTGCGGCCGCCACTGCCACCGCCGCCGTCCAGAGCACCGCGAACGCCGCGAGCGGCACCGCGGCAGCCGCCACCTCAGCGTGCTCGACGTGGAACGCCACGGCCAGCTACCGCGCCGGTGACGTGCTCCGGTACGGCGCCACGACCTACACCGCGGTGGTGGGCCTGACCCCGCCCCGCGGCACCAACTGGACCCCGGCCAGCAGCCCCACGCTGTGGAAGCCGGGCGGCACCTGCTCCGCGCCGCTGCTCACCCGCAAGGCCACGCTCGCGAATCCGCCGGCGACCTGGCAGGAGCACTGGTTCGAGCACCGCTCGCTGCTCCAGCTCGCCGGGTTCAACGACACGGTCGCGCTCTACTTCGATCCGGACGTGAACAAGGACGCCGCGAAGTGGATGCTGCCGTACCTGACGAACATGTGGTCCTACGTCCAGCGGACCTACGACCCCGCCCGCACGACCAAGCTCACCGCGGACCGGCTCTACTCCATCCACCACGAGGGCAAGTACTTCGGCGGGCACCCGTCCACGATGTACGACGCCAGCCACGACTTCCGCAACGTCAGCGACGTCGGCGGCAACAACTGGACCAGCCCGCAGTACGAGGTCGTCACCCACGAGACCGGTCACGTCGTGGAGAGCACCGCGTCCGGCAAGCACGGATCCCCCGCCTTCCCGCTCTGGCAGGACAGCAAGTGGATGGAGTTCTACATCTACGACGCCTACGTCGCGCTGGGCATGACCGCCGAGGCGACCGCCTTCTACAACAAGAACATCACCAAGTCCGACAGTTTCCCGGCCGCGAACACGCACTGGTTCCGCGACTGGTTCTACCCGCTGTGGCGTGACCATGGGCACGCCGCCGTGATGGTGAAGTATTTCGCATTGCTCGGCCAGTACTTCCCCGCGAATGGGCAGAACTTCAGCCGCAACCTGAACTGGGGCGAGTTCGTGCACTTCATGAGCGGCGCTGCGGGGGTCAACCTGCAGCCGCAGGCGAAGACCGCATTCGGCTGGCCTGCCACCTACGAGGCGCAGTTCCAGCAGGCCAAGCGCGATTTCCCGAATATCAAGTACTGAACTGGCGCCCGCTCCGGAGGCCGCGAGTCCTCCGGAGCGGGTCCCTGCAGCCGACGATATTGACTCGGTTTGCGCCGAGTGGGAAGACTATGCGTGGTTCGGCCGTTCCGCTGGCAGCCCCCATCGGGTCGTCCCTGTTAACCCCACTCGACAGGAGCGTCATGCCCGCACGTCCTCGAATCGGCGCAGTCGCCTTATCCGCGGCTCTGCTCGCCGCCGTCATCCCTGGCAGCGCCAGGGCCGTATCCCCCACCGCGCCCGGCCCCGCCGTGGCGCACCAGACTCCCGTCAAGAAGGCCGGGGGCAGCCAGACGATCACGCTGGTCACCGGCGACAAGCTCAAGATTTCCGCGGACGCACCACAGTCCTTCACCGTTCTGCCGTCGTCGGGGCGCCAGAACACCCGCTTCCTCTCCCGCACGGTGAAGGATCACCTCCAGGTGGTCCCCGCCGACGCGGCCGAGCTGCTGCAGAAGGGCCTGCTGGATCCGCGGCTGTTCGACGTCACGCAACTGCTCGCCGACGGGTTCGGTGATGCCAAGACGAGCCGGCTCCGGCTGATCGTCTCCACTGGTGGCGCCGGGGTGCGCGGCCTCACCACCACGGGCAGCCGCGAGCTGCGGGCGGTCAAGGCCGAGGCGCTCACGCAGGACAAGAAGGACGCCGCGGCGCTGTGGCGGAGCCTCGTCACCGCCCGTGGCCTCACGGCCGGGGTCCGCAAGGTGTGGCTGGACGGCGTCGCGCACACCAGCCTGGACGTCAGCGTCCCGCAGATCGGCGCGCCGGTCGCCTGGGCCGCCGGCTACACCGGGAACGGCGTGGATGTCGGGCTGATCGACTCCGGCGTCGACACCACTCACCCGGACCTGGCGGGCGCGGTCGTGGAGTCGCAGAACTTCCTCGACACCCCGCCCGCGCCGGGCACTCCCCCGGGACCGCCGTTCCCGCCCGAGGACGACAACGACCGCGCCGGCCACGGATCACACGTCGCGTCGATCATCGCCGGTCGCGGCACCGCCTCGGGCGGCAAGTACACCGGCGTGGCACCGAAGGCGAAGATCTACAGCGCCAAGGTCTGTAACCAGTTCGGGGTGTGCCCCGAGTCGGCGATCCTGGCGGGGATGCAGTGGATCGCCGAGAAGAAGATCCGGGTGGCGAACATGAGCCTGGGCCAGGCAAACTGGCCGGGACTGGATCCGCTCGAGCAGGCCGTCCAGGACCTCACCGCCCAGTACGGCACCCTGTTCGTGGTCGCCAGCGGCAACGACGGCGGACCGGCGAACTCCCCCTCCACCGCACCGGACGCGCTGTCGGTCGGCGCCGTCGACAAGCAGGACAACATCGCCCCGTTCTCCAGCGGCGGCAGCATCCAGGGCGAGCTGGCGGCCAAACCCGAGGTGACCGCGCCCGGGGTCAACATCACCGCGGCACAGAGCAGCTTCGTCGCCGGGTACGACGGCAACCCGTACGTGATGCACTCCGGCACCTCGATGGCGACCCCGCACGTGACGGGCGCCGTGGCGATCCTCGCCCAGGAGCACCCGGACTGGACCGCCGCGCAGCTCAAGGCATCCCTGGTGACCTCGGCCAAGCTCAACCCGGCCGTGCCCCCGAACAAGCAGGGCGGTGGCCGGATCGACGTCGGCAAGGCGATCAGCCAAACCGTCACCGCCGCGCCGATCGCGCTCTCGTTCGGCGAGCACCCGTGGCCGCACGACCACGACACGCCGGTCAGCCAGGCCGTGACCTACAGCAACAGCGGCACCGCCCCGGTCACCCTCGCGTTGTCGGTGACCTCGGTCTACGACTGGACGGGCGCGCCCCAGCCGGGGCTCGCCACCCTGAGCGCGGACTCGGTCACCGTGCCCGCCGGCGGGCGGGCGTCCGTCACGGTGACCGGCAACCCGGCGGTCGAGACCCCGGCCGGTTTCTTCTCCGGCACGGTCACCGCCGCCTCGGCCGGCGCCACGATCAACACGCCGTGGGTGCTGTTCAAGGACGAGGAGGCGTACGACTTCACCCTCAAGAACATCGACCGCACCGGGAAGCCGACCGACCGCGTCCGGGCCGAGCTGTACGGGCTCAACGGCAGCGGCGTGTGGGGCATGAACATCGATCCGGATGGCACCGGCACGATCCGGCTGCCCGCCGGTAGGTACACGCTGTCGGTCGAGCAGTTCTCCGGCGGCCACACCGACGACGACATCGAGATGACCGAGATCGTGCGGCCGCTCGTCAACCTCACGAAGGACACCGCCGCCGTCGCCGACGGCCGCACGGCCAGGCCGCTGTCAGTCACAGTCCCGCAGAAGGGCGCGACCCAGTTCCTCGGCCACGTGCACTTCACGTTCGCCACGACCAGTGGGACCTGGCTCGGCCAGGACCTCACCGGCCCGAACTTCGACCGCCTCTACACCGCCCAGCTGGGACCGGACGACAAGACCGTCCTCACCACCGTGTCGGCGCTGTTCGCGAAGAAGGACGCGAGCGGCGGCAAGACCGACAGCCCGTACCTCTACAACCTCGCGTGGAACCTGCCGGGCCGCTACACCACCGGCTTCACGAGGAAGGTCGCCGCGAAGGATCTCGCCACGGTGCACGCCAGCTTCGCGAGCGAAGGGGACAACACCGTCGGCGAGTCCTCCACCAGCTACCGCCCGATCGGCCAGAAGGACCGCGGCTGGGCCACCTCCGCGGACTTCCACCTGCCGTTCCACCGCACCGACTACTACAACGCCGACGGCGGCGGTCAGTGGCAGTCCGAGCACTCCTACGGCGACTTCCTCGACGGGGACCAGCGCTACCTGGCGATCCGGGTGGCCGACTGGACCCGGTACACCGTGGGCAAGACCTACACCGCGAGCTGGAACAAGGCCGTCTACGGACCCGCGTTCCTGCCGTGGAAGGACGACTCCGGCGCCACCCGCACCGGCGACCAGCTCTACTTCGGCCCGGACCTGGTCAGCGACGGCCTCAACCGGGGATCCTGGGCCGTCGGCAGCGCGCACACGACCGTCACCAGGGACGGGACGGTCATCCAGGACGACTCGTCGTCCGCCGCCGACCTCACCGTTCCCCCCGCCGCCGCGGACTACCGGGTCACGATCTCCGCAACCCGGGCGGACCCGGCGGTCCTCGCGAAGAACGTCACCGCCACGTGGACGTTCCGCTCCGGGCACACCGCCGGGCCGGTGGCGCTCGGCGTGGCCGCGATCCGGATCAGCCCGCCGGTGGACGATCACAACGTGGCGCACCCCGGGAAGAACGGGGGGCTGGCCGTGCCGGTGACGATCGGCGCGCAGCCCGGATCCGCCGCGGGTGTGTGCCGGTCGCTGACGGTCCAGGTGTCCTTCGACGACGGCACGACGTGGACGGCCGCCCACGTCACCGGCACGGGTAACCGCCGGGTCGCCCAGGTCCGGCACCCGGCCGGGCACGGATTCGTCACCATCAAGGCAACCGCGGCCTCGGCCTCCGGCAGCACCGTGGAGGAGACGATCCTGCTCGCCTACCAGTTCTGACCCACCCGCCCGGCCTTTTCCGGCGCGTACCTCCGGCGTCACAGCCGGGGCGGTACCACGGTCG
>JAOPVE010000302.1 GCA_025963185.1 Actinomycetes bacterium
GCTGGCCCCACGTGGCGCGGGCGGTGCCACATGGCGCGGGCGGCGCCACGGTCGCTAGCGGCCGAACAGCCGCTCGGGATGCTTCCGGACGAAGCGCAGGATGCCGCGCCAGTGCCAGAGCGTCCGCCGGGTCAGCAGCCGGTGGTCGGTCTCGGCCTTGTGCTCGTGCTCGACGACGGCGGCCGGGACGTACCAGCGCTCCCAGCCTGCCTTCGCGGCGCGGTAGCAGAGGTCGATGTCCTCGCCGTAGAGGCGGAAGCCCTGCTCGTGGGGGCTGGAGCCCAGCACGCGGGGCTCGTCGAGCTGGTCGACATCGGGCTCGGGCCCTACCTCGCCGATCCGCCGCTGGCCCGGCTCGTCACCCTCGCGGCCGCCGCGGAGCACTGGCCCCGCCCGCGGGCGTCCGACGACAAGTACACCCGCGGGGTGCTGGGCATCGCCGCCGGATCCGCCACCTACCCGGGGTCGGCCGTCCTCGCCACGGGCGGTGCGCTCGCCGGTCCGGCGGGGTACATCCGGTACGCGGGGGCCGCCGCCGACGCGGTCAGGGCCAGGCACCCCGAGGTGGTGTGTACCGACAGCACGCGGGAGGCCGGGCGGGTCCAGGCATGGGTTGCGGGGTCTGGGCTGGGCACCGATATCGAGGCCGAGGAGACGGTCCGGCACATCCTCGCGACGGATCTGCCGGTGCTTCTCGACGCCGACGCGATCACCCTCGCCGCCCAGCACCCCGAGTGGCTCCGCGGCCGGGCGGCACCCACCCTGCTCACTCCGCACGAGCGCGAGTTCGCCCGGATCGCGGGCCCCGCCGGCCCCGACCGGGTGGGTGACGTCCTGCGGGCGGCCCGCACCTTCGACGCCACGTTCCTGCTCAAGGGCGACCGCACGATCGTCGCCGGTCCGCACAGCCCGACCGCGTACGTCAGCGCCTCGGGCACCCCCGACCTGGGCACCGCGGGCAGCGGCGACGTGCTGTCGGGCCTCGCCGGATCGCTGCTCGCCGCCGGAGTCCCCGCGCTGGAGGCGGGGGCGTTCGCCGCGTTCGCCCACGGCCTCGCCGGGCGGATCGCCGCCACCGACGGGCCGGTCTCGGCGAGCACCGTGGTGGCGGCCCTGCGTACGGCCGTCCGGACCGTGCTGGGCAGTCCCTGACACACTGAACTGATGCAGCAGGCCGAAGCCGTCGTGGATCTCGCGGCGATCCGCGCGAACACCGCCGTCCTCGGCGCGCACACCAGCGCCGCCGTGATGGCCGTGGTCAAGGCCGACGGGTACGGCCACGGCATCGTCCCGGCGGCCCGCGCGGTGCTCGCCGGGGGCGCCGCCTGGCTCGGTGTGTGCACGATCGCCGAGGCCACGGCGATCCGGTCCGCGGGCATCACCGCGCCGATCCTCGCCTGGCTGGTCGCGCCGGGGCAGCCGGTCCGGGAGGCGATCGAGGCCGGGATCGACCTGTCCGTCGCGTCCACCGGCCAGCTGGCCGAGTTCGCCGCCGCGGCCAGGGAAGCCGGGCGGCCCGTGCGGATCCACCTCAAAGCCGACACCGGGCTCAGCCGGGGCGGGGCCACCGCGGCCGACTGGCCCGACCTCGTCACGGCAGCCGCCAAGCTCGCCGCCGAGGGCAGCGCCGAGATCGTGGGGGTGTGGAGCCACTTCGCGCACGCCGACGATCCGGGCCACCCGTTCGTCGCGCGGCAGGTCAGCGCGTTCGCCGGGGCGCTGGAGATCGCCGAGCGGGCCGGAGTCCGTCCCCAGGTGCGGCACCTGGCGAACTCCGCGGCCACCCTCAGCCTGCCGGCCGCGCACTACGACCTGGTCCGGCCGGGGATCGCGCTGTACGGGCTGTCGCCGATCCCCGGGTGGCCCGCCGCCGAGCAGCTTCGCCCGGCGATGACCCTGCGGGCGCGGGTGGTGCTCGCCAAGCGCGTCCCCGCCGGATCCGGGGTGGCCTACGGGCACCAGTTCGTGACCGAGTCCGAGACCACGCTCGCGCTGGTGCCCCTCGGGTACGCCGACGGGATCCCGCGCGCCGCCAGCAACACAGGCCCCCTGTGGCTCGCCGGTGCCCGCCGGACGATCGCCGGCCGCGTCTCGATGGACCAGATTGTCGTAGCCGTGGGAGACGATCCGGTGGCCGCGGGTGACGTGGCGGTCGTGTTCGGTCCTGGCGATGCGGGCGAGCCGACGGCCGACGACTGGGCCGCGGTGCTCGACACGATCAACTATGAGATCGTCACGCGCATTGGAAGCCGGGTACCGCGCACGTACGTCGGAGCCGGCGGTTAGGGAGGGCACGTGAGCCGGTTCGGGGGGCTGAAGACGCTCGGGCTCGCGGGTGCGCTGGTCGGCGCCGCGGCTGCCGGTGCCGCCGCGGGCATGGTCGCCGAGAGGTACGCGGTCACGCGCAGCCGCAAGATCACCGACGATCCGTTCGCCGAGGAGCCGTTCGGCCTGCTGCCCGCCGATGCCGAGCTGACGATCCCCGCCGCCGACGGGCTGCCCCTGCACGCCGAGATCGTCGAGCCCGACGGCACCGGCGAGCCACCCGAGCTGACGATCGTGTTCGTGCACGGCTTCTGCCTCGACATGGGCACCTGGCACTTCCAGCGCAAGGCGATAACCGAGCAGATAGCCGCGCGCCGGGCCGGGAAGGGCGATCCGGCGGATCCGCGGGCCAGGCTCGTCTTCTACGACCAGCCCGGACATGGCCGGTCCGGACGGCGTGAGGGGGCCGACTACCAGCTCGACCAGCTCGGCGCGGATCTCGCCGCGGTCATCGCCGAGACCGCCCCCGAGGGCCCGCTGATCCTCGCCGGGCACTCGATGGGCGCGATGACGATCATGGCGCTCGCCGAGAGCAATCCGGGGCTGTTCGAGAGCCGGGTCGCCGGAGTGGCGCTGATCTCGACGTCCGCCGGGCACCTCGACGAGGTCGGGCTCGGCATCCCGCCCGCGCTGGCCCGGTTCCGCAAGCCGCTCATGCCGACGATCTCGGGAGCGCTGCGCTGGCAGCCGGAACTCGCCGAGGTCGGCCGTCGCGCGGGCAGCGACCTCGCCTACCTGCTGACCAGGCGGTACGGGTTCGGCAGCGGCGATCCGAGCCCGGCGCTCGTCGAGTACGTCGAGCACATGAACGCCAACACGTCCGTGGCCGTCATCGCCGCGTACCTCGGCACGCTGTCCGAGCACGACCGGTACGCCGCGCTGGAGGTCTTCGACGGGCTCGAAGTGCTGATCGTCTGCGGCGACCGGGACATGCTGACGCCGGTCGCGCACACCCGCGAGATGGCCCGGCTGCTTCCCGGCGCCGAACTGGTCGAGGTCGCGGACGGCGGCCACGTGACGCTCATGGAGCACCCCGACCTGGTCAATGCCCACTTCACCGCGTTCGTCCGGCGAGCGGCGGCCGCAGCCCGGTCCGGCCGGCCGTCGGCGCGCACCCGGCTCGGTCAGGCCGAGCGCGGTGCGGAGGCCGCGGCGGAACGGGCCGAGAAGGCGGCCGGGTCGGGCCCGGAGGCCCGCCGGTCGATGCGCCGGGTCCTGCGCCGCCGCGGCGCCTGACTTACTTCAAGGAGACGAACGGTGATCTGCGAGCTGGCCACGGCCGGTGACACCCAGGCGCTCGGGCGCGCTCTGGCGGGGGTCCTGCGGGCGGGTGATCTGGTCGTGCTCACTGGTCCGCTGGGAGCGGGGAAGACCGCCCTGACCCAGGGTGTCGGGGCTGGGCTCGGGGTCCGGGGGCACGTCACCAGTCCCACGTTCGTGATCGCCAGGGTCCATCCGGCGGGCCACCCGGGCGGGATCCCGCTGGTCCACGCCGACGCCTACCGGCTCGGGGGGATCGCCGAGATCGACGACCTCGACCTCGACGCGGATCTCGCCGACTCGGTCACCGTTGTCGAGTGGGGAGAGGGCCTGGCCGAGCGGCTCTCGGACTCCTACCTGGAGATCCGGATCACCCGCCGCGACGACACCGAACAGCGCGTCGCCGAACTGATCCCCCACGGCGCCGACTGGCCCACCCGCCTCAAAGCCGTCCAGGTCCCCACGAGCTGACCGTCCGCCCCCGCCCCCTCCCGCAAGTGCGGTAACCCACGCCGCCCAGGACCGGCGGTACGTACCGCACTTCGGCAAGGCGGGCCGGTGCCACTGGTGTGGGCCGGGGGCGGTGGGCCGCCGGGGCGCGGAAGTGCGGTAACCCCAGCCGGTCAGGACCGGCCCCAGTTACCGCACTACGGGGTGCGGGGTGGGGTGGTTGGTGGGTGGGCGAGCCGAGTGGGGGGTGAGCTGGCAGAGTGTGAGGCGGGTCACTTTCCAGCTTTCAGGAGGCCGCCATGTCGCCGCTGTCGATCGCGACGATCCTCGCCGAGTCTGCGGCGCGGCGGCCCGATCACCCCGCCGTAGTGCTCGGCGGGACCGCGATCAGCTACCGCGACCTGTGGACCTCGGCCCGCCAGTACGCCGCCGTCCTGCGGGAGCGGGGGGTACGGCCGGGGGACCGGGTCGCGATCCTGCTGCCGAACACCCCGCACTTCCCGATCGCGTATTACGGGATCCTCGCGCTCGGGGCCGTTGCCGTGCCGGTCCACGCGCTGCTCAAGGCCGAGGAGATCGCGTATGTCCTCACCGACTCCGGATCCGGCACGCTGATCTGCGCCGCGCCCCTGCTCGGCGAGGGGGCCAAGGGGGCCGAACTCGCGGGCGCCAGCGTCCTCGCCGTCATGGACGGGACCGACGGCACCGAGCGGATCGACGAGCTAGCCGCCAACGCCGAGCCCATCGCCGCGATCGAGCCCCGCGAGGCCACGGATCTCGCCGTGATCCTCTACACCTCGGGCACCACCGGCGAGCCCAAGGGAGCGATGCTCACCCACCTCAACATCGTCATGAACGTCGAGACCAACGTGCTGTCCTCGTTCAAGGTGTCCGGCGAGGACGTGATCCTCGGCTGCCTTCCGCTCTTCCACACCTTCGGCCAGACCTGCGCGATGAACACCGGGTTCCGGGCGGGCGCGACGCTCGTCCTGCTGCCGCGTTTCGACGGGGTCGCGGCGCTGAACCTGCTGATCGAGAACCGCTGCACGATCTTCATGGGCGTCCCGACGATGTACGTGGGGCTGCTCGCGGCGGCGCGCAGCGATCCGCGGCGGCCGGAGCTGACGATGGGCCTGTCCGGCGGGGCGTCGCTGCCGCTGACCGTGCTCGCGGAGTTCGAGGAGACGTTCTCGTGCCCCGTCTACGAGGGCTACGGACTCACCGAGACCTCGCCGGTCGCCACGTTCAACCAGAAGGACTGGCCCACGAAGCCCGGCACCGTCGGACGGCCCATCTGGGGTGTCGAGGTCGAGATCGCCGCGGCCGACACCGAGGGCCGGATCGACCTGCTCCCCACCGGCGAACTCGGCGAGCTGGTGGTGCGCGGCCACAACGTGATGGCCGGGTACCTCAACCGCCCCGAGGCCACCGCCGAGGTCATGGTCGACGGCTGGTTCCGCACCGGCGACCTGGGCACCAAGGACGAGGACGGCTACGTGACGATCCTCGACCGGAAGAAGGACATGGTGCTGCGCGGGGGCTTCAACGTGTACCCGCGCGAGGTCGAGGAGGCGCTGCTCCGTCACCCGCACGTCGGGCAGGTCGCGGTCATCGGGGTCCCGGACGAGGTCTACGGCGAGGAGGTGTGCGCGGTGGTGATCGCGCGCGAGGGTGCCGATCCGGACCCGGCCGAGATCGTCGAGTGGAGCCGCGCCCGCCTCGCCGGTCACAAGTACCCCCGCCGGATCGAGTTCGCCGACGCCTTCCCCCTCGGCCCGAGCGGCAAGGTCCTCAAGCGCGAACTCGTCGCGAGGTACCGCTAGCAGCGGCACGTCAGTTGGTGATCTGCAGGGTGTTCACGACCGTCGTGCAGCCGGCCGCGATCGGCTTCTGCTCCAGGGTCCACTGGCAGCGGACCTGGATCTCGATCCGGCCGGAGAAGACGAAGTAGCTGACGACCTTGGTGGATCCGTAGTCGAAGACGTACCGCAGTGCCCGGCGGCCCGCGGCCCGGACCTTCTGCGCGGTGCCCGGGTTCGTCGCGACCTTGGCGGTCAGCGGGTCGATCTCGGCCTGGAGCTGGTCGAACGAGAAGGCGTCGGAGTCGGCGCCGAGCTTGTAGACGGAGACGGCGATGAGGTCCTCGCCGGTGGCCTGCGGGGTGGCGATGGCGGTCTCGAAGACGCCGTGCTGCCCGGCGATCGTCGAGTTCGGGATCGGGATCTGCAGGAAGCCCGCGGGCAGGACGTAGGAGTACGGCGCGCCGCTGGGCGAGATCCGCGGGCTCGGGCTCGGGCTCGGCGACGCGCCGGGTGAGCTGGCGCGCGCCGCGCCGGGAGAGGCGCCAGGCGTGCTGAGGATCGTGACCCCGCTCCCGCCGGTGCGGGAGGGTTCGCGCAGGGTGCGCAGGACGAGGAAGCCCGCGGCGGCGAGCACGACCACGACGGCAGTCCCGAGAGCCCAGTAGAACGGCGCCGGGGCGCGGCGGGCATGCGAGTGGGGCTCCGGCACGGCGCTGGTGACGGCGGTGAACAGCGGATCGGGAGACGGCGGCTCGGGGTTGACGATCCCGGGGATCGTCATCCCCAGTCCGTGCTCGCCGTCCTGCTCGCCGTCCTCGGGCGGGGGAGCCGGAGCGCCCCAGTGCCCGCCGGGCGGTGAATTATGCTCGGTCACTCCACAGAGAATGGCCCATTTCAGGCATTTCATGCGGGTGCTACGCCGGGAAACTTTGGCCGTAGGCTTCCCACGTGCTCGTTCTCACCATTGATACGGCCACCGCGGCCGTCACCGCCGGCCTGGCGTGGATCGGCCCCGGCGGCGCCGAGATCCGTGCCGAGCGGGTCACCGTCGACGCCCGCAAACACGGCGAGGCCCTGGCCCCCGGCATCCGCGAGTGCCTGGCCGAGGCGGGCGCGTCCCCGGCGGACCTGGCCGCGGTGGTGGCGGGAGCCGGCCCAGGCCCGTTCACCGGACTGCGGGTCGGGCTCGTCACCGCGGCCGCCTTCGCCGCCAGCCTGCGGATCCCTGCGTACGCGGTCTGCACCCTCGACGCGATCGCCGCGAGCGCGCCGGGCGTCCCCCTGCTGGTCGCCTCGGACGCGCGCCGCAAGGAGGTCTACTGGGCGACCTACGCTCCCGGCGGCACCCGCCTGACCGGTCCGTCGGTGAGCAAGCCCGCCGACGTGGATCCCGGGGCGAGCGAGGCCGTGGCCGGCGCCGGCGCCGACCTGTACGACCTGGGCCTGCCCAAGACCGGATCGCCGTTCCCGGCAGCCCTGGCCCTGGCCGCCCTCGCCGCGGATCGCGTACTCGCGAACGCCCCGTCCGAGCCGCTCACCCCGCTCTACCTGCGCAGGCCCGACGCGGTGGAACCGGCCGCGAGAAAGATCGTCCTCGCCGGGTAGCGTTGGTGAAGTGACCGTGCAGCTCGTCCCGATGCGGTGGTGGCACATCGAGCGGCTGGAGCCCATCGAACTGGAGCTGTTCGGTGCCGAGCGCTGGCCCGCGGCGACGTTCTGGTCCGAGCTGGCCGAGGCGAGCACCCGGTACTACCGCGTGCTGGCCGACGGTCCCGGGCCGGACGACGGCGACATCGTCGGGTACGGCGGCCTCTGCTCCTACGGCGACGAGTCGTGGGTGCAGAACATTGCGGTCACCGGATCCCGCCAGGGCCAGGGCCTCGGGGCGCTGCTGCTCGACGACCTGCTCGCCGAGGCGGCGCGGCGGCGGTCCGTGCACGTGGCACTGGAGGTCCGCGCGGACAACGTGCGAGCCCAGCGGCTGTACGCTCGCCGCGGGTTCGAGCAGGTCGCCGTCCGGCGCGGCTACTACCAGCCCAGCAACACCGACGCCCTCGTGATGGTCCGGGAGGAAAACGGCAGTGCGTGACGAACCGCTGGTGCTCGGCATCGAGACGTCCTGTGACGAGACCGGAGTCGGCATCGTCCGAGGTCACACGCTGCTCGCGGACGAGGTGGCCTCCAGCGTCGAACAGCACGCCCGGTTCGGCGGGGTCGTGCCCGAGGTCGCCAGCCGCGCCCACCTCGAGGCCATGGTCCCGACCGTCGAGCGCGCGCTCGGCACCGCCGGGATCGCCCTGACCGATGTCGACGCGATCGCCGTCACCGCAGGTCCGGGCCTTGCCGGTGCCCTGCTGGTCGGAGTCGCGGCCGCGAAGGCGTACTCGCTCGCGCTCGGCAAGCCGCTGTACGGGGTCAACCACCTGGCCGCGCACGTCGCCGTCGACACCCTCGAACACGGACCGCTGCCGGAGCCCGCGCTGGCCCTGCTCGTCTCGGGCGGCCACTCCTCGCTGCTGCTGGTCGACGACCTCAGCGGGGACGTCACGCCACTCGGAGCGACGATCGACGACGCGGCCGGCGAGGCGTTCGACAAGGTCGCCCGGCTGCTTGGCCTCCCGTTCCCCGGCGGCCCGTGGATCGACAAGGCGGCGCGCGAGGGCGATCCGGCGGCGATCGCGTTCCCGCGCGGGCTCACCGGACCGCGGGACCTCGCCGAGCACCGGTTCGACTTCTCGTTCTCCGGCCTCAAGACCGCGGTCGCCCGCTGGGTCGAGGCGCGGGAGCGCTCCGGCGAGCCGGTCCCCGTGAA
>JAOPVE010000332.1 GCA_025963185.1 Actinomycetes bacterium
CAGTTCGTGCAGTTCGGATCCGTTGACGCGCGGCATCTCGTGGTCGCTGATGAGCAGATCCGGGTGGAGGGCATCGACCATCGAGAGAGCCTCGGCGCCGTCGCCGGCCGCGTGCACGGTGTGACCGCCACGCTCGAGCACGAACCTCAGCAGTTCGCGCAGGCTGACGTCGTCCTCGACGATCAGGATCGCAGCCATACCCCACCCACCCGGTTCGTCCGTTATGGGCGATGTTACGCGCCTCGGAGCTAAATGGGTCCAGCAACTACCGTCCGGGTATGAAGCTGATCGCCGTGGTGGTCCTCGGGCTGGTCTGTGCGTTGCTGGTGGTCACCGGGGTGGTGGCCGCCGCGGCCGCGCTCGTCCTCGCGCGCCGCAGGGCCGGCCGGGAAACGGGCAGCGAGGAGGAACCGGACGGCCCCTCGGAAATGTGAGACCCGCATGCGATGCTCCCTACGTGACCCCGGAGGACCTCGCCCACCTGCGCCGCGCGCGCGACCAGATCGACCGCGACTACGCCCAGCCCCTCGACGTGCCCCGGCTCGCCCGCACGGCCCTCATGTCCACCGCGCACTTCTCCCGGCAGTTCCGCGCGGCCTACGGCGAGACGCCGTACAACTACCTCATGACCCGGCGCATCGAGCGCGCGAAGGCCCTGCTGCGGCGAGGTGACCTGTCCGTCACCGACGTCTGCGTCGCCGTCGGCTGTACGTCGCTGGGGTCGTTCAGCAGCCGGTTCACCGAACTGGTCGGCGAGAGCCCGAGCGCCTACCGGGCCCGCGACCACCGGGCCAGCGCGTCGATTCCGGCCTGCTACGCGAAGCTCATGTCCCGCCCGGCGCGCGCCTCCACGTAAAAACAAATGGCTCTTACGGATCGCCGAGCACGATCGAAGAAGCCTTCCGGCCACTCCGTCGCCTAGCGTCAGCGGCATGGACATTTCACTTTCACACGCCTTCCTCGCCGTCGATGACCAGGACAAGGCGCTCGCGTTCTACCGGGACGTACTCGGCCTTGAGGTCCGCAGCGACGTGGCGTTCGAGAACATGCGCTGGCTGACGGTCGGCCCGAAGAGCCAGCCCGAGGTCGAGATCGGGCTGCTGACGCCGGGCGGTCCCGAGGGCACGCAGGAGGACATCGACGACGCGCTGCGGCTGCTCGCGAAGGGCGTGCTGCCGGGCGTCATCTTCCTGACCCCCGATGTCGACGCGCTGTTCCAGCAGGTCTCCGCGGCAGGTGCCGAGGTCACGCAGGAGCCCATCGACCAGCCGTACGGGGTGCGGGACTGCGGGTTCCGCGATCCGTCGGGCAACCACATCCGTTTCTCCCAGCTGACGTCCTGAGGTCCGGGGCGGGATCATTCGCGGATGGCTCCCGCCCCCTCGTCGTCCTCGTGGACGACCTGCGCTCGTTCGCCGACGGCCGGGGCGGCGAGGGTGGCGCTGGTGTTGCGGAGGTGGGGGTACCGGGTCGTGTTGGTGCCCGGATCCCCCGAGGTGACCGGCCTCGGGTGACAGCACGCGCCGCCGGGGGGATCCTCGGGGGATGGCCTGGGTCCACCGCTTCCACCTCGGCGATCGCCCCGCCGCGGGGTCCGGATCGCTCGACGTCGAGCGCGGATCGTCGATCCTGAGCCGCCTGATCGGCGCGATCCTGCGCTTCCCCCGCGCGGGTCAGGACCAGCCCGTCGAGGTGCGGATCACGGCGGAGCGCGGCACCGACCACTGGCACCGGCGGATCGGCGGCCGCAGCCTCGACAGCAGCCAGCGCCGGACCGGCGACATCGTGACCGAGTACGCCGGACCCACCGAACTGCGGATGCGCCTCGACGTCACCGCGGACGGCATCGCCCTCACCCCGCTCGGCGGGTCGCTGCGGATCGGCCCGTTCCGGATCCCGTTGCCGGAGGCGCTCGCCCCGCACACCTGCGCCACCGCGACGGCGACGGCGAGCGACGGCTTCGAGGTCACCGCGCGGATCTGGGTACCCTCGATCGGCCTGCTCGTCGCGTACCGCGGGCGCGTGCACGAGGAGGGAGCCGCCGATGGCTGAGGTCCTGTGGCTGCTCGCGGTCCTCGGGCTGCTCGGCGGGTTCGACACCGTGTACTTCCACGAGATCCGGGGGCAACTGCCCGCCCAGCTTCCGGGGCTGCGGCCGGAACTCGTGCTGCACGCGGGCCGATCCTTCATCTATGTGCTCGTGTTCGGCACGCTTCCGTGGATCTCGTGGCGGGGCGGCTGGGCGATCGTGTTCGCGGTACTGCTGCTCGCCGAGGTCTGCATCACGATCTCGGACTTCATCGTGGAGGACCAGGTGCGCAAGCCGTTCGGCGGGCTGCTGCCGGGCGAGCGCACGACCCACACGATCATGGCGATCGTCTACGGGGCGATCCTCGCGAACCTGATCCCGGTGCTGGTGCGCTGGTGGCGGCTGCCGTCGGGGCTGGTGACGGATCCGGCGCCGGTGCCGCTCTGGCTGCGGATCGCCCTGTCGGCGCTCGCCGTCGGCACGCTGGCCTCCGCGGTTCGGGACGCGTACGCCGTCGCCGGGTTCCCGCGTCCGCTGGCGCGCTGGCCCTGGTCTCCCGGTCACGCGGCCCGCCGGTGAAGCCGCTCGCACGAAGAAGATCGCACCGGATCACGTTCGCCGCCGCCGGGATCTACAACATCGCCTGGGGCCTCTACGCGGTGGCGGATCCACAGTGGTTCTTCCGGATCAGCGGGCTGCCGCGCTCGAACTCGCCGCAGATCTTCGCGACCCTCGGCATGGTGCTCGGCCTCTACGGGGTGCTCTACCTCGACGTGGCGAGGGCGCCCGAGCGCGGCTGGCTGGTCGCCGCGGTGGGGCTGACCGGGAAGATCCTGGGGCCGGCCGGGCTGGCGTGGCTGATCCTGACCGGCCAATGGCCCGCGGCGACCGTCGTGATCGTCGTGACGAACGACCTGATCTGGTGGATCCCGTTCGCGCTCTACCTGCGTGACGCGTGGCCGGGCTGGCGGTCCGAATGGGACTCACCAGCCCGGCTGTAGAGCATCCGCCGATTGGGCCCCTAGATCCAGGCCGCGCCGTCCCAGGTCAGGCCAGACCAGGTGTCCCCGGACCAGGTCCGGCCCGACCAGGTGCGGCCCGACCAGGTGCGCCCGGACCACGTGCGGCCCGACCATGCCTTCGCCCCGCCGGAGGTCGTCCACGTAGTTCCGGTCATGTCGCGGCCGAGCCACTTGCCGCCGTCCCAGGCGGTCCCGCCCGCGGTGGCCCTGGCCCAGGTCGCCGAGTTGAACGGCCCGAAGATGTCGTTCTCGCCGCTCAGGACCACGCCGTTGTCGACGACGTGGACTCCGCCGCGGGCCCTCTCCAGGGATCCGGTGCCGGTGGCCTTGGTCCAGGTCTGGGTCACCGAGGGGATCACGTACTGGTAGGCGTCCCAGACGTTGAGCATGCCGATCCCGTTGTCGAGCGCGACCGTCGACTTCACCGTGCGGGCCGTCTTCTTGATCAGGTTCTTCACGGCGTCCGGGGTGAGGCTGGGGCGCGCCTGGAGCATGAGCGCCACGGCACCGGAGACCATCGCGGAGGCCTGCGAGGATCCGCTGCCCACAAGGAAGCGGGTGCCCCGGCGCGCGCTGGAGAAGTGGGTGTCCACGTACGATCCCGGGTCGCGGAGCGAGGCGATCGTGCGGCCCGGCGCGACGACGTCGGGGGTCCGCGCGCTGGTGCCGCGGCTGCTGAAGCTCGCCACGGTGTCGTCGGTCCCGTCTGGGGTGTTCTTGGTGTCCGCGGCGCCGACGGCGATCACGTACGGATCCGTGGCCGGGTCGGTCAGCTTGCCCGTCTGCCCGGTGTTGCCCGCGGCGGCGACGACGACGATGCCCTTGCGCCACGCGTTCTCGACGGCGAACGCCAGCGGATCGACCTTGTAGTCCTGCGTCGACGGCGTGCCGTAGGCGAGGTTGATCACCCGGATCGGGTTCGACGGATCGGCGTTCCGGTTCTCGACGGCCCAGTCGATGGCCGCGATGGTCTGGCTGACGTCGACGGCCCCGTTGGCGACCCCGACCTTGATCGAGGTGAGCTTGACCCCCGGCGCGATCCCGCTGAACCCGTCGGCGGAGACGGTGTTCTTGCCCGCGATGATCCCGGCGAGGTGCGTGCCGTGGCCGAAGTCGTCCTGGTAGCGCAGGCTGGCGTCCTGGCTCTCGAACGACAGGTCCGGACCGTAGACGATGTTGCTTCCGTCGAGTCCGGGCACGCGGCTCACGCCGGTGTCGACGAGCGCGACGCCGATCCCCGTGCCGGTCACGCCCCTGGACCACACGGCGTCCGCGCCGATGGTCCAGGCCGCGCTGGCGAGCTGGGTCTGGGTGGTGTCCCAGATCCAGGAGTTGTTGGGAGCGGTGGCCGCGGCGGCCGGGCTCGTCAGCGAGAGCCCGGCGGCACCGGCCACGCCGAGGGCGATGACCGAGCGGGCTGCGAGGCGCCAGTTCGTACCGATGATGGTGATCTCCCGACGATCGAGGTCGCCTTACGTGGTGGCACCCCTACTTTGGGTACACACCGAGAGTCGGTCACCGCGACGGTGCCGCCAAGTACCGAAAGCACCTTCAGGCCGCCCGGAACCCCGTCCGCACCGGATCGGGTACCCGGCATCGGACGATCCGCCGATGGGCGCCGGGCGGAGCAACCGGTCCGCAACCGGGTTTGACCCGAGCCCGCCACGGGGAATCCCGGCAGGCATGACCGTGTACGGAATCCACGCGTCCCACGAGCAGGTCCACCCGTCCGCGCTGCTCGACGCCGTGCGGGCCGCCGAGCGAGCCGGGTTCGGCGCCGGGATGTGCTCAGACCACTTCTCGCCGTGGAGCGAGCGGCAGGGCCAGTCCGGGTTCGCCTGGTCCTGGCTCGGTGCCGCGCTCCAGGCGACCTCGATGCGGTTCGGCGTGGTGAACGCGCCGGGCCAGCGGTACCACCCGGCGGTCGTCGCCCAGGCCGCCGCGACCCTTGAGGCGATGTACCCGGGCCGGTTCTGGGTCGCGCTGGGCAGCGGCGAGGCCTCCAACGAGCACATCACCGGTGGTGGGTGGCCGCGCAAGGCGATCCGGAACCAGCGGTTGCGCGAATGCGCCGAGATCATGCGCGCGCTGTTCGCCGGGGAGGAGGTGAGTCACGACGGGCTCGTGACCGTCGACAGGGCGAGACTCTGGACCAGGCCCGAGACCCCGCCACCCCTGCTCGCGGCCGCCGTCAGCGTCGAGACCGCGCGCTGGGCCGCCGAGTGGGCGGACGGGCTGGCGACCGTCGCCCAGGACGTCGGGCACCTGTGGCGGATGATCGCCGAGTACCGGTCGGCCGGGGGCCGCGGACCACTGGTGCTGCAGGTCCACCTCTCCTACGCGGCCGACGAGCGGACCGCCCTCGCGCTCGCGCACGACCAGTGGCGCTCGAATATCCTCGGGCCGCCGGCCTCGTGGGACATCGACTCCACCGCGGTGTTCGACGAGGTCACCGCTGGCGTGCCCGTCGAGGCCATGTACGGCAGCGTCCGGATCTCGGCGGAACCGAAGCAGCACGCGGACTGGCTCCACGAGTACGCCGAACTGGGCTTCGACGAGATCTACCTGCACCACGTCGGCAAGGATCAGCGGGAGTTCGTCGAGGTCTTCGGAGCCCAGGTCCTCCCGGAGCTGGCCCGGTGAAGATCACCGACACCGGCGACCTGTGGTGGAAAAACGCGGTCGTGTACTGCCTGGACGTCGAGACGTTCCTCGACTGGGACGGCGACGGCTGCGGCGACTTCACCGGCCTGGCCCAGCGGATCGACTACCTGGCCGAGCTCGGCGTCACCTGCCTGTGGCTGAGGCCGTTCTACCCTTCGCCGGATCGCGACGTCGGCTACGACATCACCGACTTCTACGGCGTCGACGGCCGGCTCGGATCCCACGGCGACCTGGTCGAGGCGATCCGGACCGCGCGGGACCGCGGGATCCGCGTCATCGCCGATCTCGTCGTGAACCACACCTCGGACAAGCACCCGTGGTTCCGGTCGGCCCGGTCCAGCCCGAATTCGCCGTACCGCGACTGGTACGTGTGGCGCGACGAGCCCGAGAAGGAGGCCGGCGCCCCGGTCTTCCCCGACCAGGAGACCAGCGACTGGCAGTACGACGAGAAGGCCGGCCAGTACTACCTGCACCGCTTCTACCGCCACCAGCCGGACCTGAACGTGACGAACCCCGTGGTCCGGGACGAGATCGCGAAGGTCATGGGCTTCTGGCTGCAGCTCGGCCTGGACGGCTTCCGGGTCGACGCCGTGCCGTTCCTGCTGGAGACCATGGGGGTGACGGACGGCGCCAGGAAGCTGCCGCACCCCCACGACTACCTGCGTGAGCTGCGGGGATTCGTCGGCCGCAGGTCCGGCGACGGGATCCTGCTCGGCGAGGTCAACCTGGCCCGCGACCAGCAGCTGGAGTTCTTCGGCGGATCCGACGGCGACGAGCTCACGATGCAGTTCGACTTCATCTCGATGCAGAAGCTGTACCTGTCGATGGCCCGCCAGGACGCGCGGCCGCTCGCCGAGGCGCTGCTGGACCGCCCGCCGCTCGCGCTGGAGTCACAGTGGGCCACGTTCGTGCGCAACCACGACGAGCTGACCCTGGACAAGCTGACCGACTCCGAGCGCGCGGAGGTGTTCGCCGCGTTCGGGCCGGATCCGTCGATGCAGGTGTACGGGCGCGGGCTGCGGCGGCGGATCCCGGCCATGCTCGGCGGTGACCCCCGGCGGATCCGGATGGTCTACAGCCTGCTGTTCTCGCTGCCCGGCACGCCCGTACTGTTCTACGGCGAGGAGATCGGGATGGGCGAGAACCTGGCCGCCGAGGGCCGGTACGCCGTCCGCACCCCAATGCAGTGGACCAGCGGGAAGAACGGCGGGTTCTCCTCGGCCGCGCCGTCGCGCCTGCCTGGGCCGATCCCCGACGGCGGTTTCAGCCCCGAGCACGTGAACGTGCAGGACCAGCGCCGGGATCCGGGCTCGCTGCTCAACTTCATGGCCCTGCTGACCAAGCGCTACCGGGAGTGCCCGGAGCTGGGCTGGGGATCCTTCGAGGTGCTCGATCAGCCGTACGCCGAGGTGCTCGCGCATCGCTGCACCTGGGACGACGGGAGCCTGGTGGCGGTCCACAACCTCGGGTCGGAGCCGCGCACGGTGCCGCTGAAACTCGACGACTGCGACGAGTCCGTGGTGCTCGCCGACCAGTTGTGCGACGGGACGACGCCACTGGACGGCAGCGGATCCGCCGAGATCGTGCTCGACGGATACGGCTACCGATGGCTGCGAGTGGCCCGGCCGGGTGATCGCGGAGTGTGGTGAATGGGACAGTGTTCTTGCCGGAGGGGTCCCGCGGAATTCACCACGGGACCCCTGCGTCGTTCACCTAGTCATTCATCGAGCGAATTCCGCCAAAGGGGAGGAATTACTTCTTCGGGCACTTGTCCCAGGCGAAGTGGTAAAGAGTCGTGACGCTGCCATCGGTCGAGTCCATGGTGAACAGCGACGTCGTCTTCTTCGGGTCGGAGGTACCGGCCGAAACCTGGAGCGCGGTGTTGACGTTCAGCAGCCGCTTTTCGCCGCAGGGCTGCCACACCAGCGCGGCCACCTCCGCCGAGTCGGTGGCCTGCCAGTAGTCGTCCATCGAGCCCTTGTAGTTGTGCGTGGCCCGCAGTGTCTCAGACAGCCCCTGGAAGTACAGGGATGTGGTGAGCTTGGCGGTGGCGCCCTTCTCGAGGAAGCCGTAGCCGCGGTAGTCGGCTTCCGCCACCGCGTACGTGAAGCCTCCGGGGACGTTGACCTTGACGTTGATCTGGCAGTTCTTGCGGAAGTCGAGCGGGCTGGTGCCCACGCCGACCGCCGCGGAGTACTCGCTGTAGGTAACGGTGAAGGCCTGGTTGTCCGGCGACAACGCGACCGCCGCCGTGCCCGGCTTACAGCCGGATCCGTTGACGGTCACCACGTCGATGGTGATGCTGCCGGGCGGCGGCGTAGTGGTCGGCAGGTTGATCGGCGTTGCATTGGCCGGCGCCGACAACATGATTCCGATAATGGCTGCGAGAGAGCCGACTAACACGCGCCTGGCGCCGGTCACGCTTACTGTCATGAGAACCCCTCAGAATCAGTGAATAGAGCGCGCCCCCGTGGGCCCGCGACATCGCAATACGGGATTTGCGACGTACGGGTTTGGTGCCGAAATGGAGTGCGAGATCCGGATCTCGGGACGGATCGTAGCGACGGCCCCACCCACCTACAAGCTTTTCAGCATTTTTCCCCATTACCAAGGGTAGGCCGGCTACGGGAGTATTTGACTAAGAGGCCCCAGTGGCATCGAAGATCCGATTTCGGTATCTGCGAACGTGATCAGACCTAAAAGCGCGGTTGACCGTTTCTTGCAGATTGTGTGACTTTGTTTTTTGACAAGCCACTCAACTCCGCAACCGCGGTAACTCCGGCCGGTCCCGACCGGCCGCGCTTACCGCAGTTCGGGGCCGGGCGGCAGTCGTAGTTACCGCACTTCGCGGGACGGGGCGGCGGTCGCGCAGGCGGCGAGGACGTCCGGGACCGTGATCGCGAGCAGCGCCGGATCTGGGTCGCTCGCCCACCGATCCCCCCGGACCAGGCCGGAGCGCCACAACACCGTGTGCGGACCGTCGGTGCGCGGTCCCCAGAGCCGGGGCGAGACCGGGCCGAACAGCAGCACCGACGGGGTCCCGAACGCGGTCGCCAGGTGGGCCACGCCGGTATCTCCGCAGATCACGAGGCGGGCGCCGGCCACCAGGCCCGCGAGTTCGGCCACGTCGGTCTTGCCAGCCACCACCTCGGCGCCCGGCGGCGCGGCCACCAGTGCGGCCTCCGCGGCGGATCCGGTGACGAGCACCCGGTCACCCTCGGCGACCAGCGCGGCGGCGACCTGGGCGTACCGGTCCGGTGGCCAGCGGCGGCACCCGTACTGGGCCCCGGGGTGGACGATCACGTGCCCGCGCTCCGGCGGATCCCAGGGCAGCAGCAGGTCGGTGGGATCGGCCGGGATGCCGTGCCAGTCCAGCAGCCGGCACCAGCGATCGGCCTCGTGCTCGCCGTCGTCCCAGTCCGGGCCCGGCCAGCCCGCCGAGCGGAAGCCGATCCGGGCCCTCGGGGCGAGCGCGTCGAGTAGCCGGTGGCTCTCCGGGCCGGATCCGTGCAGGTTGACCGCGAGCTCCGGAGGGGGAAACGACAGCGGATCGGCGAGTCCGCGCGCGGGGAGCACCTCGTCGACCGCCCCGGACGCGTGGGCCAGCCGGGCGAGTTCGGGAGCCGTGGCGAGGACGATCCGCTCGCCGGGGAACGCCCTCCGGAGCCCGCGCAAGGCTGGGACGGCCACCAGCAGGTCGCCGAGCCCCAGTGCGCGCAGGGCCAGGATCGTCACGCCGAACCCCGGTACCGCACCACCCCGCGGATCCACTGTGCCACCGCGACCGGGGGCAGAACGGCGCTGGTCAGGGCCATGGTGGCGAGTTCGGCGGGGGTGTGCGGGCCGGGCGCGATCCGGGCCGCGGCGAACTCGGCGGTCCCGGCGGCCCACCCCGCGAGGGCCACGGTGGCGAGCCTCCGGTGCCCGGTCGCGGCGGCGGCGAGTCCCGCACAGCCCGCCAGAGTGATCGCCAGGTGCCTGGTCCGGCGTCCCCTCGGGACCCCGGCGCGCTCCCGCCAGCCCGGCCCGTGGAGGCGGTCCATCAGCGGATCGAAGGAGTTGCCCGCCTGGGTGCGCAGGCTGATCCACCACGGCGCCGGGCGGACCGGGTGGGTGGTGTGGCGAGCGCCGAGCTTGAGGATGTGGCCGCGGTCCATGATCCGCAGGGCCAGGTCGGCGTCCTCGCGGTAGGCGATCGTGAACCGCTCGTCGAAGCCGCCGGTCTCGGCCAGCGCCGATCGCCGGTAGGCCATGTCGGCCGTGGCCCACTGGGCAGTCTCCAGGCCGGCGACGCTGCGCTCCCAGTCCGTCGGCGCCCGGTCGGCGGGCATCGGGACATGCAGCCGCCCCTGCACCCCGGCGACGGCCTGCCCGGCCTGGGCGAGATCCGCCGCGAGTTCGTCGTGCCAGTGCGGACCCACGGTCACGTCGTCGTCGAGGAACGCGATCCACTCGCTGGCCGCCGCGGTCCAGCCGGTGTTGCGGGCGGCGGCGGGTCCGCGTCCCGGCCCGGCGAGGACCGTCACGCGCCCGGCCAGCCGGGCGGGGATCCGGACTGGGAGCGGGCCGGCGAGCCGGTCGTCCACCAGCAGGATCCGCTCCGGCAGCGGGCCGTGGGCGGCGGCGAGCGAGTCCACGGTCCGCTGGAGGCTTTCCCGGCCGATCGTCGGGACGACGACGCTGACGCTCACCGGGTCCATGTCGCCCTGCGGACCAGGAACGGGCCGAGCGCGAGCGCGTCGACCGGCCCGGACCCGAAGCACTCCAGCGCGTCCCGCGGATCGTCCACCATCGGCCGCCCAGCCGTGTTCAGGCTGGTGTTGACGACGACCGGGAGGCCGGTGCGCCGCTCGAAGGCCGACAGCATGCGGGCCACCAACGGCTCAGTGCGCGGATCCACGGTCTGCACCCTGGCCGTGCCGTCGACGTGCACCACAGTGGGGATCCGGTCCCGCCACTCGGGCGCCACGTCGTGCACGAACAGCATGTACGGGCTGGGCAGCGGGCCGCGGAAGATGTGCGGCGCCCGATCCAGCAGAACCATCGGGGCCACCGGCCGGAACTGCTCGCGCCCCTTCACGTCATTGAGCCGTTCGAGGTTCGCCGCCTTGCCGGGATGCGCGAGCAGCGAACGGTGCCCGAGCGCGCGCGGGCCGTACTCGGACCGGCCCTGGAACCAGGCGACGATGTGGTCCTCGGCGAGTTCGGCGGCGATCGCCTCGGCGATGTCCGGCGGCCTGGTGTGGGCGACCTTGGCCGTGACCAGCCACGCTTCGAGTTCCTCGTCGGTCCAGCCGCGGCCCAGGTCCGCCCCGAGCATGGGCCGCACCGGATCCCCGAGCGCCTGCGCCACGTGCATCGCCCCGCCGAGCGCCGTGCCGGAGTCTCCGGCCGCCGGCTGCACCCAGATCTCGTCGAACGGCCCCTGCTCGGCGAGCTTGGAGTTGGCGACGCAGTTCAGCGCGACCCCGCCGGCCAGCGCGAGGCTGCGGTCCCCGGTCTGGGCGTGCAGCCAGTTCACCAGTTCGAGCAGCACCTGTTCGAGCCGTAGCTGGAGGCTGGCGGCGAGATCCGCGTGGTCGCTGGTCCACTCCTCACTGCCGTCGCGCTTCTTGACCAGCGCATTCAGATCCAGCGGATCGACGCGGAAGCCGCCGTCACCCGTTGTATAGACCGCGTCGGTGAACTCGCGGAGGAACCGCGGCTCGCCGTAGGAGGCCAGGGCCATGACCTTGTACTCGTCGGAGGAGCGCAGGAAGCCCAGGTGCTCGGTCACGTCCTCGTAGAGGAGCCCGAGCGAGTGCGGCAGTTCCTGGCTGGCGAGGATCTCCAGCTCGCCGCCCACGTACCGGCCCGCGAGGTGGGACCGGGTCTCGCCCCGGCCGTCCAGCACCAGGACGCTGCAGTCCCCCAGTGGCGAGGCCAGCCCGGCGGACGCGGCGTGCGCCACGTGGTGCGGCACGAACCGGACGGCGCCCTGGTCAAGCCCGGGCAGAGAGGTGGCGAGGAAGCCGGGCGCGTGCTGCGCGTACGTGATCCGCAGGTGGTCCCACGGATCGCGGAGCCCGAGCTGGTCCGCCGGCCGGGACAGCGACGGATCGAACGAGTACGCGATCGCGTCGAGGTCGCCGGGGCCGATCCCCGCCTTCGTCAGGCACCACGCCATCGCCAGGTCGGGCAGCTCCCAGGCGGCGAACGGCACCGGCCGCTTGCCGTGTTTGCGGCGGCTGAAGCGCTCCTCCTCCGCCGCGGCAACGATTTCCCCGTCGACGATCAGCGCCGCGGCGGGGTCATGGAAGACGGCGTTGACTCCGAGAACTCTCATGGGCACCCCTTTTGTGTGTGGCGCCATCCCCCTTTCCCCTCGCGGTCGGACCTAATCGGGAGTGATCAGATCTCCTCAGTGGAGACCTGTCCCACTTCTGGGCACGGAAAGTAGTCCTGTTTTCACAGAGGTGACGTTCTCGCTGGTAGAAGTACCCCTCCTACCCCCACTGAGCTGCACTGATTCGCGCTCCGTGTTTGAGGCGCTTCTCAATGAGCATGGATGCCGGTGGCGCGAGCTCCCCGCCGCGTCCCGCCCGCCGGGCCGTCCCGCGATCCGCCGGGCGACCAGCGACGTCCACTGTGGAGGTCAGCGTTGGGTGCAGTCGCCGCCGTGCTGTTCGACCGCGACGGGACGCTGGTCCGCGATGTTCCGTACAACAGCGATCCCGCCGCCGTGGAGCCCGTCCCCGGGGCCGCCGAAGCGCTGGCCCGCCTCCGCGCGGACGGGATCCGCCTCGGGGTCGTGTCGAACCAGTCCGGGATCGCCCGCGGCCTGATCACCCTCGCGCAGGTGGACCGGGTCAACGCCAGGGTCGAGGAACTGCTCGGGCCGTTCGACGTGTGGCAGGTCTGCCCGCACGGCCCCGGCGACGGCTGCCCGTGCCGTAAGCCAGCACCCGGGATGGTGCTCGCCGCGGCCGTCGCGCTCGGTGTCCGGGCGGACGAGTGCGTGGTCATCGGGGACATCGGCGCGGACGTCGAGGCGGCCACCGCGGCCGGGGCCCGGTCGATCCTCGTGCCGACGCCCGTCACCCGCGCCGAGGAGATCATCGGGGCGTCCCAGGTCGCCCCCACGCTGCTGAGCGCGGTGAACTCTCTCTACGACGCCGGGATCGCGCGATGACCCGCGTCCTCGCCGCCCGCCTCGACAACGACGGCGACGTGCTGATCACCGGCCCGGCGATCCGGGCCCTCGCCGCCGGGGCCCGTGAGCTGACTTTGCTGTGCGGTCCGCGTGGGCGGCAGGCCGCCGAGTTGCTCCCCGGACCCGACCGGATCGCCGAGTGGTGCGCGCCCTGGATCGACCCCGACCCGCTTCCGGTCACCGCCGCCTCGATGGCCGAGGTCATCACCCTCGCCCACGGGATCGACGCGGCCGTGATCTTCACCTCCTACCACCAGTCGCCGCTCCCGCTGGCCCTGCTGCTGCGGATGGCCGGAGTGCCGTTCGTCGCCGCGATCAGCGAGGACTACCCCGGATCGCTGCTCGACGTGCGCCACCGCGTCCCCGCCGGGATCCCCGAGCCCGAGCGCGCGCTGTCTCTCGCCGCCGCCGCGGGCTTCCCCCCGGATCCGCGGGACGACGGCCGCCTGCGGATCCGCGAGCCTCTCCTCGACGTCTCCGCGCTGACCGGGTCTGGGCCGTACGTCGTGGTCCACCCCGGGACCTCGGTCACCGCGCGGGCCTGGCCCCCGGACCGCAACGCCGAGGCCGTGCAGGCGCTCGCCGCCGCCGGACACCGGGTCGCCGTCACGGGCGCGCCTGCGGAGAAAGCCCTGACCAGCTATGTCGCGGGCGGCGACGGCACCGACCTCGGCGGCCGGACCAGCCTCGCGGAACTCGCCGCCGTCCTCGCCGGGGCGGACGCCGTCGTGGTCGGCAACACCGGCCCGGCGCACCTCGCCGCCGCCGTCGGGACCCCGGTGGTGTCGCTGTTCGCGCCGACGGTCCCGGCCTCGGCGTGGGGGCCGTACGGGGTGCCGTCCGTGATCCTCGGCGACCAGTCCGCGCCGTGCGCCGCGAGCCGGGCCACCACCTGCCCGGTGCCCGGCCACCCCTGCCTGACCTCGGTGACCGCCGCCGACGTGGTGGCCGCCGTCGGATCCCTGACGACCCGGAGCACCGCATGAGAATCCTGCTGTGGCACGTGCACGGATCCTGGGCGACCGCGTTCGTCCAGGGGCCGCACGAGTACCTGATCCCGGTCACGCCCGGTCGCGGATCCGACGGGGCGGGCCGCGCTCGCACCTGGGACTGGCCCGCGTCGGCCCGCGAGGTGACGCCCGGGCAGCTTGGCACCGAACCCGTCGACCTCGTGCTGCTCCAGCGGCCACACGAGCTCGAACTCGCCCAGCGCTGGCTCGGCGGCCGGCGGCCTGGCCGGGACGTGCCCGCGGTCTACGTCGAGCACAACACCCCCAAGGGCGGGGTTCCCGAGACCGAGCACCCGCTGGCCGGCCAGAACGCGATCCCCATCGTGCACGTCACCCACTTCAACCGGCTGTTCTGGGACTCCGGCCGGGCGACCGCGCTGGTCGTCGAGCACGGCGTGCCGGATCCGGGACACCGCTACACCGGCGAACTGGCCCGGACCGCGGTCGCGATCAACGAGCCGGTCCGGCGCTGGCGGGTCACCGGCACGGACCTGCTACCCCGTCTCGCCGAGGCCTCGCCGCTCGACGTGTTCGGCATGAAGGTCACCGAACTGCCCGCCAGGCTGGGCCTGCCCGCGGACCGGCTCGCCGTCTACGAGGACCTGCCCCAGGACGCGCTGCACGCCGCGCTGGCCCGCCGCCGCGTCTACGCCCACCCCCTGCGCTGGACCTCGCTCGGCCTCTCGCTGATCGAGGCGATGATGCTCGGCCTGCCCGTCGCGGTACTGGCCACCACCGAGAGCGTCCACGCGGTCCCCGACGGAGCCGGGGTGCTCTCCACGGATCCGGCGGTGCTCGCCGCCGCGATCCGCCGGTTCTGTGCCGATCCGGACTGGGCGGCGCACACCGGCAAGCAGGCGCGCGCCGCCGCGCTCGCAAGGTACGGACTCGACCGGTTCCTGCGCGACTGGGACCGGCTGATCGAAGAGGTGACGCGATGAAGATCGCCATGGTCTCCGAGCACGCGAGCCCCCTCGCAGCCGCCGGCGGGGTCGACGCCGGCGGGCAGAACCTGCACGTCGCCGAGCTGGCAGCGGCGCTGGTCCGCCGGGGGCACGAGGTCACGGTCTACACCAGACGCGACGATCCCGGCCCGGCGGATCGCGTACTCACCGCCGCGGGGTACGCGGTCGAGCACGTGCCCGCCGGGCCCGCGCGGCCAGTACCGAAGGACTCCCTGCTGCCCCACATGGCCGCGTTCGGCGACTACCTCGCCCGCCGCTGGCGCGCGGACCGGCCCGATGTCGCCCACGCCCACTTCTGGATGTCCGGGATCGCCACCCTGGCCGCCGCCCGCGCGACCGGCGTGCCCGCCGCCCTGACGTTCCACGCGCTCGGCTCGGTGAAGCGCCGGCACCAGCGGGAGAAGGACACCAGCCCGCTGACCAGGGTCCGCACCGAGCGGTCCCTCGGCATCGAGCTGGACCGGATCATCGCGACCAGCACCGACGAGGTCCGCGAGCTGCGGCAGCTCGGCGTGCCGAGGACGTCGATCAGCGTCGTGCCCTGCGGGGTCGACGTCGAGCACTTCTCGCCCTCCGGCCCGTGCCTTCCGCCGGACCCGCGCGGGCGGGTGCTCGCGATCGGGCGGCTCGTCGAGCGCAAGGGGTTCGACGTGCTGATCCGGGCCATGGCCTCGGTGCCGGACGCCTCGCTGCTCATCGCGGGCGGACCGGTCGCCGACGAGCTGGACGGCGATCCGGAGGCCCGGCGGCTGCTCTCGCTCGCCGAGGACCTTGGGCTGGGCGACCGGGTCCGGTTACTCGGGCAGGTGTCCCGGTGCGAGCTGCCCGCGCTGATCCGGTCGGCGGACGTGGTCGCGCACACCCCCTGGTACGAGCCGTTCGGGCTGGTCGCGCTGGAGGCCATGGCGTGCGGGCGGCCGGTCGTCGCGGCCGGGGTCGGCGGGCTCACCGACACGGTCACCGACCTGGAGACGGGCCTGCTCGTGCCGCCCCGCGATCCGGAGGCCGTGGCGAGCGCACTGAACAAGCTCCTAGCCGACGAGGATCTGCGAGCGAGCTACGGATCCGCCGGTGCCACCCGGGTCGCCAGCACCTTCTCCTGGGACCGGATCGCCGAGGCCACCGAGCGGATCTACACCGAGCTCACCGAGGCCCCGGCCAGCTCGCTCACCCAGCGTGGAGCGGCGCACCTCGACGCGATCCAGGACGCCCTCGGCGGGCTCCGGCAGTCCGCCGTCCGCCTCGAACTGTGGGGACGCGCGCTGCACGACATCGTCGCGCACGGCGGCCGCCTGCTCGCGGCGGGCAACGGCGGGAGCGCCGCGCAGGCCCAGCACCTCACCGCCGAACTCGTCGGCCGCTACCAGGCCGACCGGCCGCCCTACTCCGCGATCTCGCTGCACGCCGAGACCTCGGCCGTCACCGCGATCGGCAACGACTACGGCTACGACGAGGTCTTCGCCCGGCAGGTCGCCGCCCACGGACGGCTCGGAGACGCCCTGGTCCTGCTCTCGACCAGCGGAAACAGCCCCAATCTGCTGCGCGCCGTCGAGGCCGCGCGCGCCGCCGGGGTGCGCACCTTCGCCCTCACCGGACCGGCGCCCAACCCCCTCGCCACCGCGGCCGACGAGGTCGTGACCATCGACGCCCGATCCGCCGCCACCGTTCAGGAGCTGCACCTCGTCGCGGTCCACATGGTGTGTGAGGCGTTCGACGCGGCCGAGCGCGCGGCGAGGGAGGGCGGCTCCGTGCTCGTCCACGCGGTGGGTGGGGCATGAGCGGCACCCTCGTCGTCGTCGGCGACACGCTCCTCGACCGGGACCTCTCCGGATCCGTCACCCGGCTCTGCCCGGACGCCCCCGTGCCCGTGGTCGAGGACCTCACCGAACGCGCCCGGCCCGGTGGCGCGGGGCTCGCCGCCCTGCTCGCGGCCAGGGACGGGCACCACGTGGTGCTCGTCACCGCGCTGGCCGCCGATCCGGCCGGGGATCGGCTGCGGATCCTGCTCGAACGCGCCGGGATCACCGTGGTGAGCACCGAGTGCGGCGGCGAGACCACGCAGAAGGTCCGGGTGCGGGGCGCCGGCCAGGTGCTGTTGCGCCTGGACTACGGCACCCAGCCCGGCGAGATCGGCGCGTGCACGGCCGCCATGCGCCGGGCGATCAGCCAGGCCGGGGCCGTGCTCGTCGCGGACTACGGGCGCGGGGTAGCGGCGGCGGAGCCGATCCGGTCCGCGCTCGCCACGGCCGGTGGGCCCGTCGTGTGGGATCCGCATCCGCGGGGTCCGGCGCCCGTGGCCGGGATCCGGCTGGCCACGCCGAACCTCGCCGAGGCACGGGCCGTGGCTCCGCCCGCGAGTGCCGATCCGCGGCTGCATGTTGCCGCCGAGCCCTGGGCATCGTGCGCCGAACAGGTGCGAGCCCGCTGGGACGTGGCCGCCGTGGCCGTGACGCTCGGCGCCGACGGGGCCGTGCTCGCGCGTGCCGGATCCGCCCCGCTGCACGTGCCGGCCCAGCCCGTGGACGGCGACACCTGCGGCGCGGGCGACCGATTCGCCTCCGCCGCCGCGGGAGCCCTGCTCGCCGGGGCGACCCTGCCCAGGGCCGTGGCGGCCGCTGTCGCCGCCGCGACCGCGTACGTGGCGGCTGGCGGTCCGGCCAGCCTCGACGTCCCCGAAGACGTGTTCGAGCCGATGGAGGTCCGATGAACAGCGTGGGAACTGTGGTGGTGACCGGCGGATCGTCCGGTCTGGGGGCGGCCGTCGCCGCGGCCGTGGCCGCCGAGGGTGGGCGGCCGGTGGTGCTCGACCGGGTGCCGCCCGAGTCCGGCCACGAGCACATCGTCGTGGACCTCGCGGACAGCCGCGCCGCCGAACGGGCGGTCGCCGACGCGGCCGCACTCGCCGGGGGGATCGACGCCGTCGTCACCGCCGCCGGCACGGATCGCTGCGGCACCCTCGCCGAAGTCCCCGGCGACGAATGGGACCGGGTGATCCAGGTCAACCTGCTCGGCACGGCCGCAGTGATCCGGGCCGCGCTCCCGCACCTCACCGAGTCCCGGGGCCGGGTCGTGACCGTGGCCTCGACGCTCGCGTTCCGGGCGCTGAGCGACGCGACCGCCTACTGCGCGTCGAAGTTCGCGATCGTCGGGTTCACCAGGGCGCTCGCCGCCGAGACGAAGGGGCAGGTCGGGGTGACGATGCTGGTCCCCGGCGGGATGCAGACGCACTTCTTCGACGATCGGGATCCGCGGTACAAGCCCGGTCCGGACGCCAAGCTCAACCGCCCCGAGGACGTCGCCCAGGCCGTGCTGTTCGCGCTGAAGCAGCCCGCCGGGTGCGAGGTTCGGGAGCTGGTGATCACCCCGGCCGAGGAACCCTCGTGGCCCTGACCGCCCTCGATGCCGCGGTGGCGCTCGCCGGATCGGAACACCGGGTCGTGCTCACCAACGGGTGCTTCGACGTGCTCCACCGCGGGCACGTCGAGTACCTGACGGCGGCGCGTGCGCTCGGCGACCTGCTCGTAGTCGGGCTGAACACCGATGCCGGAGTGCGGCGACTGAAGGGGCCAGACCGTCCGGTCAACCCGCTTGCGGATCGCGCCTTCGTACTCGCCGCGCTCCGGTGCGTCGACGTGGTGGTGGCCTTCGACGAGCCGACCGCCGCTGGACTCTGCACCGCGATCCGTCCCGACGTGTACGTCAAGGGCGGCGACTACACCGAGGACCGGCTCCCCGAGGCCGAGGTCGTCCGCGGCTACGGCGGCGACGTCCGGATCATCCCCCTGTCCCCAGGCCACTCGACAACCACCACCCTGGCCGCCCTCTCACCGCCCACCCCCTAACCCAACCCCCGAACCAGCCGGCCAGGCGGGCGGCCGCGGGCGGGGCCGAGACGTGGGCCCCACCGAAGTGCGCGCCGTTAGGCCGCCCAGGACCGGCAGGGCGGCACACACTTCCGCACCCGACCCGGCCCCGCCGGGGACAGCACCACCCGTACCAACCACGCCAGGCCAGGGCCACCCCGGACCTAACAAGCGGGCCGGCCGAGCCGAGGCACGCGCCCTCACTGAAGTGCGTGCCGTGAGACCGCCCAGGACCGGCAGGACGGCACGCACTTCGCCGCCGGGGCGGGCCCGCAGGGATCCGGCGGCGGGCAGCGCGCGGAAACAGCACCGGCCGGTCACGGGCTCGTGGGTGGCGAGTGCGTGACCGGCCGGACGTTCCGGGCTCGCTACTTCGTGAGGCCGGCCCTGCGGAGTGCGTCGGCCATCGCGCTGTTCACCGGCTCGTTCCGGCCGCCACGCTGACCTCCGCCACCGCCACCAGCACCACCGCTCGTGCCGCCACCGCCCGTGCCGCCACTGGTCCCGCCGCGCCCCTGACCGCCACCCGCACCGGCACCGGCACGATCCGGACGGCCTTGACCACCCTGCCCGGACCGCTGACCGCCCTGGCCGGACCGCTGACCGCCCTGACCCGCCCCGCGCGGACCAGCGGAGGCGGCCTTCGGCTGACCACCCGAGCCACTCTTCGGCTGACCCCCACGACCGCCACCCCGGCGCTCACCGCCGCCAGCCCGCTCACCGCCACCCGACCGCTCACCGGCCGGCCGGTCGGCACCAGCCCGCGCGGCGGCCTCGTCGTCGAGCCGGAGCGTGAGCCCGATGCGCTTACGGGGAATGTCGACGTCGAGGACCTTGACCTTGACGATGTCCCCGGGCTTCACGA
>JAOPVE010000346.1 GCA_025963185.1 Actinomycetes bacterium
GCGCTGGGCAGCCGGAACCCGTGGTCGACCAGGGTGCGCTTGCGGCTCATGTCGCCCTCGTACATCGCCCCGACCTGCGGCACGGTCACGTGGGACTCGTCCAGGACCAGCAGGAAGTCGTCGGGGAAGTAGTCGATCAGGCAGTGCGGGGCGGACCCGGCCTCCCGCCCGTCGATGTGCCGGGAGTAGTTCTCGATGCCCGAGCAGAACCCGACCTGGCGCATCATCTCGATGTCGTAGGCCGTGCGCATGCGCAGCCGCTGAGCCTCCAGCAGCTTGTTCTGCTTCTCCAGCTCGCCGAGCCGCTGTTCCAGCTCGGCCTCGATGCCGCCGATCGCCCGCTCCATGCGCTCGGGACCGGCCACATAGTGCGTCGCCGGGAAGACCGTGAGCCCGTCAGCCTCCTTGATGACCTCACCCGTGAGCGGGTGGAGGTAGTAGAGGCGCTCGATCTGGTCGCCGAACATCTCGATGCGGACCGCGAGCTCTTCGTAGGCGGGGAACACCTCGACCGTGTCGCCGCGGACCCGGAACGTGCCGCGGGCAAAGGCCAGGTCGTTGCGCGTGTACTGGATGTCGACGAACTGGCGCAGCAGCTTGTCGCGATCGAACTCGTCGCCGACCCGCAACCGGACGGACCGGTCGACGTACTCCTGCGGCGTGCCGAGGCCGTAGATGCAGGACACGGACGCGACCACGATCACGTCACGCCGGGTGAGCAGGCTCATCGTCGCGGAATGCCGCAACCGCTCGACCTCGTCGTTCACCGAGGAGTCTTTCTCGATGTACGTATCGGTCTGCGGGACGTAGGCCTCGGGCTGGTAATAGTCGTAGTACGAGACGAAGTACTCGACCGCGTTGTGCGGCAGCAGCTCGCGGAACTCGTTGGCGAGCTGCGCGGCGAGCGTCTTGTTCGGCGCGATCACGAGGGTGGGGCGCTGGAGCCGCTCCACCAGCCAGGCCGTGGTCGCCGACTTGCCCGTTCCGGTCGCCCCGAGCAGCACGACATTGCTCTCACCAGCACGGATGCGCGCCTCGAGCTCGTCGATCGCGGCCGGCTGATCACCCGCCGGGCTGAATTCGCTGACGACCTCGAAACGGCCCTCTCGGCGGATGATGTCGCTGACCGGTCTCATGGCGCCAACGGTACGTCGGGGGTCCGACAGAAACGCGAGCCGGTGGCTCGGCCGGGGTCCGGAGCAACTGCCGTGACTGGTGTGGCAATTGTTCTCTATATACCTTTGTCGACTCTCTTGCGTAGTCCGGCCCGGGCGTCCTACCGTCGAAGACGCAGGCAGAACGGCGCAAGTTCCCTCTCGGGAGGAGGAGCAGCGAACCGGGCGACCGGTGCGACAGCACACTCCGGGGCGCGGTTTGGTCTCGCGGATATCCACCACCAGCACCACTCCCCCGCGGTCCAGCCCACGGTGCCGGCCAGCGTGAAGGGCCGGAAACGATCGCCAACCCATCCACAGCCTGCACGACGAGCCCCTTCGGCGGACGTAGGTCCCGGAGGGGCTCTGCCGTGCAGTCTCAGTTCTTACGGAGCTCCAGGAACCCGGGCCGGCCAGGATCCGCCGAGCGCGCCCGCCATCCCTGCCAGCCGACCCAGCCACTGTCCGCGAGGGCTCCGACACCCTCGGAAGGCTCGCTGAGACTCACCTCGAAACCCAGATTGTCCGGATCGCCGGCGCGCTCGATCACCGCACCCAGCGCCCCCAGCCGGGCCCGCAGCCGGGCCTCCTCGCGCACGTACTCCCCCTCCTCGGGCGGCCGGGAACCCGCGGCCGGGCGTCCGTCGGCCAGGTTGGCCGCATAGGGGGCCAGCCGGGCGCGCCACAGTTCGCCCACGGCCGAACCCAGGGCCGAAAAATGCCCATCATTGCGGATCAGCACGTCGGCCGCCGCGGCCCGCTCGGTCGGCGTGGCTTGGCTTGCCATCCGGGCGCGGGCGTCGGACTCGGCCATGCCGCGCGATCCGGTGAGCCGGGCGATGCGGACGTCCTCGGGCGCCTCGACCACCACGACCAGGTGGTAATGCGGCGCGAGGCCGTTCTCGACGAGCAGCGGCACGTCGTGGACCAGCACGGCGTCCGGCGGGGCGGCGGCGACCAGTTCGGCGGCGCGGGCACCGACGAGCGGGTGCACGATCGCGTTCAAGGCCGCAAGCCGCTGCGGATCGCCGAACACGACCGCCCCGAGCGCCGGCCGGTCCAGTTCGCCGGACGGCAGCAGCACGTCCTCGCCGAACTCGGCGGTGACCGCGGCCAGGCCCGGCGTACCTGGCTCGACCACGTCGCGGGCGATCGCGTCGGAGTCGACCAGCACGGCCCCGCGCTCGGTGAGCAGACGGGCGACCGCGCTCTTGCCCGCGCCGATCCCCCCGGTGAGCCCGATTCTCAGCACCGGGACAGTCTGCCAGCCGATCACGACGGCCAACTGCCGGGCTTCCTGCGGTAATAGCGCCCGGTCTAGCGACACTTACCCGAATAGTCCCGTTCCAGAAGCGGCGCGCCAACGAAGCGGCGCGCCAACGAGGTGGTGGACCAACGAGGTGGTGGACCGGCGCGGGCGTGCATCGGCGCGGGGGTGCATCGGCGCGGGAGTGCGCTCGCGAGGGGCGGTGGGACGGGTACGGGCCCCGATCCGCAGGGGATCGGGGCCCGTACCAGGGACTACGGCAACCTCAGCTGCGGCCGCCGCCCGCCAGCTTCTCGCGAAGTGCGGCGAGCGCCTCGTCGGTGGCCAGCGTGCCGCTGGCCTCCTCGGCCGGCGGAGTGGACGAGTACGAGGAAGCGGCAGCCGCCTCGGCCTCGGCCTTCTGGGCCTCCGTGATCTGCTTCTGGTGCGCCTCGTAGCGGGTCTGCGCCTCGGCGTACTGGCGCTCCCACTCCTCACGCTGCTTCTCGAAGCCCGACATCCAGTCGTTGGTCTCCGGGTCGAAGCCCTCGGGGTAGATGTAGTTCCCCTCGGCGTCGTACTGGGCGGCCATGCCGTACTGAGTCGGGTCGAAGCCGACGGCCTCGCCACCGGGCGCGCCCTCGTTCGCCTGCTTCAGCGAGAGGGAGATGCGGCGGCGCTCCAGGTCGATGTCGATGACCTTGACCATGATCTCGTCGCCGACGTTGACGACCTGCTCCGGGATCTCCACGTGGCGCTCGGCCAGCTCGGAGATGTGGACCAGGCCCTCGATGCCCTCGTCCACCCGGACGAACGCGCCGAACGGCACGAGCTTGGTCACGCGGCCCGGCACGACCTGGCCGATCGCGTGGGTGCGGGCGAACTGGCGCCACGGGTCTTCCTGGGTGGCCTTGAGCGAGAGCGACACGCGCTCGCGGTCCAGGTCGACGTCGAGCACCTCGACCTCGACCTCCTGGCCCACCTCGACAACCTCGGACGGGTGGTCGATGTGCTTCCAGGACAGCTCGGAGACGTGCACCAGGCCGTCGACACCGCCGAGGTCCACGAAGGCACCGAAGTTGACGATGCTCGACACGACACCCTTGCGGACCTGGCCCTTGGCGAGCTTGTTGAGGAACTCGCTGCGCACCTCGGACTGGGTCTGCTCAAGCCACTGACGGCGGGACAGGACCACGTTGTTGCGGTTCTTGTCGAGCTCGATGATCTTCGCTTCGAGCTCGCGGCCCACGTAGGGCTGCAGGTCGCGCACGCGGCGCATCTCGACCAGCGACGCCGGGAGGAAGCCGCGCAGGCCGATATCGAGGATGAGACCACCCTTGACGACCTCAATGACGGTTCCGGTGACGATGCCGTCCTCGTCCTTGATCTTCTCGATCGTGCCCCAGGCGCGCTCGTACTGGGCGCGCTTCTTGGACAGGATCAGGCGGCCTTCCTTGTCCTCCTTCTGGAGAACCAGAGCCTCGACCTCGTCGCCGACCTTGACCACGTCATGCGGGTCAACGTCGTGCTTGATCGAGAGCTCACGGGAAGGGATCACGCCCTCGGTTTTGTAACCGATGTCAAGCAGGACTTCGTCCCGATCGACCTTGACGATCGTGCCTTCGACGATATCGCCGTCGTTGAAATACTTGATGGTCTCGTCGATGGCGGCGAGGAAATCCTCGACCGAACCGATGTCGTTGACCGCAACCTGCGGGGTGGTCGGTGCCTCGGTGCTGCTCGTCATGTGGGCGGATGCTCCGGAGTGTGGACAAGTGGTCGTATCGTGCGAGCGCAATGAGCCCTCTCGCCGCACGGCGACCAGCAGTGATTGACCATCCACGGAACCGGCTTCAGCACGGCGAGTGCGAGCCTTCTCCATGCCGAGGCACGACAAGCCCACAACGCAATGTCTAGGGTACCGTGCCCCCTCGGTCCAGGTCCAACTACGGGGCCGGGTCATCTGTGCCGCTTGCGCCGGTCCGCGAGGCGGCCGAGCAGGGAGGTCAGCGATGGGCGCCACCGGCGAGCTGGGAACGGTCGGGGTGGTCAAGCGCCTCGCCGGATCCGC
>JAOPVE010000352.1 GCA_025963185.1 Actinomycetes bacterium
CGAGGGGCGGCCCGGCCGAGAGCCCGGCCCGGGCACTGACGGCGGCGCGGGCGAGCAGGGCGTGGGCGGCCCCGCGGCCCGGGGCGAGGCGGGTGGCCCGGTACTTTCCGGCGTCGGACATCCGGGCGAGGTCGAGCGCGCGGATCACCGACAGGCCGCGCGGCACCAGGTCGAGCACGTCGAGCCCCTCTGCGGCGGCGTAGGCCTCGGCGGCGGCGCGGGTGGCGGGGTCCACGGAGACCCCCTCGGCGGCGAGCAGCAGCGCGGGAGCGGGAACACGAGACGCCGGCGGTAAGACCCGCAGCGGACCGATCCGCGCCCTCAGCCGCAGCCCGTTCAGCAGAAGTCCCACCAGCAGGAGGACGGGTAACCACACGGTCATGTCAGTTTCTCCAGCCGGTCGGCCGCCGCGGCGGCGCCTCCTGCGGATCGGAACGAGGCGGCGACCCGTTCGGCCGCCGTCCGGTACGACGGATCCCCGAGCACCGCCACCAGCGCCGATCGCAGTTCACCGGCGCCCACCCGCCCGTACCGGACGCGCACCCCGGCCCCCGCGTCGGCGACCTGCCCGGCGATGATCGGCTGGTCGTCGCGGATCGGCGCCACGACGAGTGGTACCCCGTGGGCCAGCGCCTCACAGACGGTGTTGTGGCCCGCGTGTGACACGACGGCGGACGCGCGGGCGATCAGTTCGAGCTGCGGCACGAACGGCCGGACCAGCACGTGCGGCGGAACGTCCGGGAAGCGGGCGGGATCGGTGACGAGCACGGCCTGGACGTCGAGCGGTGCCAGGGCCTCCAGCGCGGCGGCGAAGAACCGGTCGCCCGAGGACGCGCTCACGGTGCCGAGCGAGACGAGGACGAGACGGCGGGACGGGTCCAGCCACTCGTACGGGAACTCGGCGGCGTTGCGGCGGGATCCGAGGGACGGGCCGACGAATGCGACGTGGTCCCCGGCGGCGAGGCCGGGTCCGGTGAGGGCCTCGGTGGTGTACGCGATGATCAGGTGCGGCGAGAACCGCGGATCGACAGCCTCGCTGACCCCGGCTTTGAGCTGCAACGACGTGAGCAGCCCGCGGGCCCAGTCGCCGAGCTTGGGCATGAGCGCGAACGGATCGGCCAGCTCGGCGGACGTGGTGGCCGAGGTCGCCCAGGGCAGTCCGCGGTGCTGGGCCGCGACCGCACCCGCGAGCGCCTGCTGGTCGGCGATCACGACGTCCGGGGCGAACTCGCCGATCGCCGCCTCGACCGCGGGCAGCATGGCCTCGGCCAGCGGGATCAGGAACTCGGCCCACAGGAACTGGAACGCGGCCGCCCCGCGCAGCCCGGCGGACCGGTCCCGCACCTCGGCGAGCCAGTCCGCGTCCCCCGCGGGGTAGATCGTGGCGCCGTCGGGCAGCAGCGGACCGCATACCTCGCCGTGCCCCGCCCACGCGACCTCGTGCCCGCGCCGGGCCAGTTCCTCGCCGAGCGCCACCGTGGGCAGGGTGTGCCCGGCCAGCGGCGGGACCGCGAACAGGAAGCGGCTCACGTGAGCCAGCCGGTGATCATCGCCCGGAGCTGCGGCGTCGCCTCCATGAGGACCGAGTGACTGGTGTTGGGCTGGATCGTCAGGGTGAAGTCCGGCAGCAGCGCCCGCAGGGCCTCGGCGTGGTGCAGCACGTCGGACAGCTCGCCGTACACGGCCCGGACCGGACAGGTGATCGCCGCTACCCCGTCCGCAGGCAGGGGTTTGACCGCCAGCAGGTCGTCCACCATGGTCGTGTTGTTGATCAGGTCGTTGGCGTTGGCCGCCATCCGGCCGAGCTTGCGTCCGTGCTGGTCACGCCACTTGCGCGCGTCGCCGTCCTTCAGGCCGAAGGCGATCTCCGTGAGCGTGCCGGCCATCTGCTCGCCCCAGCCCTCGATCGCGAAGTGCGCCTCGATCAGCACGAGGCTCGCCACCCGCTCGGGGTTGGCGGTGGCGAACGCGAGCGAGACCGTGCCGCCGTAGCTGTTGCCGACGAGGTGCAGCGGACGGTCCGTGAGGTCGAGTTCGTCGAGCAGTGCGGTGAGGTCGGCCACCGAGTCGCTGACCGCGTAACCCGTGCGCGGACGGTCGGAGAGGCCGTGTCCGCGCAGGTCGTAGAGCACGACGTCGGCTCCGGCGGCCGCGACCGGGTTCGCGAGCGTGTAGTAGAAGCTCGACAGGTTGTCCATGACGAGGCCGTGCAGGAACACGACGACCGGGGCGTCCTCGCGCAGGCCCGGCGAGGCCAGCCGCTGCACGTGCAGCCGGACCCCGTTCGCGACGACGTCAGGCATCGCGCAGGCTCTGCTCGATGTAGGTGACGAGGTCGCCGACGTGCAGCGCGATGATCTCGTGCACCTCCTTGCCGGCGAGGAACGCGACGAAGTCGACCCGCTCGCCGTAGTGCTCGCGCAGCTTGGCGGCGAGCGCGACGAACTCGATGCTCTCCACCTCCAGGTCCGCGTTGAAGGAGGTGTCCAGGGTGATGTCGAGCGCGAGCACGTACTCCTCGCCGATGATCTCGGTGACGAGCCGGCTGACCGTGGCCAGCACCGGCTCGTCCTGGACCGGTCCGGTGGTGGCGAGCTGTCCGGTTGTCATCAGGTGGTGGCCCTTTCGGTGCGATGTGCGCTGACGAGTGGTGCCGGGGTGGCTTCGGCGCTGGTCCAGGCCACGACGTAGTGGTCCGCGGGGCGGCCGCCGGATCCGGGGGCGGTGAGGCCCGTGCGGGTGTGGACGAGCCAGGTCCGGGATCCGTACCGGACGGTCAGCAGGTTCTCGCCGGACGGCTCGGCGGTGAACGCCCGCGGATCCCCGAGCCCGGTGCCCGCCGACTTGGCCGCGGCCTCCTTGGCGGTCCAGAACCGGGTGAGCCACTCGTCGCGGCTGCCTCCGAGGCCGGCGAGCAGGTCGCGCTCGGCGGGCGAGAGCGCGGTGTGCTCGAAGGCCGCGCCGCGGTGCTCGACGCGCTCGACGTCGATCCCCGGGGACGCGCCGGTCAGAGCGGCGCCGAACGGTCCACTGTGGGCCAGCGAGACGGCGATCGGCGCGGCGAACGGTCCGCGGACGAACGGGCGTCCCTCGGCGTCGTTGCCGACCGTCAGCTCGGCGGGGTAGATCGGGCCGCCCCCGGCCGCGAGCAGGGCGGTCCGGACCGCGTCCTTCACCGCGACCCGACCGAGCAGCCATTGCCGCTGGCCGCGCGGGCCGATCGCCGCGTACCGCTCGCGCTCGGCGGTGGTGAGGTAGCGGCGCATGATGAGCTCACGGGTCGCCGGGTCGGGCCAGCGCTCGCGGGCGAGCAGCCAGCCGCCCTGCTGCGGCTCGCCGGCGAGGTGGAGGTTGGCGTGCCGGAACACCGGCCAGGTGCGCTCGTCGGCGGTGAACCGGCGGTCGGTCCAGCCCTCGATCCGGGCCCAGACCTCGCCGGTTGCCCTCCGCAGTTCGACGTCCGCGGTCACCGCGGTGCCGGTGACCTCGCGGATCTTCACCAGGCACGCCAGTTCCTCCCCGGCCCGCGGGTGCGGCCCCGAGAACCGCAGCTCGCGGACCGCGCTGGGGAACGCCAGCTGATCGCGGTCCAGCCGGAGCATGATCCACAGGCCCATGAGCTGGCCCGCGTTGTCCAGCAGGGCGCCGGGCGCGGCCGGGGTGCGGATCGTGCCGGTGATGCCGTCGGATCCGACCTCGCCGAGCGCGCAGATCCCCTGGAACTCGGGGCCGTGGAACATCCAGCGATCCGCGTACAGGGTGTGCGAGTCGAACCCGACGGGCCGGGGCTCGGTGACTGGCACCGGATCCGGGTCGGGCGCGGCCGGGTAGGACTCGGCGAGCAGGACCGTCCCGCGGCTGTAGCCCTCGATCACGACGGCGACGTTCCCGTGCTCGTCGGGCGTGGTCCGGATCGTCACGGTCGCCGGCGGGGCCACCGCGAGCCAGCGCAGGGCCCGCACGTCCCGGAACCCGGCGATCCGGCGGCCGGGGAACCGGTCCAGGGCTGCCTCGGACATGATCTCCAGCAGCGTGGTCATCGGGACGACGGGGAAGCGGTCGGCGAGATCCGGCCAGCCGTCGCGCTGGCGGTAGAAGCAGTGGTCGGTCAGGTAGGGCATGGTGTCCGCCGACAGCTCGCGGACCACGCTCACGGTCTCGGCGGCGGGGGGCGCCTGCGGGGGAGTCGCCCACGCGGTGGTGACGGCCTCGGCGGCGGCGGTGGCCTCCCTGACCAGCGCGTCGAGTTCGGCCAGTACCGGATCCGCAACCGGCTTGGGCGTTTCGGTCTGGCCCGACAGCGGTGCGATCGTGCCCGCCAGCCGGACGAACGGGGCGCCCAGGCTCAGCGGCGGGCCGGCGTTCTCGTGCGCCCCGGCCGCTGGGGAGGGGACGGCCAGCGCGCCGAGCCGGGGCGACCCGCCCTCCGCCCAGAGCGCGGCGCCGAGCCGGCGAAGCTGGGCCATGCCCTCGCGCTTGGGGACGTTCGCGGGGATCGCCAGCGCGTCGAGCCCGTGCAGGGTGTCCTCGGCGAACGAGGTCACGCTGCCGGTGCCCACCCCGACGAAGACCCGCACCCCCTCGCCGTACAGCCGCCGGACCAGCTCCCGGAACCGGACCGGCTCCACGAGGTGCCGGATCACCAGCTCGCGGATCGCCGCCGGATCGTCCGGGTACGGCTCGACCGTCGTCGCCGACCACACCGGGACGGCGGGCCGCTGGACCCGCAGCCGCTCGAAGTTGCGCCGGATCCCGCCCAGGTACGGGCCGAGCATCGGCGTGTGGAAGCCGGACCGGAACGGCAGGATCCGCCCGCCGATCCCGGCGCTGGCGAGCCGGTCCAGCGCCGCGCGGACCGAGGCCTCCTCGCCGCACACGATCGACTGGTGTGGGCAGTTGTCGTGCGAGACGACGATGTCCGGCAGTCCGCCGATCGCCTCCCGGGCCTGGCCGGCGCCGCAGCCGAGCGCGCCGAACACCACGCCGGGGACCTCGACCGAGGACGGGTCGAACCCCGCGAGGAAGTCCTCGACGTCGGCCGGCGGGTACATCTCGGCCGCGATCATGGCGCTCCACTCGCCCACGCTGTGACCGGCCATGACGTCGGGCCTGACCGCCATCCGCCGCAGCGCGGTGGTGAGCACGCGGGCGACCGTGACGACGCCGAGGCCGAACTCGCCGATAGCGCCGCCGGTGGCGCCGTCGAGGTGGGGTTCGGGGAGGCCGAAGTGGCGGGCGACGTCGGTGATCCGCGGGGTGAACGTCTCTTCGAGGCCGGGGAAGACGAACGCGATCCGGCCCGGGGTGCCGGCGGGCTGGCCGGGCGGTGTCGCGGCGTGCGGGCCGAGCAGCGGGGCGGCGGTGAAGTAGACGTCGTTGCGGCCGCGCCACGGCTTGCCCTGGACGGCGATCCGGCGGGCGAGTGCGATCCGGCGCTCGTCTGGCGCGACGATCGCGAGGCGGCACGGTCCGCGGTCCGGCGCGGCGGTGGCGTCGTCCCTGGTCAGGAGCCCGCCGTCGTCGAGCTGGCGGAGCAGTTCGTCCACAGTGGGCGCGGCGAGCAGCAGCATGCGCTCGGCGGCGGGCTCCCGAGTGCCCGTCCTGACCCGGGCGCGCGCGGCCGAATCCGGCGCCTCGTCGAGGACCACGTGCGCGTTGATCCCGCCGAAGCCGAACGCGTTGACTCCCGCGCGGCGCGGGCCGTCCCAGTCGCGGGCCGTGGCGGGCATCGAGAACCGGGATCCGCCGAGGTCGGGGTGCGGGTCCTCGCAGTGCAGCGTCGGCGGGAGCACCCCGTGGTGGACCGCGAGCGCGGCTTTGATCAGCCCGGCGATCCCGGCGGCGGGCATGGCGTGGCCGATCATCGACTTCACCGATCCGAGCGCCACGCTCGCGCCGTCCCGGCCGAACACGTGGACCAGCGAGGCGATCTCGGTACCGTCCCCGGCCGGGGTGGCCGTGCCGTGGGCCTCGACCAGCCCGATCGCGTCCGGGGCGCCCGGATCCAGCCCGGCCGCGCGCCAGGCCCGCTCGATCGCGAGCACCTGGCCGCCCGCGTTGGGGTTCATCAGGCTGGTGACCCGCCCGTCGCCGGCGACCCCCGTCCCGCGGATCACGGCGTAGACGCGGTCGCCGTCCCGCTCGGCGTCGGCCAGCCGCTTGAGCACGACCATCCCGGTGCCCTCGCCGATCAGCAGCCCGTCGGCGTCACGGTGGAACGGGCGGATCCGCTGGCTCGGGCTCAGCGCCCCGAGCTGCGTGAACACGCTCCACAGTGTCACGTCGTGGCAGTGGTGGACCCCTCCGGCGATCACCGCGTCGCAGCGCCCGGTGGCGAGTTCGGCCACCGCGTGGTCGACCGCGATCAAGGAGGACGCGCAGGCCGCGTCGATCGTGTACGCCGGTCCCTGCAGGTCGAGGCGGTTGGCGATCCGGGAGGCGGTGAGGCTCGGCACCAGCCCGATCGAGGCCTCGGGGCGGTCCGGTCCGAGCTGGGCCTGGAACGCGTGCCGGATCCGGGTCAGCTCGGCCTCGGGCAGGCCGGGCACGAGTTCGCGCAGGGTGACCGTGAGCTGGTTCGCGGTCCGGACCCGCTGGTCCAGCCGTGCCAGGCCCGCCCCGATGTAGCCGCCGCGGCCGAGGATCACCCCGACCTTGCGGTGGTCGCCGAGCCGGTGCTCGCCGCCGGCGTCCGCGATGGCCTCCGCGGCGACCCCGAGCGCGAGCAGCTGATCCGGATCGGTGCCCTCGACGGTCACAGGCATGATCCCGAACCGGGCCGGGTCGAACGTCGCCAGCCCGTCCACGAACCCGCCGCGACGGCAGTAGAAGCGGTCTGCGGATCCGCCGGCGGCCGGGTCGAAGTACGACGGATCCCAGCGGCCGGCGGGCACCTCGCTGATCGCGTCCGCGCCGGTCACGATGTTGTGCCAGTACGCGCCGAGGTCCGCCGCGCCGGGGAACAGCGCGGCCATCCCGACGACGGCGACGGGCGGCCCCGGTTCAGGCATCTCCGCCGACCGCGGTCGCGTCACCCGCCACGTAGACGACCTGTGGCTCGCGGCCACCCCACGCCAGCTCGCGGAGCAGGCACCCGACGCCCTCGCCCGTGCCGATCAGCTCGACCCCGCGCCGCGCGTACTCCCGTTCCAGCTCCTCGGAGACCATGCCTCCCGCCGCCGGCGCCCACGGTCCCCAGTCGACGGCGACGACCCGGCCGGTGAAGCGCGGCGCCCAGATCCGGGCGAGCAGGTCCAGAGAGTCGTTGGCCGCCGAGTAGTCGCACTGGCCGCGGTTGCCGAAGACCCCGGACACGCTGCCGAACAGCACCAGGAACCCGCAGTCCGGCCGGAGCGCGGCCACCAGCGCCCTCGCGCCGTCGACCTTGGTGCCGTACACGCTGGCGAAGGACTCCGGCGTCTTGTCGGCGAGCAGCTTGTCGTCCAGCACTCCGGCGCCGTGGACCACCCCGTCGAGGCGCCCGTGCCGGGTGTAGATCCCCGCGACGATGGCCTCGACCGTGGCCGCGTCCCGCACGTCCGCCACGTGGTAGCGGACCGAGGCCGCCGCCTCCCGCAAGCCGTCCAGAGTGGACCGGACCGCCCGCTCGGCGAGCAGCCGCTGCGTCGCCGCCTCCACCTCGGCCGGCGTGCGGACCCCCGTGGCGATGAGTGCCCGCCGCAGCGCGACCGGATCCGCCGCCCCCGCCGTCGAGGGATCCTCGGGCTCGGATGGCTCGGGGGTCCGGCCGATCAGCTCGATGTGGCAGCCGGCGGTTCTGGCCAGCGCGAGTGCAGTCTGCGCGGTGATTCCCCTGGCACCGCCGGTGAGCAGCAGGACCGACGCGGGGGTGAGCCCGAGGCTCGCCGCCGTCGGCAGGTCGGTGCCGTGGCCGAGTTCCAGGGGCTCGACGGTCGCGGTGACGCGCCCTCCGGCGGTGAGCCCCACCACGGGCGGGCCGTCGGGCGCGTCCAGTTCGGCGAGCAGTGCGAGGGCGATCCGCTCGGGTTCCTGCTTCGGATCCACGTCGGCCGCGCTGATCCGCACTCCGGGGAACTCGCGGGCGAGTGCGCGGGCGAGCCCCGGAAGGCCTGCGCCGGTGGCCGCGGTGGCGGGATCGGCGATCCGCCCATGCCCGAGCTGCCCGCCCGCGCAGGTCACGAGCAGCACCCGCCGCGCGCCACCGAGGACCGCCGCGCGCAGAGTCGCGAAGCTCGCGGGCAGGATCGGCTGCCCGGTGCGGTCGAGCGCGGCGAGGTGGACCACCGTTCCGGCACCCGCGACGGCGTCCGGCCCCGCGCCGGCCGGGACCATCTGGACGTCCCCGCCCCGCTGCCGGAGCAGGTCGGCGAGTTCGAGCCCGACGCTCATCGCGTCCTCGACCAGCACGAACCGGTGCCCGCCGAACCCGGCCGTGGACGCGGGGGGAAGCGCGGGCAGGGCGCTCATGCGGACCACGTGCCGCCGCACGGCGACCGGCAGCGGCTCGATCGGCAGCGTCTCAACCTGGGGCGTCTCAACCTGGGGCGGATCGGTGATCCAGGCGACGATCCCGCGGAGGGTCTTGATGCGTGCGAGGGCTTCTACCGCCGAGTCGTCGAGAGCGTTCCCGCCGGTGCCGGGCAGCGCGATCCGGCTCGTCAGCTCGGCCAGGATCTCGGTGCGCTTGATCGAGTCGATGCTCAGGTCGGCTTCGAGGTCGAGGTCCGGGTCGAGCATGTCCGGGGGATACCCGGTCCGCTCGCTGACGACGGCGAGTACGGCGGCGAGCACGTCCTCGGCGCTCGCGGGCCCGGTCTCGGGCGGCGCCTCGGCAACGGCGGCCACCACCGGAGCCGCGGAGACCAGTTCGACCGTGGCCGGCCCGCCGAACTGCTGGCCCGTCACGGCGAACGGCTGGCCCGCAGCGGCGAACTGGGTGGCGGGCGCCGCGAACTGGGGCGCCGGCGCCGCGGATCCGAGATAGCCCAGCAGCACGTCCCGTTGCGCGGCGATCAGCTCACGGGTGCCGCGCAGGTATTCGAGGACCGCCTGGTCGCGGGCCGGGAGGGCGCCGCTCGGGGACGGGCTCATCGCGGCCTCCACAGCGCTGGGAACGTACGAATTGGGAAGGGTCACCCGGGTGGCGGGGCGCAGTCCGTTGGGGAGGTACTCGCCGGCCGCGGTGCGCACGGTGTGGCCGTCGACGATCCAGCCGGGGCGGCGGGGTACCTCGCGGACGGAGACCAGCCGCGCGTCCCGCCCGGCGAACAGCACCGACGGATCGACGCTCGCGCCCGCGACGGCCAGTTCGGCGAGCGCGTGCAGGAAGCGGGGCAGGCCGGGCTCGCCGGGTACGTCGACGGCGATCGCGCGGTGCGGGCGGTCGCCGAGGATCCGCCGGGTGAGGCCGGTGAGCACCCGTCCGGGACCGGCCTCGACGAAGATCCGCGCTCCCGCCGCGTACATCGACTCGATCTGCTCGGTGAACCGCACCGGATCGGCGACCTGCCGCGCGAGGGTGTCCCGCACGGCCTGGGGGTCCGCGCCGTACGGGGTGGCCGTGCTGTTGGACCACACCGGGAACGCGGGGACGCCGACGGTCCGGGTGGCGAGTTCGGCCGCGAGGGTGCCGGCGGCCGCGGCGACGAGCGGGGAGTGGAAGGCGCACGCGACGGGGATCCGGGTGACGGCGAGCCCGTCGGCGGCGAGCCGGTCCGCGGCCACGCCCAGCGCCTCGGACGGGCCGGAGATCACCGTCTGCTCGGGCGCGTTCCGGTTCGCGACGACCACACCCGCGCACGCCGGATCGCCGTCGAGCACCGCCTGGACGCGCTCCGGACCTGCGGTGACGGCTGCCATGGCCCCCGGATCACTCCCGGCGGCACCGAGGATCGCCGTGCCCCTGGCCACGCTCAGCCCCGCCAGCTCGTCCCCGCGCAGCGCCCCGGCGGCGCACAGCGCGACCAGCTCGCCGTAGCTGTGGCCGCCCGCGAGATCCGGCCGGACCCCGGCGCTGGTGAGGAGTTCGTGGACGGCGAGCCCGGCGGCGCCGAGCGCGGGCTGCGCGACCCGCGTGTCGGTGAGTTCGGCGCGCTGGCGCGACTGCTCGGCGGGGTCCTTGGTGGCCGGCGGGTACATCCGCGCGGCGGGAACGCCGTCCGCGTGCAGGTGCTTCTGGAGCCGGGGGAACGCCACGAACAGGTCCGCGAGCATCCCCGGCCGCTGGCTGCCCTGCCCGGGGAACAGGAACGCGACCTGCCCCTCCGCCGGATCCGCCGTGAACACGCCCTCGCCGGTGCCGCCGTTCCGGGCCAGCGCGAGCTTGCGGCCGAGGTCGTCGAGGCCGGTGGCGACGATCGCGGCCCACACGGGCTGCGATCCGGTCCCGCAGGTGGTCGCGGCGAGGTCCCGCAGCCGCCACGGCCGCCCGGCAGTCTCACCCGCGTCGAGCAGCGCGGCGAGGGCGTCCATCGAGGACTCCGCCCCCTGCCGGTCCGCGCCGCGGAACAGGAACAGCTCGGCCGGCCACTCGTCCAGGCCGTGCGCGGGTTCCGGGGCGCCCGCGTAGCCGGACAGGACCGCATGGAAGTTGGTGCCGCCGAAGCCGAAGGCGCTCACCCCGGCGATCCGCTGGGCGGGTGGGGTTGTCCACGGCTGGGCGGCACTGTCGAAGTAGAAGGGGGACGCGCCGCGATCCCAGAACTGGTTCGGGGCGCTGACGTGCAGGGTCGGCGGGCGGACCCCGGTGTGCAGCGCACGGGCAGCCTTGATCAGACCGGCCATGCCCGCGGCGCACTTGGTGTGCCCGATCTGGGACTTGACGGATCCGAGCGAGCAGCTCGCCGGATCCGCCCCGGCCTCGGCGAAGACCTCGGTGAGCGTCTTGAGTTCGGTGCGGTCGCCGACGACGGTCCCGGTGCCGTGCGCCTCGACCAGCCCGACCGCGGCGGGACTGATCCCGGCCCGCTCGTAGGCCCGTTCGAGCGCTCGCCGCTGGCCGTCCGGGCGGGGCGCGGTGAGGCCGAGCGAGCGCCCGTCGCTCGACCCGGCGACCGACCGGATCACGGCGTAGACCCGGTCGCCGTCCCGCTCGGCGTCGGCCAGCCGCTTGAGGACCACGCACGCGACGCCCTCGCCGAGCGCGATCCCGTCGGCCGTGCTGTCGAACGGGCGGCACTTGCCGGTGGGGGAGAGCGCGTGCACGGAGGAGAACAGCAGGAAGTCGTGGGCACCGTTGTGCAGGTCCGCGCCACCGCAGAGGACCAGGTCGCTGGTGCCGGAGTGCAGTTCCTTGCAGGCCAGGTCCAGCGCGGCGAGCGAGGACGCGCAGGCCGCGTCCACGGTGTAGTTGGCGCCGCCGAGGTCCAGGCGGTTGGCGACCCTGCCCGCGATGACGTTGGCGAGCACGCCGGGGAACGAGTCCTCGGTCAGGCGGGGAAGCTGCTCGTCCAGTTCGGGCGGCAGGTCCCCGAGGTAGGCGGGGTAGGCGGACCGGAATCCGTACGCGCTGGACAGGTCCGTGCCGGCCTCGGCGCCGAAGATCACCGACGCGCGGGACCGGTCGAAGGCGCGGGTCGCGTACCCGGCGTCGGCGAGGGCCCGCGCGCTCACTTCGAGAGCGAGCAACTGGACCGGCTCGATGCCCGCGAGCGAGGCCGGCGGGATGCCGTACGCGAGTGCGTCGAACGGGATCGGGGGCAGGAATCCGCCCCAGCGGGAGATACTGCGGCGGCCCGCGTCCGAGCCGGTCGCGGTGGCGTCGTAGTAGACGTCCGGGTCCCAGCGGTCCGGCGGGACCTCGGTGACCGCGTCCTTGCCGCCCGTCACCGCGGACCAGTAGCTCGCCGTGTCCGCCGATCCGGGCAGCACGCACGCCATGCCGACGATCGCCACGTCATCGGGGGCCGGTCCGCGGTCCGTCGCGATGGCTTTGTTGCGTTCCGGGCTAGGCGCCTGGGCGTTCTCCAGGTGGGCCGTCGCGCCCTCGGTCACCTCGCGGTGCAGTGCCGTGATCGTGGTGGTCCGCGAGCGCAGGGTGGCCGCGTCGCCGATCATGAACATGCCGTCACTGCGCTGGACGTCCTCGCCGATCTCGGTGAGCGCGCCGTCGCGCCGCACGACGCCCTTGGACGCGATCCGCAGCCGGCCGAGGTTCAGGTCCTCCAGCCGCTGCCACATCTCGTCATGGCCGATCCCCGCGTCGCTCAGTTCGTCCTTCGCTGCCCGGAACGCGCGCACGTAGTCCGACTCCGCGCAGCGCACGGCGTGCCCGGGTGAGGTCTCCAGCAGTACGGTCCGGTCGCAGCCCAGCGCCTCGGCCTGGAACACCGGCCGGATCGCGCCCGCGCTGACCGCCTCCTCGGTGAACAGGTACGCCGTGCCCATCAGCGCGCCGATCGCCGCGCCCCGGCTCGCCAGCGGGGCCGAGAGGGCCGAGACCATGGCGGCCGACCGTCCATCGTGGATCCCCCCGGCGAACAGCACGTCGAGGCTCGGGTAGAAGCCAGTCCCGGCGGCGGGGCGGTTCCCGAAGTCCAGCAGGCGCTCGATCTGCTGGTCCCACAGCGGAAAACTGGCCCGCGGACCGACGTGACCGCCGCACTCGCGGCCCTCGAACACGAACCGCCGGGCGCCCTCGGCGAGGAACCGGTCGAGCAGGCCGGGGGAGGGAACGTGCAGGTAGGTGGCGATCCCGGCGGCTTCGAGTGGCGCGGCCTGGGCGGGGCGCCCCCCGGCGATCAGCGCGTACCCGGGCCGGATCTCGTGGACCACGTCAAGTTGCGCGGCCCGGATCTCGGGCGGCACGAACCCGAGGATCCCGACGCCCCAGGGCCGGTCCCCGAGCAGCGCCGAGGTCTCCTCCAGCAGCGCCCGGACCTCGTGGCCCGGCATCAGCGCGAGCGCGAGGAACGGCAGCCCGCCCCCGTCGGCGACGGCATCGGCGAACGCGGCCCGGTCGCTCACGCGCGTCATCGGCCCCTGGGCGAGCGGGACTCCGAGGCCGTGGCGGCGCGCGAACTCCGATCCGGGGGCGAGCGGGCGGGTCTGGTGTGCTTCCCGCAGGTGGGAGCCGATCGACGTGCGAATCGCCTGCACCACCCCGCCGGCCGTGCGGTGGGCGTCGGCGAGCGTGCGGGCGAGCGGCCCGTCCTGCCCGATCGGGAGGAACTGGGTACGCAGGCTCGCCGAGCCGAGCCGGGCGGCCACCTCGGCGGGCGGCGCGACGGGCAGGTCCGGCCGGACGTAGATCCGGTGCCCGCCGATCACCATGGTCTCACTGCCGTCCATCGCGCGGATCGCCGCGCGTACCTCCGGCACGAGGTCCACTTCGGACGTCAGTGCGAGCTGGGTGTCGAGCACCACCCCGGCGGCCCCTCCGGCGACGGCCGCGGCGGCGGTGTGCGGGCCGATTCCGCCCGCCGCCCAGACGGGTAAGCCCAGCTCCGGATCGCCGAGCAACTGCTGGAGCAGCACGAACGTGGTCAGCTCGCCGACGGGTCCGCCCGCCTCGTTGCCCCGCGCGATCAGCCCGCTGGCCCCCGCGGCCACGGCCGCCCTGGCCTGCGCGGTCGAGGTGACCTCGGCGAGCACCCGGCATCCGGCGGGCAGCCTTCCCGGGTCCACAGTGGTGCCCGGCGCAAGTACCACGGTGTCCACTGCGGACGGGAGGCCGATCGGGTAGTCCCCGGCGATCCGGACCCCGAACGAGCCCGCCCACCATCGGCTCACCGCGGCGAGTTCGGCGGCCGCGCGCGCGGGATCGCGGCCGAGGTCGAGGACCCCGAGCGCACCGGCGCGCTCGACGGCGACGACCAGCGCGGCGCGGGGCTCCGCGAATGGGGTGATTCCGAGGACAGCGGTACGAACATGCGAGTCGGCCACGGTGGGCGTCCTCCCGGGTCTGGCAACACTGGCGACCAGGACGAGCTACTGGGATGGCGCGCGGTGGACCTAGTCCATATGCGGTTAACAGGAGATTTCCCCGTTTTCGCGCGGGTATATGGATCTTGGCCCGATTGCGGGGGTGGGCGGAGACAGCATGCCAGAGCACTGGCGCGACCTGAATGGCTATCGCGTTAATCGCGGCGGGTGTTTACCAGACCGATGCAACAACGCCCGTCTTCCCCACAAGCCGCGGTAACTCCGGCCGGTCCCGACCGGCCGGAGTTACCGCACTTCGCGTGGGCACGGCACGGCTCGGCGCGCAGTGGTGACGGTCCCGGCCGCGCGGGCCGTGATCCGATGTGCCGATGACCGACGACGAGCGCATCCCGATCGCCGATGCCCTGCCCGGTTTCACCCTGCACCCGCTGGAAGAGGGGTGGACGCCGCTCGAAGCCTTCGTCCTCGTCAAGTGCCTCGACGACGAGGGCGACCACTCGTGGTCCTTCCGCACGACCAGCCCGCTCAATCTGGAAGAACTGCTCGGCGCGCTGACGGTCCAGGTGGAAGTCCTGCGGCGCAAGCTCGCCTCGCACTGGGACGACGAGTGACGGGGGCACACCCCTTCCCGAAGTGCGGTAACTCCGGCCGGTCCTGGAGCCTGTTTCG
>JAOPVE010000357.1 GCA_025963185.1 Actinomycetes bacterium
AGCCGCGCCAGCCCCGCAGGCGGGCGGCCCCCAGACTCCGGCCGCGGCGGCCCGCCCCGCCCTCGCCGGCTGGATGACCTGGCTGCTGCTCGCCGCCGCCCTGCTGCTCGCCGGCGCCCTCTACGCCCTCGGGCTCCTGCACGCCCGCACCCGCCGGGACCACGCGGCCGGGTTCGCCGGGATCGGCGACAAGCTCGTCGTCCTGAGCCACGACCTCGCCCGCGTCGACAAGCGGCGCGCGGCCACCGAGTCCCGGCTCGCCGCCGCGCACGCCGAACTGCGGGCCGACGTCGACGCCCAGCGGGCCGAGGCCGAGCGGCTGCTGACGGCCCTTCAGCCGGATCCGGACACCGAGACGACCGAGTACCTCGCGCCGATCCGGCCGGTCGCGCTCACCCAGGGCCGCACCTCGATCGCCGACCTGCGCCTCTACCGGATCGGCGAGTACCTCCTGCTGCGGCGCGTCACCAGCGAGGTCCCCGACGCCGACGTCGAGTGGCTCGCCGGTGTGCTCTCAGGCGGCGACCCGGATCCGCTCCGGCGCGTCTTCGGGCCCGAACTCACCGAGCACGCCTTCGATCCGGACTGGACCGCCGAGCCCGAACTCTGGATCGCCGAGATCCCCGGCAACCTCACCCCACTGCTCGCGCTGCTCGGCGGCGAGCTGCCGTGGCGCACCCTGGCCCTCGGCGAGCTGACCGCCCCCGGGGATCCGCTGGTCGTGCCGTCCGCCGCCACGGTCCAGGGCGCGTCGGGGGATCTCGCGGCGGTGACCGAGGCGTTCCGGCTGGTCCAGCTCACGGCGATCGTCAGCGGACCGGCCGAGTCGCCCCTGCTGGCGCAGGCGTGCCTGCGGTCGCTCCCGCAGAGCCTGCTCGCCCAGCCCGCCGCCCGCGCCGCCCGCGCCGCGCTCGCGCTCACCCTGTCCGTCGTGGCCGCGACCGAGGCCGAGCTGACTCTCCCGGCCGAGGTGGCCGGGCGCGACCGCGAGCGGGAACTGCTCTCGGCGAGCCTGGCCCGGCACGAGCAGTGGCTCGCCGAGGCGGAGGCGGCCGAGCAGCGGGCCACGGCAGGGATCGTCAACGGCGCCCGTCCGGCCCCCCGCGCCGACGCCGCCCCCGACCCGGTCCGCCCACCCGAGCCGGACCACCAGAACCCGCCGAGCCCCGCCCCGCAGATCACGGTGGTCCGCATCGAGGAACCCGACCAGGGCGACCCGGGCCACTTCGTCAAATCAGCCCACCCCTAAACCCCCAAGCACCCCCCGAGGATCGCCGCCGCCCCACCCAAGCACGAACCCCACCACTACTCCGAAGTGCGTGCCGCCAGACCGGCCAGGACCGGCGCAACGGCACGCACTTCGGCGAGGGCCGAGTGCGTCTGCGGTGGCGGGCGGCTGGCGGCTGGCGGCTGGCGGCTGGCCGATGGGTGGCGGTGGCTGGAACCGCAGCGGGTGGGCGGCTGGTGGGGGATTCGGGGTGGATCGTGGAAGGTGAATACCCCTTCTGACCTGGGATGATGCTGTCAACTTCAGCTGAACCTCCGCTGCCCTTAATCCGGTATTGACGAGGACCGGCGCAACCCCGTCCGAAGCGGGGGTCATTCAGGGGCGGGCGGCGCCAATCGGGCACGGAAGGCTTAGCTTCTCCTTAACTTCGGCGTGTTGGGCTTTTCAGTGAGCGCTCAAGTGGGAACCATCACAGTGTTACCTCCCGCAGATCTACTGACAGACCGAAGGTCAAACTGCTATGTGTGCCCACCAGCCTCACTGCCCGCCCTCTGGCGCTCCCGACCACGACGCAGCTCACGTGGTCGCCGCGCATCCGGGCCAGGGCTGGAGCTTGCTGTGCAACGGTGTCGTCGTCTTCGAGGACACCGGCGAGATCCTGCCGGACGGGCGCGTCGTCCAGCCGCACCGTCCTGCGTGCTCTGCCCTCGCCACCGTCGCCTAACTGACTGACTCACACGACCCTAAAACCACCTCGGGCCCCCGCCGACAGCGAGGGCCCGAGCGCACGTAGTCGTCGAGCAGGCAGGCCGCGCTCACGCGGGCCAGGTGCCGCTGATCTTCTTCACACCCTCCGCGCTGCCGCGGTCCACCGCGGCTTTGACCAGCGCGAAGATCGCCCCCTGGATCGCGGCGGCGGCCAGGATCTCGCCCCAGCTGCGCTCCTCGTCGGTGGCGTTGGGCGTGTCGTCCTCGCCGGCGATCCGCTTCCAGACCTGCTTGAAAACAGCCCCGGCGATGACTCCGCCAGCCACTCCGGCCGCCAGGCTGACCGGCTTGAATACCAGCTTGTTCACCGGCCCCGCCTCCTGGCGACGATGGCGGCGGCCAGCACGATCACCGCGCCCGCGGCGACCGCGAACGGGATCGGCCGCGCCCTGACCTGCGACTGGATCCGCGACTTCACCCGGCTGGCCTTCTCGGGCAGGTGGGTCTCGCGCACCTTGACCGCGACCTGGTCGGCCTTCGCCTGGACGGCCTTCGCGCCGGAGTTCACCGAGTCGGCGACCTTGGCCTTGGCCTGGTCGGCGGCGTCCTTGGCCCGTGCCTTCACGTCGGTCTTGGCGGCGAGCGCCTCGACGGTGTCGCCCAGGTCGGCCCTGACCTCGGCGATCTCCGCCCGGATCTGCTCCGGGGTGTCGTGCTGGCTGTCGTGCGATCCGGCATCGGTCTTCCTGATGCTCATCGGTGCGCCCTCTCCTTCACGGTTTCCACGTCGGCCTTGACGCTCTGGACGGTCTGCTCGGGCACGGGCGGGACAGCCTGGTTGACCTGCTTCTTCCCGACCAGGGCCATGATCCCGCCGACGACGAACAGCGCGACGGCGATGATCAGCGCGGCGAGCCATCCGTCGACGACCTTGGCCAGTCCCAGCCCCGCGGCGAACAGGAGCGCCGCCAGCCCGTAGAGGGAGACGACGCCAGCTCCGCCGAACAGCCCAGCGCCGATGCCGGCCCGCTTGCCCTTCTCGCCGAGTTCGGCCTTCGCGAGCCGCAGTTCGTCGCGGACGAGCGTCGAGAGCTGCTGGGACATGTCCTGGACCAGTTCGGCGACCGACCGTTCGTCGGCGCTCTTCTTCGTACCCGCGGAACTCGTGCCTACGGAATTCGTCATGGTCACGTCGCCCTCCTTTTTTCCACCAATGCCCAGCCTCGTGGATCGTTAATCACTCGATCCGCACGGCACGCCGGTGCGTACTACAGGGTGGGGGCGGCCACTGACCTGGAGCGGCTCCCGGGCGACGAGGAGACGCCATGCTGCAATCCCCCGGCGGGATCGGGTATGCCGCCGCGTTCGCCGGTGGCCTCGTGTCGTTCCTCTCCCCCTGCGTCCTGCCGGTGGTGCCGCCGTACCTCTCGCTCATCACCGGAGTCGACGTCGCGGATCTGCGAGCCGGCGGCCGGCTGCACTCCGCCCGGATCGCCCGCCAGACCGCCCTGTTCATCGGCGGATTCTCGGCCGTCTTCGTCGCGCTCGGGCTCTCCGCCACGGCCGCCGGGCGCGCTCTCGCCGCCCATCAGGTGCTGCTCGTGCGGGTATCGGGCCTGGTAGTGCTGGGTATGGGACTGGTGCTGCTGGTCTCGCTGGCCGGATCCACCGTGCCTGGCCTGGATCGGGATACCCGGTTCCAGCCCAAGCTGGCCCGCTTCGGCGTGTTCGCCGCCCCCGTGGCCGGCGCCGCCTTCGGATTCGGCTGGACCCCCTGTATCGGCCCGGTGCTCGCCTCGGTGCTGGCGGTCGCCGCCACCCAGGCCCACGTGGCCCAGGGCGGACTGCTGCTCACCGCGTACTCGGCGGGCCTCGCCGTCCCGTTCCTCGCCCTCGGCCTGCTCTACGGGCGGCTGCTGGGCGTGATCGCCTGGGTACGGCGGCACACCGTCGCCATCACTCTGGGGTCCGGGCTGCTGATGGCCGTGTTCGGGATCCTGCTCACGTTCAACCGCATGACGTGGATCACCAGCGAACTGCAGCACGCGGCGGCCGCCGTGGGGCTCGACCCGCTGGTCCTGCTCGGCTGACACCGATCCGCCGGCTGCCCATCACCGCACGAGAGGACCGCACATGACCGATCCGGAGACGCCCGTGCAGGAACCAGCGAGCTCGCCGGGGCGGCGCAAACTCGTTCTCGGGATCGCCGGAGGTGCCGCGGTGGCCGTGCTGGCGGCGGTGGGCGCGATCGCGTTCGGCGGCGGGGGCGAGGATCCGGCGGGCACGTCCGCGGATCCGAAGACGCTCGCGCTCCCCGGGCTGGACGACGCGAACAAGACGGTCCGGATCGCCGACTACCGCGGCAAGCCTGTGATCGTGAACCTCTTCGCATCCTGGTGCGACGTCTGCAACCTCGAGCTCCCGGCCTTCGTGAAGCTGTCGAAGGAGCTCGACGGGAAGGTCCAGTTCGTCGGCGTCGACTCGATGGAGACCGGCGACAAGGACCTCATGCCCCGCCACCACCACCTCACGTGGCCGCTGGCCAAGGACATCGGCGCCCAGGGCAAGGCCCTGCACGACAAGCTCGCTCCGGGGTACGGGATGCCCGTGACCGCGTTCTACGGCGCTGACGGCAAGCTCAAGTACGTCCAGAAGGGCGGCCTGCTCGAGGACGACCTCCGGCTGACCCTCAAGCAGGTCTACGGCATCAAGTAGCCGCCTGCACGCCGCACCCGCGCTCTCCCCGCCCCACCCGCACCCTCCCGAAGTGTGTGCCGCAAGACCGGCTATGACCGGTCTAGCGGCACACACTTCGTCATGGAGTGCCCCGCCTTCCCGCCGCGGCAGGGGGCAGGGGCAGGAGGTCACGGGGGTGGGAGGTGGAAGGCCCCGGAGAAGGCGAAACGGCGGCCCGTCAAGCCCAGGGCTTTGCGTGACCGGCCCCCGAGTTCAGCGGAGCCGGGAGGCTCGATCAGTAGCTGTACGCGCCGCCCGAGCTCGAGGATCCGGAGCTGCTGGACGATCCGGAGCTGACCCCGGCGCCGGCGTCACCGCTGGGCCGGATCGCGCCCTTCGGGACACAGGTCAGGTTGCGCTTGCCATCGGGGGCGATGACCCACCACGTGTTGCCAACGCCCTGGCCCTTCCACTTACCGGGGGCCGGGTCCTTCGAGTAGCGGTAGACGGGCCAGCCGTTGATGGTGACCTGCTGCTTGCCATCCGAGCGGACGACCGTGCCGACGATGCTCGGGTCGATGCCCTGGAGAACCGGGGTGCCCTGCGCGAGCACGGCAGGCCAGGTGGCGTCGCACTTGGGGTTGTCGCAGTTGGACTTCGGCGGGTTCGCCGAGTCCTTGTCGAACCGGTAGAGCACGAAGCCCTTCGAGTCGGTGATGACATCACCCATCTTGGGGATGGTCTTGGCGATCAGCGTGACGCTCGAATCGGTCGGGGCGCCACCACCGCCGGCGGGGTCCGCAGCGGGCGGCGGAGCGGCCGGGTCGGTGTTGCCCGCGGTGCCGTCCGCACCGGGCAACGGCACCTCCAATGGCGGCGTCTGCCCGCCGTCCGCGGTCTGGGCACCGCCGTTCGCGGCTGGACTGGGCACCGAGCCCGGAGTCCCCTGCGCGCCGCACCCGGCAAGCGCGAGCGCCACCGCCATGCTGCCAAGCGCGCCGATTGCCATGCGGTTGCGTCGGATCACGATGTCCTCCATGCCTATCGTTTTCACGTCTGTCGAGCCGTATGCGCCTGGCCGTTGCGGGGTCTGTGACCGGGCAGCAGTGCGGCGTCGATGGTTGGTACGGCCAAAGCAAGCCACTTGGTTCGATGTCAAGCCGTGTGATCGAGGTCACATTTCCTACCGCCAGAAGTGGCCTCAACCGGTGAACCACTGGGTGTCCGGTCTCGTGATGACTGATCCGCTAATGCTCTGACCTGCATAAACGCCGATGCGGATCGACGAGGTCTGCTTTGTGACCCCCCTGCTCGCCATACACGCAGAGTGATAACTCGCTCACCCGACGCCCTGGGACCCCTGAGACGGCTGTGGACGGACCGCAAAACCACCGAACTCCGGTAACCCGGACCGCTCCCCCGCGGCCCACCAGACGCCGGCGAAGTATGGAAAACCCGCGGCGAAAGTCCGGGAAACGGAACGGCCCGGCGGGTGGGGAGCTGCGACTCCCCACGCGCCGGGCCGGGCCCGTGCGTACCGCTGTCAGGTGGCCGGGACGGTCACCAGCGGGTTCTTGTCGGCGTTGCCGTGGGACACCCGCACCTCGAACTTCTGGATCTGGTCCGGCCTGAACGACGTCGTGCCCTGGGTGACGAACTCCTTCGGCTGACCCGGCATGCCGTAGCCACCCGGCGGAACGTTCCAGTTCGCGACAACTTCGGTGTCGGCACCGGAGATCGCGAGCAGCACGCACGTGAGCGGCCCGCGCACCTTGGACATCGTCAAGTTGACGAGGCTGCCCGTGGCGGTCGCGTGCGTGTCGACGGTCGCTACGACACCGGTATCGCTATCGGTGTTGGTGTTCGACGTGCCCGGCCCCAGAGTCGGGCTCGCCGTCGGGACTTCCTTGCTGTTGAAGCCTGGCTGGCGGCCAGCCAGTCCGCTGCCACCGCCGCCGTCCTTCGTCAGGCCGACCACCCCGAAGGCGATACCGGCTACGACTACGACGATCGCCGCGGCGGCCGCGAATACCCGCTGGCTGCGGGCCCGGCGGCGGTCGAGCGAGACCACGTTGAGCATGCGGTCGAGCTGACGCCCGTCGCGGTCGTACTGCTCTACCGCGATGATGCTGTCCGCGTCGACGTGGGAGAGCAACGACGTCACCATCGTCAGCTCTTCGAGTTCCCGGGCGCAGGTGTCGCAGTGGGCCAGGTGGGCCTCGAACTGCGTCGCCTCCCAGTCACTCAGGACGCCGAGCGCATATGCGCCCACGTCCATGTGGTCGATGTTCGACCCGGTCATGCCGTCACCCCTCGTCCCTCCAACGCTACGCGCAGCGCCCGAAGCGCGTAGTAAACGCGGGACTTGACCGTTCCCACCGGCAGCCCGAGGGACTGAGCTGCCTCCTGGACGGTGCGGCCCCGGAAATACGTCTCGACGACGGCCTCCCGGTGCGCGGGACTGAGTGTCCGCATCGCGTCGGTGATCGTCATGAGCTGGAGCACCCGATCCATCTCGTCCGCTGAAGGCAGGTTCTCCAGCGGCCCGTCGTCGGTCTCGGCAGGCCGGACACTGCGGCTGCGGTGGTCGTCGATGACGATCCGCCTGGCCACGGTCACCAGCCAGGGGCGCAGTGAGGCCGCCCCGTTCGCTCCCAATTTGTGTGCGTTACGCCACGCGCGCAGGAGAGTCTCCTGCACGACGTCCTCGGCTCGCTGGCGGTCTCCGTCGGTCAGCCGGAGCACGAAGGCCAGCAAGGGTCTGCTGTGCTCCTCGTACAGGGACCGAAGCAACTGCTCCTCGTCTGCACCGGGTGCCTCTGCCAGCCCGTGCCTGCCCCTGGACCGTCGCATCACGTCCCCATCATGGTCGGCTGCCCTCGGGCCGTCGAGGCGGCCACGCGTTGTGCCGCCCTGTGTCTGGACGTGTACCGGGTCCGCCACTCCCCCTCGTCTTCTTCTCGCGGAATCGCCGTGGAGCCCGATCAGTGCGGCCGCCATCGTTACACCGCCCTCGGACTCTGAAGAGCACGGACCACTAGTACCTCCACACGGTTCTGCCCCACGACGGTTCAGAAGGAGATACGGGGGAGATACGCGCGGGGATCAACGCCGGCGGAAGATTTTCCGGAAATTCTGGGGCTCGGTTACCCCGGGCGAATCGCCGCACTCCGGCACACACCTTGCGCCCCGCGCGCCCCCGGGTCCCCCACCCGGCCCAGGAATTCCGGCACGAGGGGTGAACCAGGACCCGTCCGGACCCGTACCCCACCGAGGAAGCTCTAGCAGAAGGAGACACGCCGCAGATGTCCTCGCACCGACCCCGTGGTCACTGGTCCGAAGAGACCGGTGAGTTCGAGGCCGTCCGGCTGGGCGGCGGCGGTGGCGGCAGCGGTCGTGGGCGCAAGTTCGTCCGGTTCTGGCCGGTGATGGGGCTGCTCGCGATCAGCGTCGCGTCCGCATGGCTCGTCACGGCGCACGAGTCGGGCGCGTCCACCGGGATCAACTTCGCCGGTGGCAGCAAGCCCGCGGCGACGGCCCCGGCGAGGCCGTCCGGCAACGCCAACACCGGCGGGACGAAGCCGGGCGGAAGCGCGAAGCCCCCCGCGGCGAACGGCACGACGCAGAACGAGTGGGGACCGGTCACCGACGCCGACCGCAAGCTCGTCGCGACGATCCACCAGGCCGCGCTCTGGCAGCGGACGGCAAGCCTCGACGCGGTGAACCGGACCCAGAACGCCTCGGTCCGCACCGCCGCGAGGGCGATCGCCACCGAGCTGGCGCCGCTGGACCAGAAGGCGGGGATCGCGGCCCGTGCGCTCGCCATGACCCTGCCCACTCAGGCGACCCCCGAGCAGACCTCCTGGGTCACCGAACTGGCGGGCAAGCGCGGCACCGCGTACGACCAGACCTTCGCCGACCGCTTCCGCACCGCCCAGGGCAAGCTGTTCCCGCTGATCAGCCAGGTCCGGGTGGCGACCCAGAACGAGGTCGTGCGGGCGCTGGCACAGTCCGCGAGCACGACGGTCCTGCGCGGCATGACGTTCGTCGAGCGGACCGGCCTCACGAACGGATCGTCGGGCTCCAGCGGCAGCGGATCCGGAACCAGCGCCCCAGCCCCCGCCCCGCCCGCGGGGAACACGGGCAACAACGGCGGCAACACGGGCAGGACCGGGAACACCGGCGGGAACACCGGCGCCGTTCCGCCCGCGAGCGGCGGGGCGGACCAGGGCGACCTGCTCCCGAGCGACCTGCTGCCCGGCGACACGGCTCCGGCCCCCGCACCGGCCAGGAGCCAGCCCGCGAGGGACACCGGCGGTGTCGGGCAGTCCGCGCCGAGCGCCGACCTGCCCCCGCTCCCGACGGCGACCTCGGCCGCGACGGCTCCCTCGCTCGCGAACAAGGGCGCGAGCCTCCCGGGCGGCGGGTCCACGACGTGGATCATCCTCGGCATGATCGGGATCGCCGTGATGATCAGCCTGGTCGCCATCCGCGGCTTCGCCCGCAGGTAACGGCCCACCGCTCGCCGGGACGCTCCGGCGGGGGCAGGATGGGGCGATGATCGATCAGCCGGACGCCTACCTCGGCCTCGACCTCCCCGCCGCGCGCGAACGGGCCAAGGCCGACAGCATGATCCTGCGGGTCATCCAGCCCGGGATGCGCTACACCATGGAGTACCGGGACAACCGGATCAACGTCACTCTCGACGGCGAGACCGTCGTCAAAGCGACGATTGGATAACGGCCTCAGCTGCCTCCTGGGGCGTCCGCCGACAGGGCGGGCCGAGCGAGGCTAGCGCCAGGGTCGTGTGCGGCGGGCGCCGGAAATTCAGCGTGCCGGTGGCTCGCGCCGGGCTTTCGGTAGCCCAGCCTGACGTGGTTCCTGGTGCCGCCGTAACCCTGTCGGCGGACCCTCTGGAGGCCGGTGAGCTGCGTAATCCGGAGAGTTGCCGACGCGGGGGCGGCGCGGTGATGGCAGCATTCCCCCTATGACGAGCGGCGGGCGCGGTGGAACGCCCCTTCCGGCTGCCCGGGAGGACGCTGCCCGCGAGGTCCCGCAGCCCGATCCGGTGGACGCTGGCGGGGGTCCTGGCGCCGAACTGGGGCCCCCGGACGCGGCCGCGCCCGGCGCTGCGGAGAAGGCTGGCCCGGTGACCGGCGGCAAGGGCACCCGAGGCAAGGGCCAGCGCGGCAAGCCGGGCAGCGGGAAGGCAGGCGGCGGGAAGGCGACCGGCGAGCAGGTGACCCCCGAGAACGCGACCGGCGAGCACCCCACCGGCGAGCAGTCGATCGTCGTCGAGGCGCCCGAGCCGCCGCGGCGGGTCCACCGGCCTCTCGACCTGGTCCGGCTGCTCGTGGCGCTGCTCTCGCTCGGCGGGGCGCTGCTGTTCGGCGCGTTCACGGTCCATACCGTCGCCGGGATCGGGCAGGACGTCACCGCGGCGACCGGTCCGCTGCCGGGGCCGCTCGTGGTGCTGCTCACCATCGGGTCCGGGCTCATGCTCGTGATCCTGCCCCTCGGGCTCGGCGTGGACCTGCTCTACCGCCGCCAGTTCCGCACGCTCGCCGACGGGCTGCTCGCGCTCGGCCTCACCCTCGGCACGGCGATCCTCGCCCAGCCGTTCCTGATCCGGACCGTCTCCCTGTCCGTCTCCCTCGTCGGCCACGAGGCGGGCAGCCGGCCGCTCAACGGCTTCGTCGCCGGGGTGGTGGCGCTCGCGACCGTCACCCAGGTCGGCTACCGCACCCGCTGGCGGCTGCTCACGGTCGTGACGCTCGCGGTCTCTGCGGCCGCGCTCGTGTCGATCGGGTACACGCCGCTCGCCGTCGTCGTCTCGCTGCTGCTCGGCCGAGTCGTCGGGATCGCCCTCCGGTGGGCCGCCGGGGCCACGCCCAGCCGTCCCAGCCCGCGCGAGGTCATCGCCGCGCTCCGGCGGGTCGGCATCGAGATCACGGCGCTGCGGCCCGCCCGGCCCGACGACCGCGATCCGGTGGTGTTCGACGCCACCGACTCCGCCGGGACCCCGCTGCGGCTCTACGTCCTCGACCGGGACCACGAGGGCGCCGGCGTGCTCTCGTCGATCTGGCGGGCGGTCCGGGTGCGGCAGACCGCCGGCTGGTGGACCCTGCTCTCGCTCCGCCGGACCCTCGACCAGCTCGCGCTCGTCGGGCTGGCCGTCGCCGCGACGGGGGTGCGCGCGCAGAAGCTCGTCGCCGCGAGCCCGATCGAGCCGAACGCGGCCGTGCTCGCCTACGAGGACATCCCGGGACCGACGTTCGCCGAGGCGGATCCGCGGGAGATCACCGACACCATGCTCGACGCCGCCTGGGCGCAGGTGCGGATCATGCACAGCAAGGCCGTGGCGCACCGGGCCCTCGACGCGTCCAACCTCGTGCTCACCGAGGACGGCGGCGTCGGGCTGCGGGTCACCCGCTCGGGCATCATCGCGGCCGGCGAGACCGCCGTGCGGATCGACCTCGCCCAGCTCCTGGTCACCCAGGCGCTGATCGCCGGGCCGGAGCGGTCCGTCGCGAGCGCGCTGCGGGTGATCGGCGCGGCCACGCTCGCGAGCGTCGTGCCGGTGCTTCAGCCCGTCGTGCTCACCCGCGGCGCGCGCCAGGCCCTGCGCCACCACGGCGACCTGCTGGACGAGGTGCGCGAGAACATCCTGGCCGCCGAGCCGTCCGCGCCGATGGACCTGGTCCGGGTCGAGCGGCTGCGCCCCCGCACCGTCGTCTCGGCGATCGCCCTGACCTTCGCCGCGTACTTCCTGTTCAGCCGCGTGGCCGGGCTCGACCTCGTCGGCGTGATCACGAAGGCCGACTGGCGCTGGCTGCTCGCGGCGATCGCGGTCTCGGTGATCCGGTTCCCGACGGCCGCGCTGAGCATCGACGGGTTCATCGCCGAGCGGCTCTCGCTCTGGCGGACCATCCTCGTGCAGGTCGCGGCGTCGTTCGTGTCGATCGTCGCCCCGGCCGGGCTCGGCGGCGCCGCGCTCAACGTGCGGTACCTGCAGCGGTCCGGGGTGCCCGCGGCGGCCGCGCTCGCCAGCGTCGCGCTGTGGCAGCTCGGCACGTTCGTCACCACCGTCGGCCTGCTGGTCCTCCTTCAGGTCGTCACCGGATCCAGCCGGACCAACCTTCTGCACGTTCCGCCCGAGGCGCCGCTCGCGCTCGCCGCCGCCGGGGCGATCGCCGGGCTCGTGCTCGCGATCCCGGCCGGGCGGCGTTGGGTGTTCACGCGGCTCCGGCCGTACGCCGAGCAGGTGCGTCCGCGCCTGTCCTCGGTGTTCACCCGGCCCGGACGGCTCGCCACCGGCATCGCCGGCACGGTGCTCCAGACCGTGGCCACGGTCATGGTGATGAGCCTGTCGATCGACGCGTTCGGCGGATCCGTGCCGTGGGCGCTCGTGGCCGTCCTGGTGCTGGCCGGGACCGCGATCGGATCCGCCGCGCCGACCCCGGGCGGCATCGGGGCCGTCGAGGCCGTGCTCGTCGCGGGGCTGACCGCCGCCGCCGGCCTGAACGGCGCGACGGCACTCTCGGCGGTCCTGCTGTTCCGGCTGCTCACCTTCTGGCTGCCGGTCCTCCCGGGCTGGCTCGCCTTCGCGATGCTGCAGCGCAAGCACCTGATCTGACCACCACCCACCCGCGAAGTGCGGTAACTCCAACCGGCCAGGACCGGCCCGAGTTACCGCACTTCGGTGGGGTTGGAGCTAGTGGCCGCTGGTGACCGTGGTCTGGATCTCGGTGACCGCCAGCGGGATCGAGGCGGGCGGGGCGATGAACTCCTGCGGCGCCCCCTCGATCGTCTGCTGCGCGCCGTTCACCTCGTAGTGCACCTTGTACGTGCGGGTCACCGTCACGGTGTACGGCGGGTGACCCGCAGAGGATCGGTCGTAGGTGTGCGCGCAGGCCTGCGATCCCGGCAGAACCGCAACCGCGGCGCAGGTGAACGGCGATCCGCTGCCTGGTTCCCAGCTCGTGCCGTCGAGAGTGGCGACAGCAACCAGCGGCCCGGCCTCGGTACCGCGGACCTCCGCGGGTTCGCCAAGCGTGAACCACGTCGGGAGATTCACCACGGCCTTGCTCACTGGACTCGTGTGAATCTGCGCGTCCGGTGCGCGGAGACTCCCGAAGCTTTCGAGTGCGAGTTCGGCGAGCGGTGGGGCAGCGACGAGGCTGTTCAGCACCCACTCACCGCCGGGCGGACCAGACTTGCCCAGCGGGAGATAGCAGAACCGCATGACGTACTTGTCCGGCGGCGCGGGCTTCGGCCCCGGCAGTTCCACGCCTGGCGAGTCCTGCGTCATGGAGTGCGAGATCCAGCAGAGCCGCTCGCCCATGCAGAAGGATGGTTCCTCGAAGCTCCGGGTCTCCGGGTTCGCGCGGCAGGTGGCCGCGGGTGCACCGCCAGAGTGGCCTGATCCCGGCGCGCCGCCGTCCTTGCCGTCGCAGACCTTGCCGTAGATGTAGACGACTCCTCCGTTCTCATCCGTACTCGTGTCGATGACGCCCGTGTGGCACTCGGCACGTGCCGCGACGCCTGTCACGAGCTGAAGTGCACCGGTGGAAGCAGCGAGGACCAAAGCAACGGCAACGCTCCGGACGAGCCTGCGCATCAGCCGCACTCGCCTTTGGACTGGATCTGGCTGACGAGCCAGCTGCCTCCGGTCTCTGTGAGGACGTAGATCGAGT
>JAOPVE010000378.1 GCA_025963185.1 Actinomycetes bacterium
CGGGAAGGTTCCCTTCGAGAAGGTCTGGGGCCTCCTGGTCGACGAGTCGCTCGAGCCGGGCCTCCCTGCGTCGTACTGCGAGCTCCCGGTCCGTACCGGCAGCTACATGTCCGACCTGCAGGCGGGCCTCGCGGTGCTCGGCGGGCGCTGGGGGCTGAAGCAGCTGATCGACATCGGCCCGGAGCAGGCCCGCGAGGATCTCGCGAGGATCGCGGTCACCGCCCTCTCGTTCGTCGCCCAGTCCGCTCGCGGCGTTGGCCGGCCGGCCGTCCCGCAGCGGGAGATCGACAAGGCGACCACGATCGTCGAGCGGTTCATGATCCGCTGGCGGGGCGAGCCCGACCCGAAGCACGTCGAGGCGGTCGACGCCTACTTCATCTCGGCCGCCGAGCACGGGCTGAACGCCTCGACGTTCACCGCGCGGGTCGCCGCGGGCACCGGCGCCGACTGCGCCGCCTGCATCTCCTCGGCGATCGGCTCGATGTCCGGCCCGCTGCACGGCGGCGCGCCGAGCCGGGTCCTGAAGATGCTGGACGAGGTCGAGCAGTCGGGCGACGCCGACGCCTGGGTCAAGAACGCCCTCGACAAGGGCGACCGGCTGATGGGCTTCGGCCACCGCGTCTACCGCGCCGAAGACCCGCGCGCCCGCGTCCTCCGCCGCACGGCCCGTGACCTGGGCTCGCGCCGCTACGAGGTGGCCGAGGCGCTGGAGAAAGCCGCGCTGGCCGAACTGCACGCCCGCCGCCCCGACCGGGTACTCGCCACGAACGTCGAGTTCTGGTCGGCCGTCGTCCTCGACTTCGCCGAGGTACCCGCGCACATGTTCACGTCGATGTTCACCTGCGCCCGCACCGCCGGGTGGAGCGCGCACGTCATGGAGCAGAAGCGGCTGAACAAGCTGATCCGCCCGGCCGCCCGGTACATCGGGCCGGGCCCGCGCAAGCCGCAGGACGTCGAGGGCTGGGACTCGATCCAGCACTAGTTTCCGGTCCAGTTGCGCCACGCCGGCCGCCTCGCTCACCGCGGGGCGGCCGGCGTGGCAACGGGGTTGCGCGCAATCCCTGACCCATGCTTCCCCGATTGCTCGCAACGGGGAGGCAGCATGCGTCACAGGTACCGGATCGCCGCCGTCGTGGGAACCGCCGCCACCGTGCTGGGCGGCCTCGCCGTACCCGCGTCGGCCTACTACGGCCCCGAGGGCTGCCCGCCGCAGTACTGGCGCGCGCACCAGGGCAACTGGCAGGAGTACCGGCCCGACTCGCGCGTGAGCAACGCCTGGCACATGACGAACCTGCCGCTCGCCGAGCGCCAGCTGACGTTCGCCCAGGCCCTCGCGGATCCCGGCCGCACCGCCACCACCTCGCGGACCCTGCTGCGATCCGCCGTCGCCTCGTACCTCAACGCCGCCCACGAGGGTGTGCTCTACCCGTACCGCCGGTTCAGCGCCCCGTACTACCTGCGGATCTCGATCAGCGACGCGATCGCCAGCGGAGACACCGGCTACATGCGCGAGGTCATCCGCGACCTCGACCGCGCGAACAACCTGCCCTGCCCACTGCACTGACGCTGCACCGATCTGTGCGCGTCCCGGGTTCGGGTTCCCTGGCGCGGGCGGGTTCCCGGGTCCGGCGTGGCGAGCGTCACGGTGTCCGGGGTCACCAGGGACCTGACTGATGATGGACCCGGTGCAAGGATCTTCGGCATAGCTTGCCGAGCACCGAGTACCTAGATCGCCGAGCACCCTAGATCGCCGATGTACCCAGATCGCCGTGAACAGAGATCGCCCTCAGCCGGACGAGAGGCTTCCCGTGACCGACCCTCAGATCACCATTCCCGCGGACCTGCTCCCGGCGGACGGCCGCTTCGGCTGTGGCCCGTCGAAGGTCCGCCCCGAGGCCGTGGCCGCGCTGGCCGGTGTCGCCACGACGTACCTGGGCACCTCGCACCGCCAGGCGACGGTCCGCAACGAGGTCGCCCGCGTGCGGCGGGGCCTCGCGCAGCTGTTCAGCCTGCCCGAGGGCTACGAGGTCGTGCTCGGCAACGGCGGAACGACCGCGTTCTGGGAGGCCGCGGTGTTCGGCCTGATCAAGGACCGAGCCCAGTTCCTCACCTTCGGCGAGTTCGGATCGAAGTTCGCCAAGGCCGCGAAGATCGCGCCGTTCCTCGGGGATCCGTCGGTGATCTCGTCCGAGCCCGGCGACGCCCCCGAGTTCCAGCTCGAAGACGGCATCGACCTCTACGGCACCCCGCAGAACGAGACCTCGACCGGCGTGGCGATCCCGGTCACGCGCGTCACCGGCACCGACGCCCTGACCGTCCACGACGCCACGTCCGCGGCGGGCGGGCTGGATGTGGACATCACCCAGTCCGACGTCTACTACTTCGCGCCGCAGAAGTGCTTCGCGTCCGACGGCGGCATCTGGTTCGCGATCATGAGCCCGGCCGCGATCGAGCGGGTCGGCCAGGTCACTGCCACCGGCCGGTACATCCCGGCGTTCCTCGACCTCCAGACGGCGATCGACAACTCGCGCCTGGAGCAGACCTACAACACTCCGGCGCTGTCCACTCTGTACCTGATGGGCGAGCAGCTCGACTGGTTCAACGGCAACGGCGGCCTGAGCTGGGCGGCGGGCCGGTCCGCGGAGTCCGCGAGCGCGCTCTACGGGTGGGCCGAGCAGAGCCAGTTCGCCACCCCGTACGTGAAGGATCCGGAGAAGCGCTCGAACGTGGTCGGCACGATCGACTTCGATCCGTCGGTCGACGCCAAGGCCGTCGCCAAGGTGCTTCGCGCGAACGGCATCGTCGACACCGAGCCGTACCGCAAGCTCGGCCGCAACCAGCTCCGGATCGCGATGTTCCCGGCCGTCGACCCGGCCGACGTGACTACCCTGACCCGCGCGATCGACTACGTGGTGTCCCAGCTCGGCTGACCCCCGCTCCTCCCGCCCCGGCCCCGCCACTCCCGCGCCGCCTCTCCCGAGGCATCGGCGCAGGTGGCGGGGCCGTCGCGTGCCTGTCGGGAATCTTCCAGTCGGCAGGATGTCTCTAGCGGTGACGTGCTCCCCCAACACATGTGACTGTCCGCCTGTAGGCGGAATCGGGGCCGCGAGGGGGAAGCGCGATGTGGGGACGTCAGGGCGCGGGGATGCCGGCAAGCCAGCCGCGGTGGGGATGGGGACTCCACTGTGGGAAATGCGACACGCCTACCGGATATCCCGCAACGGGTGCGTGATCACGCGTAACCTGATCCGCTAGTGCCCCCATCTGTGCTCTCGGAGGGAGGGAGGAGCCTCCAGTGCGTCCACTGCGGTTCGTCGCTCTCTCCGAGGATGGCCAAGCACTCATCCTTACCGACGAGGTAGGGCGCATGCTCTCCCTCGCCATCGACGAGGTGGTCATCGCAGCCGTGCGCCGTGAGCAGAACGCTTCGCAGGGTCAGTTCCATATGGAAGTTGAGGCCTCGTTGACCCCCCGCGACATCCAGGCCAGAATCCGCGCCGGCGACTCTCCGGAGGAAGTCGCGCGCGTCGCCAACGTCGCCATGGAGAAGGTGCTCCGGTTCGCCGGGCCCGTACTCCAGGAGCGCGCGGCCATCGCCCATCTCGCCCGCCGAACCAGGCTGCGCACCGCCGAGAACGGCGCGTCGCTCGGGGATGTCGCCGACGAGCGTCTGGGCACGCACAACGTCGATCCGCAGTCGGTGTCCTGGGACTCCTACCGCAAGGACGATGGCTGCTGGCGGGTCACGGCCGCGTGGCCGTCCGGCAAGGCCACGGCCCACGCGGTGTGGGACCTGGACAAGGCCCGGTCCGTCGTCACGCCCGTCGACGAGATGGCCCAGTTCCTCTCGGCAGAGCGTCCCGCTCCCCTGCTGGCGCAGGACGAGCCGCCCCTGCCGCAGGTCCCGCCGCGCATCGCCGCCGCGAACAACTTCGACGACGAGGACTTCGAGGACGAGGAGCGCGAGGGCCCGGTGGTCCCCGCGCTGTCCGTACTTCGCCGCCGGGATCGCGACGAGCACCCGCAACGGCCGTCCGCGCACTACCAGCAGCCGTCCTCCCAGCAGCACCAGCACCAGGGGCACGAGGCCGACAACCGGCCCCGCGAGCGCCGCGCGGAGCTCCCGAGCTGGGACGACATCCTCTTCGGCGCCCGCCACAAGCCCAACGGCTAACCCACCCGCGCGCCTCCGGTGCGCGCCCCCTCGTGCGAAGTGTGTGCCGCTGTGCCGGTCCTGACCGGCCTAGCGGCACACACTTCGGGGTTTCTAGCGGACTCGGGGCAGCACCCTCGGGACCCGGGCGATCTGGCGTGCCTGGGCGACCAGCCGGCCCTTCGAGTCGCGCAGCGTGCAGTCCTCGTCGAACCAGCCGCCCGACAGGACCTTGCCGCGCAGTTCCGCCTTGAGCCAGCCGGGCGCCGGCAAGGCCCGAAGATACGTCGTCAGCTGCACCGTCGGCGCCCACCCGTACCGGCCGAGCGTGAAGGTCACCGGCGGGAAGGCGTCGACCACCAGAAGGCAGACCAGCGGATCCGGATCCGAGCCGTCGGCCATCCTCGCCCAGCCGCGCAGCGCGAAACTGCCGTCCGGGCGGCTGCGGATCAGCGTCGCGGACTCGGGCGCGAGCCGGATGTCGACGTGGTCCATCAGGCCCAGGTGGCTGTCCCGGAGGGTGTCCGAGCGGATCGGCGCGCACTGGTCCGGTGACGGCAGGTCGACCACCGGCGCCACGTCGACATCCGGCGGGGCGTCGTCGAGCGTGGTCGTGACCACCGACGAGACCAGCACTGCCTCGCCGTCCTGGATCAGCGTCGCCCGGCTCGTGCCGATCGTTTTCCCAGTTCGGAGCCTCTCGACGATGATTTCGGCGTGGCCAGGTTTCGCGGCGGTGAGGAAATCCGTGGTGACGGCGACCGGATGGGGATGTCCCTCGGCAGAGAGCACCGCCCGCACTACCGGTAACTGCGTGTAACCACCGTTCAGGGACGTCCCGATCGACCAGCCCGCGTCGAGGACAGTCTCGTACCGGTCTTCCGCGACCCGGTGAATCTCGGTCTGAGTGTCGAGCACGGCATAAGACTGCCAGATCGGGCCCGCACAACTCGACCGATCCGCAAATCTTTCTTTCCTGCGAAAGGGCTTTTTACCAGGATCGATGCGCGGGCAACAAGTTTCCCTCGCTCCGAGCGTGCCGGCATGCACATTTCCGCCACGCTCCGGATGGAAGCGGACCGTCACCACACCGCCACCGTGCGCTTCCGGCCTCGCGGGGAAAGCGCTCTCACGCACAGGCCGGAGCACCTCGGCGCGATTCACCCGCACCGGCAGATGATCACGATGAGTAATGAAGGGTCCCGATCGGCCCGGCGGGTGAACACCCATTCACGGGCATAGGGTTTCTCTTACCGACCATGGGGAGGACGCACCATGCAGTACACGCACCTCGGCCGATCCGGAGTGTCCGTCAGCCGGCTCTGCCTCGGCACGATGAACTTCGGGCCCGAGACCAACGAGGCCGACAGCCACGCCATCATGGACCGCGCCCACGAGCACGGCATCAACTTCTTCGACACCGCCAACGTCTACGGCTGGCAAAAGGGCGAGGGGATCACCGAGAAGATCGTCGGCCGCTGGTTCGCCCAGGGCGGCGGGCGCCGCGAGAAGACGGTGATCGCCACCAAGCTCTACGGATCCATGAGCGACTGGCCCAACGACACCTACCTGTCCGCGCTGAACATCCGCCGCGCCTGCGACGCCAGCCTCCAGCGCCTCCAGACCGACTACATCGACCTGTACCAGTTCCACCACGTCGACCGGGACACCCCCTGGGACGAGATCTGGCAGGCCATGGACACCCTGGTCACGCAGGGAAAGATCATCTACGCCGGATCCTCGAACTTCGCCGGCTGGCACATCGCCGCAGCCCAGGAGGCCGCCCACCGGCGCCACTTCACCGGCCTCGTCTCCGAGCAGTCGATCTACAACCTGCTCACCCGCTGGATCGAACTCGAAGTCCTGCCGGCCGCCCGCGAGTACGGCCTCGGCGTGATCCCGTGGTCGCCGCTCAACGGAGGGCTCCTCGGCGGGGTGCTGCGCAAGCAGGCCTCGGGAGGCGGCAGCCGGTCGCTGAGCGGGCGATCCGCCGAGGCGCTGGAGAAGCACCGCGACAAGATCGAAGCCTGGGAGAAGCTGTGCGCGGAACTGGGTGAGGATCCGGCGCACGTCGGGCTCGCGTGGCTGCTCCACCAGGACGGGGTGACCGCCCCGATCATCGGCCCGCGCACCGTCGACCAGCTCGACGGATCCCTGCGCGCGACGGAGATCACCTTGGACGACAAGACCCTGACCCGCCTGGACGAGCTCTTCCCGCCCCCGGGCAACGGCGGCCCCGCCCCTGAGGCCTACGCCTGGTAACCACCCCCCTTCGAAAGTGCGCGCCGCTCGGTCGCCTTTGTTAGCGGTTCATGGCACGACTCGCCGGAGGCGGTCGGCCATAACCG
>JAOPVE010000400.1 GCA_025963185.1 Actinomycetes bacterium
ACTGGCACCGGCGGAGGCGAAGAAGAAGATCACGCACCAGGCGATGGTCTGGGTGATGGCGGTGAGCATCCCCTGGTCGAACAGCCACGCCGTGATCGCCAGCAGCACGCCGGAGAGCAGGTAGGTCCCCGCGATCATCTTGCGGCGGCCGATCGTGTCGAACAGGTGCCCGATGGTCAGCGGACCGGCGAGGTTACCGACGGCGAACGCGATGAGGTAGATGGGGGCGTCCCCGGCCGAGACCCCGTAGAAGCGGGTGAGCACCAGCGTGTAGGTGAAGAAGATCGCGTTGTAGAGGAACGACTGGGTGATCATCAGCGACGCGCCGAGCACCGAGCGGGCCGGGTACTGGCGGAACAGCACCCGCACCAGGGACAGGTACCCGTGCGCGGCGGCGGGCTGGATCTCGATCGCCCGCGAGTCGTCCAGCGGCGGCAGCTTCTGGCCGGACCGCTCGGCCTGCTCCTCGATGATCCGGATGTTCCGTTCGGCCTCTTCCTCCCGCCCGTGCATGATCAGCCACCGCGGGCTCTCGGGCAGGTGCCGGCGCAGGTTCCAGATCATGGCCCCGAGCACCGGGCCGACGAGGAAGCCCAGCCGCCAGCCCAGTCCGATGGACAGGTGGTTGAGCAGCACGAACGTGCCGAGCGTGCCGATGATCGCCCCGCCCCAGTAGGTGCCGTTGACGCCGATGTCGACGCGGCCCCGGTACTTGGCGGGCATCATCTCGTCGATCGCGGAGTTGATCGCCGAGTACTCGCCGCCGATGCCCATGCCGGCGATGAACCGGGTCGTGTACAGGAAGATCAGGGGAGCGAGCCCGCCTCCCCAGGTCAGGGCGGTGAGGGCGTTGCCGGCCAGGTAGATCCCGAGGGTGACGACGAAGAGGTTCTTGCGGCCCAGCGCGTCGGAGAGGCGGCCGAAGAGCAGCGCGCCGAACACCTCGCCGAGCAGGTAGACGCTGGCGATCGCGCCGACCTCGGTGGCGCTGAGTCCGAGCGTCGCGGACTTCGTGAGGACCGGCCCGATGGCCCCGGCGATCGTGATCTCGATGCCGTCGAGCACCCACGCCGTGCCCAGCGCGAGGATCATCCGGGTATGGAACGGCGACCACGTCAGGCGGTCGATCCGCGCCGGAATGAGGCTCCTGATCGTTCCGCTACTCGGGACGCCGGCCTCCGCGATTCCCGTCATCACCATCACCTCGATCTGTGGGGGCTGACCGATCGTTACCCCACTTCGTCCCCGGCTACGCGCCTTCTGGCCTGCGGATTGAGCGGAGGGCGTGGGTCGGTGATCCGCGGTGCTCTCGCCGGGCCCGCCGTCGCGCGCGGGCCCGGCGAACCGGGTCAGGTCGTGGGTGCGGAGTAGAGCAGCCGGTTCGGGGATCCGGTGCCGACGTCCGTGAGGGTGTTCTTGGTGGACGTGTCGATCACGAGCTGCTTGGCCTGCGCCATCGTCAGGGTCGGCCGGGTCTGCAGCACCTTCGCCAGCGCGCCCGCCACCAGTGGGGCCGCCATCGAGGTGCCGAACCAGTTGTTCGCGACCGCGGTGTCATTCGCGACGCCCGCGCCGGTGATCTCCGCGCCGGGGGCGAACACCGTGACACACGGTCCGTAGCTGGAGTTGTTCCAGATCGTGTTGCGCGCGTCCGAGATGGTGGACGCGGCCGCGATGATCGCCCGCGGATCCTTCGGGGAGTTCTGGCAGTCGCCCCTGTCGAAGTTGCCCGCGATCAGCGTGGTGATGACGCCGGAGCTGATCAGCCCGGCCGCCGCCTGGTCCATCGCGGGGTCGGCCGCGCCCTGGAAGGATTCGATGCTGATGTTCGCCACCGCGGGACTCGTGTGGTGCTGGGCCACCCAGTCCATCCCGGCGACGATCTGCTCGGTGCTGCCGTTGCCCGTGCAGTCGAGCACGCGCACCGGCACGAGCGAGACCTGCCGGGCCACGCCGTAGGTCTTGCCGCCGATCTCGCTCGCCACGAACGTGCCGTGGCCGGTGCCGGTCGCGCAGTCGCTCGTGCCGTTGCCGTCGTCGATCGCGCTGAAGCCGGCCTTGACCCGACCGCCAAACTCGGTGTGCGTGCCGCGGACGCCCGAGTCGATCACGTACGCGGTCACGCCCTTGCCGGTGCTCGCCCAGTGGTAGGTGCTGTCGAGGGGGAAGGCGCGCTGGTCGATCCGGTCGAGGTGCCACGGGGCGTTCGCCTGGGTACCGCCCGCCGATCCGGCTTGCCGGGCGTTGGGCTGCACAAACTTCACTTGCGGATCCCGGCGCACCGCCGCCAGCGCCACCGCGTCGAGGCGGGCGGCGTAGCCGGTCAGGGCCGTCCGGTACTCGCGGAGCACCGTGCCGCCGTGGCGCCGGGCGGTGAGCGTGCTGTCGCCCTGCCTCCGCTTCAGGACGACGAGGTACTCCCCGGCGATCACCCGGCCCTGACTGGCCGCGACCAGCGGCGCGAGCGGCTGAGCACCCTGTGCTGCAGGCTGCTGCGGATCGGCGGACGCGCCCGCCGGGATCAGGGCGCCGGCGAGCACCGCGGCGGTCGTCGCGGCGAGCGCGCTGGCTAAGGAACGGAGGCGCATATCGGGCCTTTCTCGGATTTGGGTAGCGCGCGGATGCTACCGAGCGCGTCCCTCCGCGCCGCCGTTCGTGCCCGAACTGCCCGCGTTGTCGGCCCTCCTGTCGCCTGACCCACCGGCCGGGTTGTCGGCCGGGCGACCGCGCGAAGTGTCGGGGAAGATGCGCTTATCGCCCGCGAAGTGGGCGCGAATACCCGAATAGTCCGGTTGCGTTCGAGGGGTGACCGGCCGAGAGGTGGCGGTTCCGCGGCGGCGGGCTGCCGTGAAGGCCACGGCCGCGGCGACGCCGATCAGGCCGCCAGCGGCGTTGTCGGTCCAGTCGAGTGGGGAGCAGAACCGGCCGATCACGCTGCCCTGGATGGTCTCGACGACCGCCGGAAACGCCAGCATCGCCACCGCCCAGCGTCCGGGGCGGCGGGTCGCGAGCGCGCCGAAGAATCCGAGCGGGACGAGCATGAGGATGTTCAGCTTCTCCTGGATCCCGCGGCCGAAGTGCGTGATCGCCTCGGTCAGTTCGGTGCGCGAGACCGCCAGACAGGTGTGCGACGGATCCAGGCCACCGTGTCCGGCCACCGGCGGCGTGAACACGACCACGGCGATCACCGCGAACGACATCAGCGCGAGGGCCGTGGGCAGGCGCGGGGGGCCGAGCCGGCGGGCCAGCGGACGGTAGGCGAGCGCGGTGACGGCGATCCAGAACGCGGTGGAGACGAGCACCGTGCGGGTGGTGAGCAGCCACAGCAAGTACGTCAGGTCGGGCAACGCGGCTCCGTCCGGGCTGGCGAGCCGCCGAGTTTACCGAGTCAGCGCCACCCGGCCGCCCCTCCCACGCCAGCGCCACCCGTCCGTGGTTCGCGAAGTGCGGTAACTCCCGCCGGTCCTGACCGGCTCTAGTTACCGCGGTTCGGTGAGGGGCGGTTTGGCGAAGGGTGCGGTTCGGCGCGCCGGAGCAGGAACGGAGAAGCGGGCTGCGGATCCGGTCCGTAGCGTGCTCGGCATGACCATCACACTCTCGCACTGCTGCCTCTGCGTCGACGACCACGAGAAGGCGCTCGCGTTCTACCGGGACGCGCTCGGGCTCGAGGTCCGCAACGACGTCGCGTTCGAGAACATGCGCTGGGTGACCGTCGGGCCGCCCGCCCAGCCGGACGTCGAGATCGTGCTCGAACCGCCGGCCGCCACCCCCGACGCGTCCCCGTCGGACCGGCAGGCCATCACCGAGCTCATGGCCAAGGGGCTCATGGGCAGGCTGGTGTTCGCGACCGACGACTGCGACGCGATCTTCGAGCAGGTCAGGGCCTCGGGCGCGGACGTGATCCAGGAGCCCATCGACCAGCCGTACGGGGTGCGGGACTGCGCGTTCCGGGATCCGGCGGGCAACATCGTCCGGTTCGCCCAGGCTCGCCGCTGAGCCGGCCCCTCGGTGCCGGTCCGGTGCTACGAGTGTCCGCAAGGCCCCGAGGTGCCGGGGCTGGCGGGCCGCCCTAGGGTCGCGAGGGTGAGATGCCCTGCGAGCCCGTGGTGCGCCCGTGCCTGAGCTGAGCCCGCGCCGCCGCGCGCTGATCCTCGCGATCTGCTGCATGAGCCTGTTCATCGTCGGGCTCGACGTCACCATCGTGAACATCGCGCTGCCGTCGATCCGGGCGGACCTGCACGCCCCCCTCTCGGGCCTGCAGTGGACCATCGACGCCTACACGCTCGTGCTCGCCAGCCTGCTGATCCTGTCCGGGTCGACCGCCGACCGGATCGGCCGCCGCCGCACCTTCCAGGCCGGGCTGCTGTTGTTCACCGCAGGATCCCTGCTGTGCAGCGTCGCGCCGTCCCTCGGCTGGCTGATCGCGTTCCGCGCGGTCCAGGCCATCGGCGGATCCATGCTCAACCCGGTCGCCATGTCGATCATCACCAACACGTTCACCGAGCCGCGCGAGCGGGCCAGGGCGATCGGCGTGTGGGGTGGCGTCGTCGGGCTCAGCATGGCGCTCGGCCCGCTGCTCGGCGGCGTGCTGGTCGCCGCGTTCGGGTGGCGGTCCATCTTCTGGATGAACGTGCCCGTCGGGATCGCCGCCTGCGTGCTCGCCGCGCTGTTCGTGCCCGAGTCACGCGCGCCACACCCGCGGCGGATCGATCCGGTGGGGCAGTTGCTCGTGTTCACGACCCTCGCGGCGCTCACCTACGGCATCATCGAAGGTCCCGATTCGGGCTGGACCTCCGCGAAGATCACCGGCTGCTTCGTGCTCTCGGCCGCCGCCTTCGCCGCGTTCCTCCGGTACGAGCCGCGCCGCCCCGAGCCGCTGATCGACCTGCGGTTCTTCCACAGCGCCCCGTTCGCGGGCGCGACGGTCATCGCGGTCTGCGCGTTCGCCGCGCTGGCCGGGTTCCTCTTCCTCAACACCCTCTACCTGCAGGACGTGCGCGGGTACTCACCGCTGCACGCCGGGCTCTACACGCTCCCGATGGCGCTGATGACCGCGATCGGCGCGCCGGTGTCCGGGCGGCTCGTCGGTGCGCGCGGCACCCGGCTGCCGCTCATCCTCGCCGGATCCGGGATGGCGCTCGCCATGATCCCGTTCACCCGGCTCACCGCGGACACCTCGCCGGGGTGGCTGGTCGCCAGCTACCTGCTGTTCGGCTTCGGGTTCGCGATGGTGAACGCCCCGATCACGAACACCGCGGTCTCGGGGATGCCCCGCGCGCAGGCCGGGGTCGCGGCCGCGATCGCGTCGACGAGCAGGCAGGTCGGCGGATCGCTGGGCGTGGCGATCATCGGATCCGCGGTGGTGTCGAACGTCCACGGCTCGATGCGGACCGGGTTCGCCCAGGCCAGCCACATCGGCTGGTGGATCGTCCTCGGCTGCGCCCTGTGCGTTCTCGGCGTTGGCCTGCTCACCACCGGCCGCTGGGCACACATCACGGCGGACCGCACGGCAACCCGCATGGCCCCACCCGACCCGGTCCCGGTGCCGCACTGATGACCACGGACCACATACGGCGGGCCCGGGAGTACCAGCAGACGCGCGAGGTGCCGCGGGCGGGCCTCACCGCGTGGCGCGAGGCCCTCGGGCGGTACCTGCGGCCCGGGGCGACGGTCCTCGACGTCGGGGCCGGGACGGGCGCCTTCGCGGCGGCGTTCGACGACTGGTTCGGGGTGCGGGTGGTCGCCGTCGAGCCGGATCCGGCGATGCGCGTGCTGATTCCCGTGCAGCCGGGCATCGAGGTGCTGGACGGGCACGCGGGCGCACTCGGTGTGCCCGGGAGCTGCGCGGACGCGGCGTTCCTCGGCTCGGTGCTGCACCATCTCCCGGATCTTGCGGCGGCCGCCCGGGAGCTGCGTCGCGCGCTGAGGCCGGGCGCACCCGTGCTGATCCGCAACGTCTTTCCCGGCCGTTGCGACCGCGACCTGCGGGTGCGGTTCTTTCCCGAGACCCGGCGGGCCATCGCCGGCTACCCGAGCGCCGAGCACACCTGCGAGGTGTTCGCGGCGGCGGGCTTCGCCCTCACGGAGCTACGGGCCGTGCCGCAGGAGAGCGCGCCGACGCTCGGGGAGTATGCGGCCGGGATCCGCCGGGGCGCCGACTCGAAGCTGCGCTCGCTGACCGACGCGGAGTTCGCGGCGGGGATGGACCGGCTGGGAGCGGCGGATCCGAATGCCCCGGCGACGAGCTACCTCGACCTCCTCGTCCTCGCCTGAAGCCGTCGCCCGAACCCGTCTGCGCCGAAGTGCGGAATCTGTGGCCGGTCAGGGG
>JAOPVE010000460.1 GCA_025963185.1 Actinomycetes bacterium
CGCGGCCTGCGCGGCGGCGGCGAGGACCTCCGCTCGGCGGTAACCCCAGGTCCGTTCGACAGTGGCGGGGCGGCTCGCCAGCACCGCCGCGACCAGGGCGAGGGACAGTCCCGCGACGTCGGTGAGCATGTGCCCGGCGTCAGCCAGCAGCGCAAGCGACCCGGATGCGACCGCGCCGATCACCTCGACCACCAGGATCGCGGAGGAAATCGCCAGCACCATCGCCAGCTGTTGGTGATGCCCCCCGCCAGTCGGCACGGCGTGGCTGTGTCCGTGCTCGCCGCTCACGCCGGCACCTCGTTCCCGCTGGTGTGCTCGGTGCCGTAGTTCGGGCACAGATCGACGGCGGTCCCGGTCTCGGCGAGGAGTTGCTCGGCAGCGGCGAGCACACCCAGCAGCGCGGGCTGCGTCAGCCGGTACAGGGACTGGCGGCCCACCGGCCGCAAGTCCACCAGGCCACAGCCGCGCAGGCACGCCACATGCGCCGACACGGTGGACTGCGCGAGGCCCAGCGCCTTGGTCAAGTCCACTATGCGGCGCTCGCCGCGGGCCAGTTCATGGACGATCGCCAGGCGGGCCGGATCCGCGAGGCTCCGGAACAGGGCCACCGCCGGCGTCAGGTCCGCCGTACAGCCCGGATCATGATCGCCCGATATCATCGCCATACACCGATCATAAGCGTCGCCCTCCCCACCCCGTCGTGACGGCCTTCCTGCCGACGGCACGGGAACCGATCCTGGTAGCCGTCGAACGCTGCTGGCCGAGAACCCGGCGATCTTGGCGCGGTGGAACACCGAATTCAATTGGGTTTCCTCATGGCACCCCAGCGCGTTCAACCTGTCGACGAAGGCTCGATCCGGGAGCATCACGCACGACCTGCTCCGCGTCCCGGTGACCGGTGAGCCGGTCGACGTCCAGGTGGCACGGATGCTTGCCGACCTGCGCGCCAACGATCCCCGGTCACGGGCCGAGAAGTACGGCATCGACGCCACGTAGCCGCGCGAGTTGCTGTCAGTCGTCGTCGGACCGGAATGCCGTGAGGTCGCCGATGTGGCCGGGCAGGGCGACGGTGCGGGCTGCCTCGGTGATCGCCGCCTCGGCGAGGTGATTCAGTTCAGCCTCGTCGGCAGCCTCGATGTCGATGCATATCCGCAGGATCGAGTCGTTTCGCTCGTCGATCCAGATGCACGTGTCCTCGTCGTCGGGGCGGAATTGCCTCGAGATTTCGGCGAGCGTGTCTTCACCGAACGGGGCGGACGCCTGCCAATTGGCGTAGACGACGAAGGTCTCCACGGCCCAATGATCCAGTTCGGGGCGGGTTCGTGGGGAATGGGCGCGCCGGAGTGCAGACTGACCAAGTGGAACGGGGTCCGCAGGACGACGCCGTGTACGACTGTCCCGTGTGTGGGTTTCACGGGATCGGCAAGCCGTACGAGCGGTGGCCGCCGCCGGAAGGACTGGTGCTCACGCCGCCATACGTGGTGCAGCTGGGCAACCCGTCCTACGAGGTTTGCGAGCGATGCGAATACGAGTTCGGATTCGACGACGATCCCGGCGGGAGCTCGCCGGTGTCGTTCGAGGAGTACCGGGTGGAGTGGGTCGCCAGCCTGCCGCGACTGACTGGGCCGGTGGCTCCCGGTGATCCGTAGGACGGTTTCAGGTTGTTCGGCGGGCGGCCCGGATTCCGAGGACGGCGGCCCGGGCCACGAGCCAGCAGAGGAGCAGTGCGTAGGTCCAGAAGATGGCGTCGAGGATCAGGCCCCCCGGATCGACGTGCAGTGGCAGGCCGCCGCCTCCCGCGAGTAGCGCGTCGCCGTTCTCCGGGTACGTCGACGAGTGGAGGACGCGCGCGCCCCAGCGCCACGGGTAGCCGTACGAGCCGACCCAGGCGAACTCACAACAGATCTCGTCGTGGCGGATCCAGTAGGTAGCCGGCATGGCGGTCGCGCCACCGAGCACGAGCCCCGCGGTCGTCCGCCAGCCGGGCCGGAACGCGGGCCGCAGGGTGGCAAGGGACAGTGCAGTGCCGCCGAGGATCACCACGAGGTTGCGCAGCTGCTCGCCGGGCTCGGTGACCCAGAACAGGCCTCCCAACAGAACGGAGAGGCCACCCGTCGAGAGCGCCGCGAATCGCACGAGCGCGAGGGCGGTCGTAGACGGCGGTCTCGGCGGCACGCCCGAATTATCCCATTTACCGCCGCGCCCGGCTCAGAACGGGTAGCCCGGGGGTTCGGCGCGCATCGTGACCCAGCGGGTTTCGGTGAAGGCGTCGACGTTGGCCGCGGCGCCGCCGAAGCGGGATCCGGTGCCGGACGCGCCGACGCCGCCGAACGGGCTGTTCGCCTCGTCGCTGATGGTCTGGTCGTTGATGTGGACGATCCCGGTGGGGATCTTGTCGGCGAGGGCGAGGCCGCGCATGACGTCCTTGGTGACGATGCCGAGCGACAGGCCGTACTCGTTGCGGGCGAGGGCGGCGATGTCGTCGGCGCTGCGGAATCGCGTCACGGGCGCGACGGGCCCGAAGATCTCCTCGGTGAAGGCCCGCGACTCGACGGGCACGCCGGTGAGGACCGTGGCGCGGTAGAACAGGTCCTCGAAAGAACCGCCCGCCGCCACGACAGCGCCCGCCGCCGCGGTGGACGTGACGATGTCGTGGGTGTGGTCGCGCTGGCCGGCGTCGATCATCGGGCCGAGCGCGACCTCGGACGTGGCCGGATCCCCGACGGGCAGCCCGGCCGCCTTCGCCGCGAGCCGCTCCACGAAGTCGTCGTACACGCGCTCGTGGACGAGGTGGCGCCCGGTCGTCATGCAGATCTGGCCCTGGTGGAAGAAACTGCCGAACGCGGCGAGCGTGACGGCCTGGTCCACGTCGGCGTCCTCCAGCACGATCAGCGCGTTGTTGCCGCCCAGTTCGAGGTGGGCGCGCTTGAGGTGCTGGCCGGCGAGTGCTCCGACCTTGCGGCCGGCCGGGGTGGATCCGGTGAACGAGATGACCCGGACCAGCGGGTGCGTCACCATCGCCTCGCCCGCGTCGGCGCCACCGGGGAGCATCTGCAGGACGCCGGGCGGGAGTCCGGCCTCCTCGAAGATCCGCGCGATGGAGACGCCGCCCGTGACGGCGGTCCGCGGATCGGGCTTGAGGATCACCGCGTTCCCGAGCGCCAGAGCCGGGGCGACCGAGCGGATGCTCAGGATCAGCGGGACGTTGAAGGGCGAGATCACGCCGACGACACCGACGGGGACGCGTCGTGCCATCGACAGCCGCGGTTCCTCGCTGGGCAGCAGTTCGCCGTACGGCCGGGACGGCAGCCCTGCGGCCTCGTAGCACTCCTGCTCGGCGACGTGGACGGCGAATCCGGCCATCGGCGGGATCGCCCCGACCTCCCGGATGTTCCACCACGACACCTCGTCGGCGTGCTCGGCGAACAGCTGCCCGGCCCTGCGCAGCACCGCGGCGCGCTGGGGGTGGGGCAGTGCCGCCCAGCCGCGCTGCGCCTCGGCCGCGCTCTCGGCCGCCTGGGCGACATCGGCCGGATCGGCGAGTCCGACATGACCGAGCACGTTGCCCGTCGCGGGCTCGACCACGTCGATGACGCCGCCCGAGGAGGGCGACCATTTCCCGCCGAGGAAGACGTTCCCCTGCCATGACGCCGAGTCGAGAATCATGTGCCCTCTCCTTGTCCGTCCGGAACGTTGCCGAACACACTTCTCATCTGCGCCGAAAGGCTGGCCGCGCGCCGAATCGAGGCGGTGCGAGATCCCCGACGGCGACGTGGACGACGCGCTGATGGGTGTAGAAGTCGATGCTGTGCGTGCCGCCCTCGTGGCCGAGTCCGCTGGCTTTGATCCCGCCGAAGGGGGTGCGGAGGTCGCGGACGTTGTGGCTGTTGAGCCAGCACATCCCCGACTTTACGTCCGCGGCGACCCGGTGTCCGCGCCGAAGATCATTCGTCCACACATAGGCGGCGAGCCCGTATTTCGTGGAGTTCGCGAGCCGTACGGCGTCGGATTCGTCCTCGAAGGGCGTGACGCAGACGACCGGCCCGAAGATCTCCTCTTGGAAGATCCGCATTTCCGGCGTGACGTCCGCGAAGACCGTGGCCGCCAGGTAATTGCCTTCGGCGAGGTGGGCCGGGCGGGATCCGCCGGCGACGAGACTCGCGCCTTCCGCGACGCCGATCCGCACGTACTCCTTGACCCGCTCGTAGTGCTCGGGGTGGACCAGCGCGCCCAGTTCCGTCGACGGATCCTCCGGCGGCCCGACCACGACATTCGCGGCTCGCTCGGCCAGCCGGGCGACGAACTGGTCGTAAATGGATCGCTGGACGAGAATCCGGGATCCGGCGGTGCAGCGCTCGCCGTTGAGGGAGAAGACGCCGAATACGGATCCGTCGAGGGCCCGGTCGAGATCCGCGTCGGCGAAGACAATGCAGGGCGACTTTCCGCCCAGTTCCATCGACAGTCCCTTGAGGTGGTCGGCCGCGCTGCGCATGATGATCTGCCCGGTGGTGGTCTCGCCGGTGAACGAGATCAGGGGCACGCCGGGGTGCGCGACGAGTGCGGCGCCGGCCTCCTCGCCGATCCCGTGGACGATGTTGACCACACCCTCGGGCAGGCCCGCTTCTTCGAGGATCGCGGGCAGCAGGCTGGCCGACAGCGGAGTCCATTCGGCGGGTTTGAGGACCACCGTGCAACCGGCCGCGAGACTGGGCGCGAGTTTCCAGCTCTCCAGCATGAACGGGGTGTTCCACGGAGTGATCAGCCCGGCGACCCCGATCGGCTCGCGGAGCGTGTAATTGATTTGCGACTCCCCCACCCGGAACGCCTCGTCGCCGAGCCCGATCATCAGATCGGCGAAGAAGCGGAAGTTCTCGGCGGCCCGGCGCGCCTGTCCGCGGGCCTGCGCGATCGGTAGTCCGGTGTCCCAGGCCTCGAATTCGGCGATCTGCTCGTCGCGCGCCTCGATCGCGTCGGCGATGGCGTGCAGGATTCGCGCGCGGTCCCGGGGGAGCATTCGCGGCCAGGGTCCGTGCTCGAATGCCCTGGTCGCGGCGGCCACCGCGGCGGCGACGTCCTCGGAGTCACCGGCGGCGACGTCCGCATACGGTTGGTTCGACACCGGATCGGCATTGGCGAACGTGCGGCCCGACCGGCTCGGCACGTGGCGCCCGCCGATGTAGTGCAGGATTTCCGCGGGCAGTCCGGCGGGCGCCCCGAGCCGCGCGGGCTGGCTGATGGTCTCGGTCATGTCGTACTCCTTTACGGGGCTAGCGCGGGGTTCCGGTGGCCGGATCGATCACCGGCGCGCCTGCGGAAAGCAGTTCGCGGATCGCGTGGACCGCATTCGGCGTCGGCCCGATGAGTGGCGGCCGGACGTAAGCCGAGGAGATTCGGCCCCATTCGGCGAGAACGTGTTTCGCTGGCGCGGGATTGGTCTCGACGAACAGCAGGTCGACCAGCGGGTGCAGCGCGTAGTGCAGGTCCAGAGCAGCGGACTGCTCGCCCTTGGCCCACAAATCGAACATCCGGGCCACGGGAGCGGGAGCGATATTGGTGAGCGCGCTGATGAATCCGGCGCCTCCGAGTGCCAGCAGGGGCAGGCACAACAGCTCGATGCCGGACCAGACGAGGAAATCGCGCCCACACAGGTGCAGGACGCGGGAGAAGTGCTCGAAGTCCTTCGTGGTCTCTTTGATGCCCACGAAATTCGGCAGGTCGCGCCGAAGTGACGCGACGGTCTCCGGTGCGATCTCCACGGCGGTCCGCGAAGGCACGTTGTAGCTGACGATCGGCATGCCGGGGAATTCGCGGCAGATCGTCGCGTACCACTCGTAGAGCGCCCGCTGGGTCGGTCGCGCGTAGTACGGGGTGATGACGAGGGCGAGGTCGGCGCCGAGGTTCTGGGCGGCGGCGGTGAGCTCGATCGTCTCGTCCAGCTTCGCCGTCCCGGTGCCGGCCAGGAACGGGACCGTGCCGGCGACCTCGGAGGCGACCGTGGCCATCGCGGCGATCCGCTCGGCGATCGACTGCGAACTGGGCTCCCCCGTGGATCCGCCGATCGAGATGCCGTGCGATCCCTGGTCGAGTTGCCAGCGGACCAGCGCTCGCAGGCTGTCGTGGTCGACGGATCCGTCGGCGGCGAACGGCGTGAGTGTGGCGGTGATGGATCCCCGGATCTGGGCCGGGTCCGACCGGTATCTCATCGGTCCCCCTCGTGCTGGGCGCGCCAGCTGTCGAACCGGTCGCGCCAGCTCGGCCCGATCGGGTAGAGGCCGTCGACGGACGCCCCGGCGGCGACCTGCTCGGCGATGAAGAGTTCTTCGAGTTCCTGCTGCTCGGCGTCGGCCAGCAGCGCGGGGACGAGCTGGGGCGCGATCACGACCACGCCGTCGCCGTCCCCGACCACCACGTCACCGGGCTCGACCAGCACGTTTCCGCAGGCGATCGGCACGTCGAGGTCCCACGGCACGTGTACGCGCCCGAGCACGGCGGGGTGCGCGGCGGCGGCGAACACCGGCAGTCCGAGATCCGCGAGGGCGTCCCGGTCGCGCACGGCCCCGTCGGTCACGACGCCGGCGGCCCCGCGCACCTGGGCGCGCAGGGCGAGAATGTCGCCGATCGTGCCGGCCTGGGATTGCTGCCGGGCGTCCATGACGAGGATCTCGCCGGGCGCGATCGAGTCGACGGCCCGCTTCTGGGCGTTGAAGCCGCCGCCCTTGAGCGCGAACTGGTCCTCGCGTAAGGGCAGATAGCGCAGGGTGCGGGCGGTGCCGACCATGCGCATGCCGGGCGTGACCGGGGCGACCCCGTCGATCGTGACGTGCGACTGCCCGCGCTTGCGGAGCAGCGATGCCAGGGTCGCCGTCGAGACGCGGGACAGGCGGCGGCGCAGGTCGTCGTCCAGGGCGGGCCGCGCGGGGGCACCGCCGAACGCGGCGGCGCGGACCGACGGATCCTGCCGGGGCATCGCACCCCACGGGTCCAGCTCGTGGTCGCCCTCGACCACCTCGTTGACGAGCCGGCCCGTGCTGAGCGGCCCGGCAGTGACCTCGACCTCGACCACGTCGCCGGGTGAAACCACCGATGCTCCGGCGGGCGTGCCCGTGAGGATCAGGTCGCCCGGTTCGAGGGTGGACAGCCGGGAGAGGTCAGCGACGATCTGGGCCAGCGGGAACAGGAACTCGTCCGCTCCCGCGTCTTGCACGACGACGCCGTTCACCCAGGTCGTGATGTGCAGATCAGCCGGATCGACCGAGCGCGCGTCGAGGTACCGCGGGCCGACCGGGGTGAACCCGTCGCCGCTCTTGGAGCGCAGGTTGGATCCGGCGTCGGCGTACCGCAGGTCGTAGACCCCGGCATCGTTGCCCGCGGTCACGGCGGCCACGTGGTCCCACGCCTCGCCCGGGCTCACCCGCCGGGCTCGCCGGCCGATGACCAGCACGATCTCGCCTTCGAACCCGAGCAGTTCGCAGCCGCGGGGCCGGACTATCGTCTGCCCGCTCGCCGACACCGAGGTCGGCGCCTTGAGGAAGTACGAGGGGTGCTCGGGCACCCGGCCTCGCTCGCGGGCGCGGCTGGCGTAGTTGACGTGGACGGCGATCACCTTGCCCGGCGCACCCCAGCGCTGCTGGACCTGCGGACCGTCCACCCGAAGTTCGGCGCTCACGTCATCGCCTCCAAATCGTATATGATTTCGAGTCTCGCACAGGCGCGCTCCGTTGTCACCACCACGACCGGATCGCTAGGCTGTGGGCATGTCAGCAGCCCCGGTCAGCCCCGGCGACGGCACCTCGGCAAGCGCGGGGTCGAAGCACGAGATCGTGTACGAAGCGATCCGGCGCCGGATCCTCGACGGGTCGTACGGTCCGGGCCACCGGCTCGTGCTCGACCGGATCGCGCGCGAGTTCGACGTCAGCCCCGTGCCCGTTCGCGAGGCGGTCCGGCGACTAGAGGCGCAGGGGTACGTCGACTTCCAGCGCAACGTCGGCGCCCGGGTCGCCACCTTCGACGAGGCCCAGTTCGCCGAGACCACCGAGGTGCTGGCGATCCTCGAAGGCGCGGCGACCGCGCTGGCCGCTCCCCGGATGCGCAAGAGCGACCTCACCGCGGCCCGGCGGTCCAACGCGCGGCTGAACGCGCTGCTCGGCGACTTCGATCCGATCGAGTTCAGCCGCGAGAACCGGGCATTCCACTTCGTGTTCTACGACCGGTGCCCGAATCGGCAGGTGCGCGCCCTGGTCGAGCAGCAGTGGGCGAAGCTGGACACGATCCGCCGGTCGTCGTTCATCTACGTGCCGGGACGCGCGCGCAGCTCCGTCGCCGAGCACGAGCAGATCATCCGGCTGGTCGAGAAGGGCGCCACGGCGAGCGCGATCGAGTCGGCGACCCGGGCCCACAAGCTGCACACGATCCAGGCCCTCGCCGCGGCCTCGGCCGCCCGCACCACCCGCAAACCCCCCGAAGTGCGGTAACTCCGGCCGGTCCCGACCGGCCGCGGTTACCGCACTTCGCGGGGGGAACCGAGGCCGTCCGCGCCGACTCGGATCGCGCTCTCGTCGATCCGCGACTCCTCGATCGGCGCGATCCTGCCGTCGAGGTCGAGCACCGGGGTCGCCTCCTTGTACCAGGACTCGATGACCGCGTTGCCCCAGTAGTCGCGCCGGCGGTCGTCGTTGACGTCCCAGCGGAAGGTCTCGTGGTCCGGATCGCCCGTGTAGTAGTCGGAGGTGTACACCTCGATCCGGTGGCCGTCGGGGTCGCGCAGGTACACGTAGAAGGCGTTCGAGACGCCGTGCCGGCCGGGGCCGCGCTCGATGTGGTTCTCGGCGTGCAGGGATCCGAGGATGTCGGCGATGTGCAGCACCTGGTGGGACTCGTGGGTCGCCAGCCCCAGGTGATGCAGCCGCGGACCGGCGCCACCCGTGAACGCCACGTCGTGGACCGTCTGCTTGCGGTACATCCACGCGGCGTACATCTCGTGCTCGTCCTCGATGGTCTCCGAGCAGCCGAACCCGAGTCCCCGGTAGTGCCCGTACGCCGCGTCGATGTCCGGGACGACGATGTTGAAGTGGTCGAGCCGGGCGATCGCCGCGCCCCGGTGCAGGTCGTAGCGCTGGATCAGCCGCTCGCCCCGCTCGATCGCGTAGTAGAACTCGACCGGGAAGCCCAGCGGATCGATGACCCGGACGGCGTCGCCGACTCCGGGGGTGCCGCTGCCCGCGGGGATCCGCCGGGTGGGGCACCCGAGTGCGGCGAAGTGGGCCTCGGCGCGATCGACGTCCGCCGGGGTCCGTACCCGGTAGGCGAGGTGGCTCAGCGCGGCGGCCGGACCCTCCCGAAGGACCACGTTGTGGTGGGTCAGCTCGTCGGTTCCCCGCAGGCACAGCACCCCGTCGCGGTCGGACTCGGCGTGCAGCCCGAGGACCTCCACCCAGAACCAGCGCGCGCGAGCGAGATCCGTCACGACGAGTTCGGCATACGACGACCGCACGACATCGGGCGCCGGCGGCAGGTCACCACTCATCTCGGCACCTGGACCGGAATCGCCGTCACCTCGTCGCCGAACCGCCCGTCCAGGTCGGCTGCCCGGAACCGCGCGTTGAACGGCACCACCCGGTGGGCCAGCGCGCCCGCGCGGAACAGCGGCTCGGTACTCATCAATTCCTTCGCGGACTCCAGATCGGGCGCCTCGAGCAGCGCGAGCGCCGACGGCGGGTGGCCGTCCACGCCGTCGAGCGATCCGGACAGCAGGTAGCTGCCCTCGGCGAACCGGGCCGCGAGCCAGTCGCGGTGCGCGTCCAGCAGTTCGGGCGCGGGCGGCCCGGACGGGAAGTCGACGAGCAGGGCGAACAGCATGATTACTCCTCAGTGGTCACTGGGCCGCTGGTGCGGGCGCCGCGGATGAGGCGGTAGACGTGGGCTCGCAGTTCGGCGAAGCGGGGCAGGAGCTTGGTGTCGAGCTGGTCGCGCTCCGGGCCGAGGCCGACAGTGACGACCTCGGCGACCCCGGCCGGGGATCCGGCGAGCGCCACGATCCGGTCGGCCAGGTACACGGCCTCGTCGATGTCGTGGGTTACCAGCAGCACGGTCAGGCCGAGGTCGACCTGGAGCCGGCGGACGAGATCCTCGAGGTCGGCCCTGGTCTGGGCGTCCACGGACGCGAACGGCTCGTCCATGAGCACGATCGAGGGCTGGTAGGCCAGCGCCCGCGCGATCGCCACCCGCTGCTGCATGCCGCCCGAGAGCTGCCAGGGGTAGGCCGACGGATCCGCCCCGCCGAGCCCGACCTCTCCCAGCGCGGCCCGGGCGGCCTCGCCGGCGGCGCGCTTGCGCATGCCCCCGGCCCGCAGTGGCAGGGACACGTTGTCGAGCACCGAGGCCCACGGCAGCAGCGAGCGGCTGTAGTCCTGGAAGACCAGGGCGAGTTCGCGCGGGGGGCCGGCCACCTGGGCGCCGCGGAACCGGACCGATCCCACCGACGGATCCTGGAGGCCGCTCAGGCACCGGAGCAACGTGGTCTTGCCCACCCCGGACGGCCCCACGATGCACACGAACTCGCCGGTGCCAACCTCGAAGCTGATGTCCTTGAGCACGTGATGCTCGCCGTAGTGGTGACCGAGTGCCGCCGCTTCGAGCGCCGGCGCCGCGATCCGCTGGTCGACTTGCGTCATGATCGGTCCCTCCGGGAATTCGTCATCGCCGGGGCGCGCTGAGGCGGGCCTGGTAGAGCCGGTGCCAGCGCAGGACGATCGCCTCGGTCAGCCGGAAGAGGACGTTCAGCAGATAGCCGAGAACGCCGAGGGCGATGATCGTTCCCCACATGTCCGTGATCTGGAAACTGCGCTGGGCGGCGAGCAGGAAATAGCCGATTCCGCCCTGGGATCCGACGGTCTCGCTGACCACCATGATGATCACCGAGATCGCCAGTGCGGTGCGCGCTCCGGCGAAGATCTGCGGCGCGGCGGCGGGAAGGATGATCGACCGCAGTCGCCGCCAGCGGCCCATTCCGTACGAGACCGCCATGTCGATGAGCAGCGGCTCGGTGCTGCGGACTCCGTCGGTCGTATTCAGCAGCACCGGCCAGACCGCGCCACTCGCGACCAGCAGGATCTTCATGTCGGTGCCGATCCCGATCAGCGCGATGAACACCGGCAGCAGCGCCACTCCGGGCACCGCGCGCACCAGTTCCAGCAGCGGGCGGGTGGCCCGTTCGGTGCGCCGGCTCAGTCCCAATACCGCGCCCACCGCGACACCGGCGACGACGGCGAGTCCGAATCCCGCCGCCAGCACGGTCAGGCTGGGCCGCAGATTACGGATCGCGTTCGCGCCCAGCCAGTCCTGCCGGAAGCTGTCGAGGATGTAGCGCAGCGACGGGAAATACGGCGAGAGGGAATCCTGGCTGGCGAACCACCAGGCCGCGAGGAGCAGGACGGGCAGCCACAGCTCGATCGCCGAGGAGTACAGCCAACGCCGGGCGGTGCGCATCACGACCCCTTCCGGAAGGACGGGTGCCAGCGCAGCAGCCGTCGCTGCGCGATCCAGATGAGCGAATTCACCAGCAGCCCGAGCAGCGCGGCCACGACGACATACGCGTACATCTGCGGATTGTCGTTCCCGATCTGCGCGTTCTGGATCTGCGTTCCGACCCCCGGCGCGCCCCCGAACAGTTCGCCGGTGATCGTGAGCAGCAGGCAGATCGTCGCGGCGACCCGCAGGCCGGTCATCACGAACGGTGTGACCCCGGGCAGGAAGATGTGGGTGAGCCACCAGCGCCGGCCGAGGTGGAACACCCGGGCGACATCGCGGAGCTGCGGCTCGGCCTGCCGGGACGCGTAGATCGACTGGATCACGATCGGCCAGATCGTCCCGGAGATGACCAGCAGCAGCACCATGTTCCGGGTCGGGCCCCACAGGAGCAGTCCCAGCGGGACGAGCGCGACCGGCGGGATGTTCCGCACGAAGTCGATCGTGAGGCGGGTGCTGTCGGTGGCGATCCGGCTCGCGCCGATGAGGAGCCCGGCGGGGATGCCGACGAGCGTGCAGACCGCGATCCCGATCAGCCAGGCCGCCGATGTCTGGGCCACCGCGGTCCAGAGTGCGCCGGTGCCCACCAGGGCCCCCAGCTCGGCGAACGTGCGTACGGGCGAGGGGACCGAACCCGGCGCGACGCCGGACAGGTACCACCAGAGGCCGACCGCGAGCGCGATGACCCCGAGCTGCGCGAGGACCATCGGCGAGGACCGCCGCGGGGCGCTCCTGGCTCGGCGGCCACCCACCGGGACAGCCAGCGGGGCGGCCGGGGAACTCGTCCCCGGCAGCCCGCCGACCGCACTGTCGGTCATGATCGCAACCTACCGGCCCAGGAGCGCGGAAGCGCTCGGCGCCTTGCTCTTGTCGAAGCCGCCGTACTGCTCCAGCAGGGTGATCCAGGTGTCGATCTCGGCCGGATCGACGGCCTTCTCACCGAAGGTCGGCAGTGTCACCTTGGCGAGCAGCGGGGCCGGCACCTGGGTGGAGGTCTTCGCGATCGTGCGGACCTCGTCCGGGTGCGCGTTGGCGTAGACGTGCCCCTTGCGCAGGGCGGCGTCGAAGGACTTCACCACACCGGGGTTCTTGGCCGCGTACGCCTTGGAGGTGATGTAGACGAACGTGACCGCGCCCGGAACCGTCTGCTCTTCGAGGTTGAACAGGTACTTCATCTTCATGCTGGCGGCGGCGGTCACTCCGGGCTCGCCGAGCACCGCGGCGTCGACCCGTCCGGCGGCGAGCGTGGGCACCAGTTGCGGCGGGGCCACCTCGGTGAACTTCACCTTCTCCGGATCGACTCCGGCCTTGGCCAGCGTGGCCTTGGTCAGGATCATCGCCGTGCCGTTGATCTGGTTGACCGCGACCGTCTTGCCGACCAGGCCGGCGGGTGAGGCGATGCCGGAATTCGGGCCCACCATCACGCCCGCGTAGCCGGTCTTCCCGGCGCTGCCGACGGTGTTGGGGGCGACGACCTGGACCGGCAGGTGCTGCGCGACGGCCGTGATCGCCGTAGCCACGTCGACCGCGGCGAACTGGAGGCTGTTGTTCAGGAGCTGGGGGACGGCGTTGCTGCCGGCCGTGAGCACCTTGATGTTGGTCTTCAGCCCGTTCTCGCCGAAATACCCTTTCTCGTTCGAAAGGTAGAGATCGGCGTTCGATAAGAAGGGACCGTTGCCGACGGCTATCGTCGCCGGTCCGCTGGCGCCGGCCGAGCCCGCGGAGCCGGAAGCCCCACACGCGGCGAGCGTCATCGTGATCGCAGAAGTGGTCGCGAGCAGGAGAACCCGGCGACGAGGGAGATTTCGGTTGGCAGCCATCGTTCGGTCCTTTGCGACGTGTCATTCATCGCGGGCAGGGTTTCGATGTGTCTCGCGTTTTCGCGATTTCGCTCGCGTCGAGTGCGCGGAGCGACCGATTCGTCTCACGCAGGGTGTGATCCCTGAGCTGCAATGCTGTGAGCGTACTACGTCTGAAACGCGATCGTCAAGTAATCGTCACATGTTAGAAACGCGGCTTAGCGCGCAATGCGGGAGTAGTCCCGTCGCGGCAACGCCGCCGCGTCGGTCCCCCGGGCGCGGGCCAGGCCGATCGAGTGGTCGATGCTCCAGGCGCCCGCGCCGACGAGGGCGAGTGCCGCCAGCAGCCCGATCAGCACGAAGTTGAGCTCCCAGCCGCCGTCGGGCGACTCCACGAAGAAGCCGTGCGCGTGGTTGAACGTGGCGATAGCCCCGACCATATCCACGATGAGCGCCAGGCTCGCCGCGACGGTCAGCAGCCCTACGATGATCGCGATCCCGCCGAAGAACTCGACCAGCCCGCTGGCGATCGCCATCAGCTTCGGGGCGGGGATCTTGAGCGAGGTGAAGAAGGCGGTGGTGCCGTCGATCCCGCCTCCGCCGAACCAGCCGAACAATTTCTGGGCGCCGTGCGCCACGAACACGTAGCCGAGCACCCCGCGCATGATCAGCGCGGCCGCGTCGACGACGGTCCAATTCGAGTGCAGCGCACCTAAGCGACTTCCCGCGTTCCTCATGACGTTCTCCTCACTAGTAGATGTGGCAGTGCAGTCCGTTCGGCCGGGCAGGGGGACTACTGGGGGGCCACTTCGATCAGGCCGTCGGACAGGCACAGCGCGCCGCCGCCGACCGCAGTCTCGAAGCCGTAGACCTCGCGGCCCTCGGTGTCTCCCGCGCGATAGATGCGCGTCGTGATCGTCTCGTCGGGCGTGACCCACCGGCTGAACCGGACGGCCAGCCGCTTGAGCCGCCGGACGTCGTTTCCGCTGGTCTGGTCCAGCAACGCCCTGGTGGCGAACGCCAGGGTGCAGTTGCCGTGCAGGATGATCCCGGGCAGCCCGAACTGGCGGGCGAACTCGGTGTCCGAGTGCAGCGGCATCGTGTCGCCGGACGCGCCCATGTAGCGGAAGGTCTGGTCGACGTCGAAGGACTCGGTGACCATCGCGAACGGATCCGGCTCCCGGTGGATCTCCCGCGGCGGCGGACCCTCGCCGATCGCCTCGGGCGCGATCGCCGTGCGGATGAACACCGTCACGTACTGGTCCACCACGGGCTCGCCGTCCTCGGTGGTGGTCACCCCCTTGACCGTGATCGTGGATCCGGTGGAGTGGGGCACGATCCCTAACGGGAGGGCCTTCGTGTAAAGGCGCATTCCGGCTTCGATGGGACGGTGGAAGCGGAAATCCTGCTCGCCGTGCAGCCCCATCATCCGCTTGGCGGGCGGCGGCATTTCCTCGGTGAGCGGCGCGATCACCTTGAATGCGGGAACGACGTTGAAGATCGGGCTCGCGAAATCGCCGGACAGGTGCGCCGGAACCGTGTCGTTCGTGGCCCGCGCATACGCCTGCAGGCGCATCCGGTCGACGGCGAACTCGTGCGGCTCGGTCCACGTTCCGATCGGCGCGGTGTCGAACTGGTCAACCGATTCGATGACTGCGTTCACAACTCACACCATGTTGGGCGAGGGGGTGCATGGGCGTATCGAGATATGGCGCTGCCCCGGGAGTGGGCTTGGGAAGGCGGATCAGGCGCCGCTGATGTTGCGATCCCCGTCGAGAGCGCCCGGCCAGTAGAGCTGCCGGATCTCCCGCCGGGAGACCTTCCCCACCGCGCTGCGCGGTAGCGGATCCGAACGGAGTACGACCGCCGTCGGTTTCTTCATCGAGCCGAGCCGATCCCGGCAGA
>JAOPVE010000461.1 GCA_025963185.1 Actinomycetes bacterium
ACGGTCCGCAACCCGGGGCTCGTCCGCTCGCTGATCACCCTCGGCAGCCCGCTCGCGCACCTCACCGGGGTCCACCCGCTGCTGCGCCTGGAGATCTACGCGCTCGGCGTCGCCGGCACCCTCGGCTTCCCCGGGCTGTTCCGCGCCCAGTGCCTGTGGGGCGAGTGCTGCCGCCAGTTGCGCGCCGACATCGCCGGGCCGTTCCCCGAGTCGATCCCGTTCCTGTCCGTGTACTCGCGCACCGACGAGATGGTGGCCTGGCAGTCCTGCCTCGACCCCGCCAGCCGCCCGCACGAGGTCACCTCCAGCCACGGTGGGCTGGTCGCCGATCCGGCCGTGTTCTCGATCATCGCGGCCGAGTTGCGCGCCGTACTCGCCGGGCAGGCGCTTGGCCTCAGCCCCGCCGCCGAGCCCGACGCTCCGGCCGTCGCCTGAGCCGTCGCCCGCCAAGGCGGGCAGTCTGACCTGCGATTGTTTGCCGATCCGCGAGATGGGCACTGGCCTGGGAGAACACTTCCTTCTCCAGGAGGTCTCCCATGACTGGTGGCGCCATCGCAGCGTTAGTCGTTGTGGTGATCGTCGTGGTCGCCGTCGTCGTCGCGCTGGCCCTGCTGCCCGCGTTACGCCGCCGGCGGCTCCGTGACAAGTTCGGCCCCGAGTACGACCGCACGGTCACCGAGGCCGGATCCCGCAAGGAGGCCGAAGCCGAACTCGCCGGACGCGAGAAGCGGCACGCCGACCTCGAACTCCACGACCTGAGCCCGCAGGCCCGCGACGGCTACACGCGCGACTGGCGCGTGGTGCAGGAACACTTCGTCGACGAGCCCGAGAAGTCGGCCACCGAGGCGGATTCCCTCATCACCGCCGTCATGGCCGAGCGCGGCTACCCCACCGAGAACTACGAACAGCAGGCTGCGGATCTGTCGGTGGAGCACGCGGCGACCCTCAGCCACTATCGCGAAGCGCACCTCGTCGTGGCTGGTCACCGATCCGGCACGTCGACGGAGGACCTGCGCCTGGCCATGGTCCACTACCGGGCCGTGTTCGAGGAGCTGATCGGATCCGGCGTCCCCCGCCCCGACCTCGGCGCCGCGACCGGCGAGCCCCGCGTGACCGGTGAAGCCGGTGAGGCCGGCGTGACCCGTGACGGCGAAGCGGACAGCGGCAACGGCCGCCACCGGATCCCCCGCAACCGCGGCTGACCGAACTTCAACAGCGCCCCGAGGAGAGATGATCATGCAGCGCACAGACCATGTTCCCGAGGCCGGCCGCTCAGGAGGATCCGGCGAGCCCCGCGGCACCGGATCCTTCGACCTGGGCACCGGCTACGACCGCGACTCAGCCGATCCCGAGGCCGCCCGTGACTTCGGCGACACCGCCGCGACCGGCACCCCGGCCGCGGACACCCAGCAGGCGGCGGTGCCGGCGCCCAGAGACGGCGACGACACGGCCGCCGATGCGGACCGTGACGCCGAGCAGGCTCGCACCGGCAACGTCCTCCCCGGCGAAACCGCTCCGGGCGAGAGCAGCGCCGAGCAGGCCCGGGCCGGCGAGACCCGCACCGAGCAGACCCGCACCGACGAGGCCAGCAAGGACGAGGCGCGTGCGGACGAGGCGAGCGCAGACCAGGCTCCTGTCGACGAGACCTCTACCGACGAGACCTCTACCGACGACGCCCGTACCGCCGAGGAGCGGGCCGGGGTGCACCGCGCGCCCGGCAGCGACGAGAACCTGTTCACCGGCACTCAGTCGACGGACTTCCGGGGCCGGTGGCGGGAAGTCCAGGCGGGCTTCGTCGACGATCCGGCGGCGGCCCTGACCGCGGCGGAGTCGCTGCTGGCTGAGGTCACCGCGGCGCTCAGCTCGGCGGTCGGCGCCCGCAGCACCACGACCGACACCGAGGTCATGCGCACCCGCCTGCGCAGCTACCGCGTAGTGGTAGAGCGCCTCCTCGAATCCTGACACCCCCTCCCCTCCCGAAGTGCGGTAACTCCGACCGGCCCCCACCGGCCGCAGTTACCGCACTTCCACGAGGTCACGCCCCTGAAACCGGCCCGCCACCCCCGCCCCCTCGCTTCGGGGCGGTTTCGGGCGGGCGGCGGGTGGGAGGGGTCAGCGGACGGGGTGGCCGGTGCGGCGGAGTTCGGATTTGACGTCGGCGATCGAGAATTCGCCGAAGTGGAAGACACTCGCCGCGAGGACCGCGTCGGCGCCCGCGTCGATCGCCGGGGGGAAGTGCTCGACCGCGCCCGCGCCGCCGCTAGCGATCACCGGGATGTCGACCACCGCGCGGATCGCCGCGATCATCGGCAGGTCGTATCCGGCCTTGGTGCCGTCGCCGTCCATGGAGTTCAGCAGGATCTCGCCGACGCCCAGCTCCTGGCCCCGGGCCGCCCACTCGACGGCGTCGAGGCCCGCGCTGCGGCGGCCTCCGTGGGTGGTGACCTCGTAGCCGCTGGAGGTCGGGGCGCCGCCCTCGGGAACCCGGCGAGCGTCCACGGAGAGCACGATGCACTGGGCGCCGAACCGCTCGGACAGCTCGCGCAGCAGGTCCGGACGGGCGATCGCCGCCGTGTTGACCCCCACCTTGTCGGCCCCGGATCGCAGCAGCGCGTCGACATCGGCCAGGGAGCGGACTCCGCCGCCGACGGTCAGCGGGATGAACACGCACTCGGCGGTGCGCCTGACCACGTCGAACATCGTGGACCGGTCGCTCGACGAGGCGGTGATGTCGAGGAATGTCAGCTCGTCGGCACCGGCGGCGTCGTAGGCGGTCGCCAGCTCGACGGGGTCGCCCGCGTCGCGCAACCCGGTGAAGTTGACGCCCTTGACGACGCGCCCGGCGTCCACGTCGAGGCACGGGATGACCCGGACGGCGACCGTCATGAGTCCCCCACGTACGCCTCGACCTCGACCTCGACGAGGTGGTCCGGGTGGGCGAGAGCGGCGACGGCGACCATCGTGGCCACCGGCCGGATCTCGCCGAAGAGCTCGCCGTGCGCGCGCCCGACCTCGTCCAGGTGCCCGATGTCGGTGACGTACATGCGGGTCCGGATCACCTGTTCCGGCGCGGCCCCGGCCTTGGCGAGCGCGTCGAGGGCGATCCCGAGGGCGACCCTGGTCTGGCCGTGCGGATCCCCGACCGGCCCGACCTGCCCGTCCACGGTCGCCGTGGTCCCCGCCGTGATCGCGAACGGGCCCGCGACGACGACCCGCGAGTACCCGATGGACGCCTCCCACGGGCCGCCAGATCCGAACCGGGCAATCACCGCGCCACCGCCGCGAGCGCCTCGGGCAGCGTGAACGCCTCGGCGTAGAGCGCCTTGCCGACGATCGCGCCCTCGACGCCGATCGGGGTGAGGGTGGCGATCGCGCGCAGGTCGTCCAGGCTCGACACCCCGCCGGAGGCGACGACGGGGCGGTCCGTGGCCGCGCAGACGTCCCGCAGAAGGGCGAGGTTCGGCCCGGTCAGCGTGCCGTCCTTCTGGACGTCCGTGACGACGTACCGCGCGCAGCCCTCGCTGTCCAGGCGGGCGAGCACGTCGAACAGCTCGCCGCCGTCGCGGGTCCAGCCGCGGGCGGCCAGAGTGGTGCCGCGCACGTCGAGGCCGACGGCGATCCGGTCGCCGTACTCGGCGATCGCCTTGGCGCACCACTCCGGATCCTCCAGGGCGGCCGTGCCGATGTTGACCCGCCGGCAGCCCGTGGCGAGGGCGGCCTTGAGGGACTCGTCGTCGCGGATCCCCCCGGACAGCTCGACCCGCACGTCGAGCCGCTCGACCACGGTGGCCAGCAGCTCACGGTTGGATCCGCGGCCGAACGCGGCATCGAGGTCGACCAGGTGGATCCATTCGGCACCGTCTCGCTGCCACGCGAGCGCGGCCTCCAGCGGATCGCCGTACGAGGTCTCGGAGCCCGCGGCGCCCTGCACCAGGCGGACGGCCTGGCCAGCGGCGACATCGACGGCGGGAAGCAGTTCGAGCGTCATGGTCAGCGGGTTCTCCGGTCGAAGGAAATGGTCAGCAGGACGGGCAAACTCAGCGCGGCGAGGACGATCACGGCGATCCGGATCGGCCACGACCCGGTCAGGTAGAACGCCAGCGCGACGAGCGCCAGCAGCACGCCCACCCCGATCTTCGTCTGCGCGCGGCTGAACCGGGAGGGCAGCCGCCCGACCCGGCGCCGGCGCGGTGCGAGCCGTGCCTTCACCGAGCGCCACCGGGATCGCCGCGCGACGCGCCTGCGCTCGGCCTCGGTGCGCCGGCTGGACTCGGCGAGCCGCGCCTCCCGGCGCCGCGCCCGCTCCTTACTCATCTGCCACGGGATTCATCTGCCACGGGATCGGCGGCCAGCGAGCGGACCCAGTTGGACAGCAGCACCGCACCCGCGTCGCCGGACTTCTCGGGGTGGAACTGGGTGGCCCAGAGGGATCCGTGTTCGACGGCGGCGACGAACGGCTCGCCGTGCTCGGCCCAGGTGACGGATCCGCCGGTGCCGGTCGCCGCGTAGGAGTGGACGAAGTAGAAGCGCTCGTTCTCGGCGCCCGCGAACAGAGCGCTGCCCTCGGGCGGCCGGACCGTGTTCCACCCCATGTGCGGGACCCGCTGGGCGCGCAGCCGCCGGACCTCGCCGGGCAGCAGCCCGAGCCCCTTGGTGACGACGCCGTGCTCGTCGCCGCGCTCGAACAGGATCTGCATGCCGACGCAGATGCCCAGCACCGGGCGCCCGGCGGCGACCCGCTCGGCGATCACCGGGCCGGCGCCGACCCGCTCGATGCCCGCCACGCAGGCGGCGTACGCGCCGACCCCGGGCACCACCAGGCCGTCGGCCTCGGCTGCCGCGCTCAAGTCGGGCGTGACCGTGACGTCGGCGCCGGTGCGGGCGAGGGCCCGCTCAGCGGAGCGCAGGTTGCCCGATCCGTAGTCGAGGACGACGACCCGCGTCACAGCTTGCCCTTCGTGCTGGGGACGCCCTTGACCCGCGGGTCCAGCGCGGTGGCGTCGCGCAGCGCCCTGGCGACGGCCTTGAACTGGGCCTCGGCGATGTGGTGGGCGTCGCGCCCAGTGCGGACCAGCACATGCATGGCGATGTTCGAGTTGAACGTGAACGCCTCCCACACGTGCCGGACCAGCGTGCCCGGGAACGCGTTGCCGATCTGCGCGGTCTCCATCACCGGCGGCTCCTCGTGCACGAGGTAGGGCCGCCCGGACAGGTCGACGGCAACCTGGACCAGGGCCTCGTCCAGCGGCACGAGCGCGTCGCCGAACCGGCGGATGCCCGACTTGTCGCCGAGCGCCTGCCGGAACGCCTGCCCGAGGGCGATCGCCGTGTCCTCGACGGTGTGGTGCGCGTCGATGTGCAGGTCGCCGATCGTGTGGATCGTCAGGTCGAAGCCGGCGTGTTTGCCCAGCTGGGAGAGCATGTGGTCGTAGAAGCCGACGCCGGTCTCGATGTCCACGGTGCCCGCGCCGTCGATGTCGATCTCGACGAGCACCTTCGACTCGTGCGTAGCGCGCTCGACGCGTCCAGTGCGGCTCATGCCACGGCCCTCGCTTCGCTCGAGCCGGCCATTCCCCTGGGACGCGCTGTACTCACGATTCGCTCGCTCCGCTCACTCATGCCGTGTGCTCCCTGCTAGCTGTGGCGTCGCCGCGGGCGGCGCCGAGAACATCGTCGAGTGCGGCGAGGAAGGTCGTCGTCTCCTCGGGGGTGCCGGCCGTGACCCGGAGGAAGCCGGGCAGGCCGACATCGCGGATCAGCACCCCGTGGTCGAGCAGCCCCTGCCAGACCGCCCGGTTGTCGGCGAGCCCGCCGAACAGCACGAAATTCGCGTCGCTGGGGATCACGGCGAGGCTCCGGGTGTCCAGTTCGGCCACGATCCGGTCGCGCTGGGTCTTGATCGCCTCGACGGTGGACAGCAGCGCGCCCGCGTGGGCGATCGCAGCACGCGCGGCGGCCTGGGTCAGCGCCGACAGGTGGTAGGGCAGCCGGACCAGCCGCAGCGCGTCGACCACCGCCTGGTCCGCCGCCAGGTACCCGACCCGGGCCCCGGCCAGCGCGAACGCCTTGCTCATCGTGCGCGTGACGACGAGCCGCTGGTGACCGGGCAGCCTGGTCAGGGCGCTCGGCGTGCCCGCGCGCGCGAACTCGGCGTAGGCCTCGTCCACCACGACCATGCCGGGTGCGGTGTCGAGCACGGCGTCGAGGACGTCCAGGCTCAGCGCGGTGCCGGTCGGGTTGTTCGGCGAGCACAGGAACACGACGTCCGGCTGGTGCTCGGCGACCTGCTTGGCGACCCGCTCGGGGCTCAGCGAGAAGTCGGTGTTGCGGCGCCCGGGGATCCACCGGGTGCCCGTGCCCTGGACCAGCAGCGGGTACATCGAGTAGTCGGGGGTGAAGCCCAGCGCGGACCGTCCCGGTCCGCCGAACGCCTGCAGGATCTGCTGGAGCACCTCGTTCGACCCGTTGGCCGCCCACACCTGCGCGCTCGTCAGCCCGTGGCCCAGGTAGCGGGCCAGGTCTTCGCGCAGGGCCGCCGCCTCGCGATCCGGATACCGGTTGAGGTTTGTCGCCTCGGCCCGGACCGCCTCGGTGATGGCGTCGGCCACCTCGGCGGGGACAGGATAGGAGTTCTCGTTGGTGTTGAGCGCCACCGGGACGTCGAGCTGCGGCGCGCCGTACGGGGTCAGGCCGGCCAGCTCGGGCCGGATCGGCAGCTCGCTCATCGGGCGAACCTCGCCGTGACCGCCTCGCCGTGGGCGGGCAGGTCCTCGGCGTTGGCCAGGGTCACGACGTGCCCGGCGACCTCGCGCAGCGCCGCCTCGGAGTACTCGACGATGTGCACGCCCCGCAGGAACGACTGCACCGACAGCCCCGAGGAGTGCCGCGCACAGCCGCCCGTGGGAAGCACGTGGTTGGACCCGGCGCAGTAGTCGCCGAGCGAGACCGGCGAGTGCGGGCCGACGAAGATCGCCCCGGCGTTGCGGACCCGGCGCGCCACCGCCCGGGCATCGGCCGTCTGGATCTCCAGGTGCTCGGCCGCGTACGCGTCGACCACCCGGAGCCCGTGCGCGAGGTCGTCCACGAGCACCACCCCGGACTGCGGACCGGTCAGCGCCGTGGCGACCCGCTCGCTGTGCTTGGTGGCCGCGACGAGTGGCCCGAGCTGCGC
>JAOPVE010000531.1 GCA_025963185.1 Actinomycetes bacterium
CCGGAGGGGCCCATGATGGCGGTGAACGCGGCGGTGGCGAATCCGATGGTGACGCCGTTGAGGGCGCGGACGGCGGTTTCGCCGGTTCCGTAGACCTTGACCAGGTCCACCGCGGCCACGGCCGCCATGGACTGATCCGGGCGGGCCAGTGACGTCGTTGCGAAGTGCGACACGGTGGTTCCTCCAGGCAGCTCGATCAGGACTACCGGTAGCTTCGTGGCGGACGGGCCGGGGCACATCGGCCGACCGCAAGGTCTCCGTCACCAGCGGATCTGCCTTTCGGCGGATCCGATAACACGCACCCACTCGTTACGGTTAGTCACATCATGGGAAAACCACGGCGGGTCTGGTTCCGGCTGGGCCAAATCGCGGGACTGCTCGCCATGGCGGGGCTCGGTCTGAGCGACCTGCAGGTCGGGCTGATCCCCAGCCCGGGCTACGCCGGCGACGCCATCGCCCTGGTCGAGGTGCTCACGGCGATCGTCGTCGCCATCATCTGGCTGCCCTCGCACAAGCAGGACTCGTGGAAGCTCGCCATCCAGTCCATCGGGCTGGCGGTGTGGTCGCTGCTGGTCACGGCCGCGAGCCTCACGGTCGCGGGCTCCGCGGGACAGGCGGGCTCGTGGGGCTTCGCCGAGGCCGGCGGGATCATCGGGCTCACGATGGTCGTCGCCCGCCGGGCTCCCCGCCGGGCCGTCGTGCCCACCCTGCTCTGCCTCGGGGCCGCACTGGCGGTGTCGCCGGCCCGGGCCACGCTCAGCAATCCGGCGGAGCTTGTCTCGCTCAGCCTGGTCATGCTCCTGGCCGCCGCAGGATCCATCGGCGGCGGCGTGTACCTGCGGGTCCAGGAGAGCGGCCGCGCGCAGGCCGTACGGACGGTCCGCAGCGAGCAGCGCGCCGAGTTCGCCCGTGACCTGCACGACTTCATCGCCCACCACGTCACCGGGATCGTGGTCCAGGCGCAGGGGGCCAAGTTCATCGCCGAGACGGATCCGGCGCGGGCGATGCTCGCGCTGGAGCAGATCGAGCGGGCCGGCGCCGAGACGATGACGGCGATGCGGCGGATGGTCGGGGTGCTGCGGGACGAGAAGGCGGATCCGAACGCGCCCCTCGCGCCGCTGGCCGGGATCGACGAGCTCGGCCCGCTGATCGAGGGCTTCAGCGAGAGCGCCCCGCCGATCGCCCACCTGCACCTGGAGGGCGACCACCAGGGACTGCCCGTCGAGGTGTCCTCGTCCGCGTACCGGGTGGTCATGGAGGCACTGACCAATGTCCGGCAGCACTCGGTGAACCCTCAGGTAGTGGACGTGTGGGTCCGGAAAACCGCAAACTGGCTTCTCGTGCGGATCGCCGACGACGGCGAGCCGTCCCGCAACACCGGTCCTCGGGACCGGGCCGGATTCGGCATCGTCGGCCTGCAGGAGCGGGTCGGCGCCGTAGGGGGCCGCATCCAGGCGGGCCCCGGTATCGAAGGAGGCTGGGTCGTGGATGCTGCGCTGCCGATAAGCACGGAGGCCGCGCGGTGACGATCCGGGTGATGGTCGCCGACGACCAGGCCATGGTCCGCACCGGGTTCGGGATGATCCTCGGTGCGCAGCCGGACATGGAACTCGTCGCCGAGGCCGCGGACGGGGTCGAGGCCGTCGAACTGGCGCGCAGGTTCAAGCCGGACGTGGCGCTCATGGACATCCGGATGCCCCGCATGGATGGGCTCGAAGCCCTCCGGGTGCTCGCCGGTCCGGGGGTCACCGATCCGGTGAAGGTGGTCGTCGTGACCACGTTCGACCTGGACGAGTACGTGCACTCGGCGCTGCGCAACGGGGCGTGCGGGTTCCTGCTCAAGGACTCCGGCCCGACGCTGCTGGTCGAGGCGGTCCGGGCGGCGGTGTCCGGGGACGCGCTGATCAGCCCGTCGATCACGGTCCGGCTGCTCCAGCACCTCAACCCGCCGGCGCCCAAGCAGTCCGACACGGTGACCGGCGAGCTGTCGCCGCGCGAACTCGACGTGGTCCGGCTCGTCGCGCGGGGCGCCACCAACGCCGAGATCGCCGCCGAGCTGTTCATCTCGGTCGGCACCGTGAAGACCCACCTGGGCAGCGTGCAGTCGAAGCTGGGCGCCCGGAACCGGGTGGAGATCGCCGCGTGGGCCTGGGAGCACCGCCTCATCAGCTGACCCGCTACCCCCGCTACCCCCCGCGAAGTGCGTTAACCCCGGCGGGTCCGGGCGGGCGGTATTAACCGCACTTCGCGGGAAGGTGGGCTGAGGTAGTGAAGCGATTGGCCCTAGAATCACCGTCCGAATGGGACGAAAGGGTGAAACGTGACCACGGCGAGCGATGAGCTGAGCGCTCCGGCAAGATCCGAGACGATCGAGGATCCGGACGAAGCGGGCAACCGACACCGGCACCGCGCTCCGGTGCCCGGCCGCCGGATCTGGCTGGGCGCCGCGGTGCTGGCGCTCGTCGGGCTGCTGGTCGCGATCCCGCTCGTCGCCGGGCACCTGACCCGCCAGGGTCCGGACCAGGTCACGGCTACCGCGCAGCCGCCCGTTGCCGATCCGCAGCCCGGCACCGACGGTCCCGGCCGCAACGGCCAGGTCGGGGCACCCGCGACCGCGCCGGCCCTACCCTCGACCGCTCCGTCCCCGTCCGCGACGCCAGGGCCGCTCGTGTCCGTGGCCGCCAGCGCGTCGCC
>JAOPVE010000533.1 GCA_025963185.1 Actinomycetes bacterium
CCGGAGGGGCCCATGATGGCGGTGAACGCGGCGGTGGCGAATCCGATGGTGACGCCGTTGAGGGCGCGGACGGCGGTTTCGCCGGTTCCGTAGACCTTGACCAGGTCCACCGCGGCCACGGCCGCCAGCAATGGATCCGGAAAGTGCGACACAGGTTCCTCCAGGCAGTCGGCACGAGCACTACCTGTGAGGATCGCGGCCGCCGGACCCGCCCCGCATCGGCCGGGCGAGAGGTTCGCGGGCCCGGCGATCCGCCATTCGGCCAGATCAGAGCGAGGGAGCGAGCACCCGCCCGGACTGGTCCCGCACCTCGATCGCCTCGACCGGACAGGACTCGGCGGCGTCGAGCGCGGCCTCGTCGGGATCGCCACTCAGCGGCACCGACACGGATCCGTCGAGGGCGAAGTGCCGTGGCGCGGTGCCGGCGCAGATCCCGGATCCGATGCACCGGGTGGCGTCGACCGTGATCCGCCAGTGGTCCTCGCTGGTCACCGGCTTGTCGCCCGTCACCGGCTTGTCGCCCATCACCAGGCCACCGGCATCGACGTCAGGCCGCGCACGAGCATGCCGCTCTTCCACACGAGCTCGTCCTCTCCGGCGCCGAGCCGGAGCCCGGGGAACCGCCGGATCAGCGCGCCGAGAGCCACCTGCAACTCCATCCGCGCGAGCTGGGCGCCCGCGCAGTGGTGGACCCCGTGGCCGAAGCCGATGTGCGGGTTGGGGTGGCGGGCGAGGTCGAGGGTGTCCGGATCGGCGAACACCCGCTCGTCCCGGTTCGCCGAGGTCAGGGATCCCACCACCGGCTCCCCGGCGCGGACCGTCACCCCGCTGAGTTCGACGTCTTCGAGCGCGTACCGGGCGAACGTCGACGCGGCGCCGAGCGGGACCCACCGGAGCAGTTCCTCGACGGCCGAGGGGATCAGCGCCGGATCGCCGCGCAGCCGTTCCATGGCCCCGGGGTTCGTGAGCAGCGCGTAGAGGAAGTTCGGGATCTGCGTGACGGTTGTCTCGTGCCCGGCGGCGAGCAGCCCGGCCGAGAAGGCGACCAGCTCGTCCTCGCTCGGGCCGTCCGGATCGGCGTCCCGCGCCTGGGCCATGGCGGTGAGCAGGTCGCTGGCGGGCTCGCGGCGGCGGTCGGCGAGCAGCGCACCGATGTACGCGTGCAGGTTGCCGATGTACTCGCTGATCCGCTCGGGGGTCAGCGAGGTGGTGGACACGACGGCCTCGGACCACACGTGGAACTTGTCCTGGTCACTGGCCGGGACCCCGAGCAGATCGCAGATCACCCGGATCGGCAGCGGGGTGGCGAAGTGCTCCACGAGGTCGGCGGGCTGACCCGTGGCGGCCATGGCGTCGAGCAGTTCCGCGGCGATCTGCTCGGTGCGCGGCCGGAGGGCCTCGATCCGGCGGGCCGTGAACGCCTTGGTGGCGAGCCGCCGCAGCCGGCCGTGCTCGGGCTCGTCCATCGCGAGGATCCCGAGTTCGGGCTGGTACGGATTGGTGCGCGGGACGTCCCGGCCGATGCTCGCGGCCCGGCTGAACCGCGGATCCCCGAGCACTGTCCGGACGTCGGCGTACCGGGTGGCGAGCCAGGCCCGCTCGCCGTACGGAAGCTGGACGCGGATCACCGGCTGCTCGGCGCGCAGCCGCGCGTAGAGCTCGTCGACGTCGAGCCGGTGCGGCGGGCTGAATGGATAGTCGCGGGCTAAGACGGTGTCATCCGTGACGGCCACGATGAAGTCTCCTCGGTCTGTCCTGTTTGTTGCACAGCGAATTAGTGCGGAACTAGGACAAACGTTAGCCGAGTGCCACCGGACGGTCGCGGGCAAACGAGCACAATCCGGTGTGCGAATGGGCACCCGGCTGGTTGCGGCCCGTGGTTCCGGCGGCGCGGCCCGGCAGGGTCCCGGGAAGGACCGGCCCCGCGCCGGTCGACCCCACTGCCCGGGAGGAACCATGATCCATCGCCGCTGGCTTGTCGCCGTGCCCGTGATCTGCGCCGTCGTCGCAGGTGCGGCCGGCATCTCGCACGCTTCGGACGATCCCGCCACCGCCGCGCCCGCGGTGCTCACGCCGTCCTCGGTGCCGCCCGAGCTGACACCGCCGGCCGGGAACGTGCTGTCGTCGGTCTTCGGCGCGAGCGGGGTGCAGGTCTACCAGTGCACGGCGGGGGCGTGGGTCTTCACCGAGCCCGCGGCCAGCCTCCAGGGCCGATCCGCGGCTGGCGGCGCCCGCCAGTCGGTGGTCCACTTCCGCGGGCCGAGCTGGGAGTCCACCGACGACGGATCGCTCGTCGAGGCCGCCGTCGCGGTGGCCTCGCCGTCGCCGGGGACGATCCCGCAGCTCCTGCTCAAGGCCACGAAGACGCGCGGCTCGGGGATCCTCGGCGGGGTGACCTACGTGCAGCGGCTCGCGACCCACGGCGGCGCCGCCCCGGCCGGATCGTGCCAGGACGGCACTAGCACCGGGGTCCCCTACCAGGCGATCTACCGCTTCTTCAGCCCAGCGGTCTGAGCCCGGCGGCCCGGCGGGAGGCTCCCCGCCGGGCAGCCAGTTCAGCTGCCGACCAGCGCCTGCCAGGTCTGCGGACCGACGATTCCGTCGACCCCGAGGTGGGCCGCACTCTGGAACGCCCGCACCGAGCTGTCGGTGCCGGATCCGAAATCGCCGTCCACGCCGGTGTTGTATCCGTGCGCGGTGAGCTGGCTCTGGACGGCCCTGACCGCGGTGTTGTTCGATCCCTTCTGGACGGTCACGATCAGCGCGCCCCAGGTGTTCGGCCCGACGATCCCGTCGGAGGCGAGGCCGTGGCTGCTCTGGAACGCCCGCACCGCGGCGCCCGTGCCGGATCCGAAGTCGCCGTCGACCGTGAGGTTCGCGCCGTGGTGGTTGAGCAGGTACTGGACCGTCTTCACGTCCTCGCCCTTGGCGCCCTGCTGCACGGTCGGCCAGCCGCCGCCGGGGGTGTCGTCGCCGGTCCACAGGTAGGTGACGTTGACCCACCCGTTGTCGTTCATGCCCAGGCCGTCGTAGAACGTGCCGTCGGCGAGGTCGATCCCGGCCGGGTTCGGGACGGTCCGGTTGAACTCGTCCTTACGGTTGTTGTATCCGTCCTGGTAGGCGGCCTGCGCCTCGGGCTTGCCCTGCGGAAGGTCCTGCCACATCTGGCGCTGCGACGACGGGTTCCAGTAGTCGTCCTTGGTGTTCCACGGGCCTACGTCCCACACCGGCGCGGTCTCGCAGCGCCCGTTCGACGGGTTGCACACCTTCACCGAGTACTGACTGGAGCCCTTCGGGGACAGTCCGCGCCGGGAGGGCAGTGCCACGAAGTGGTCGCGCGAGGTGATGACGTGGCCGTTCGCGGTGGACGATCCGACGAGGCCTTCGCGGGTGCCGTAGACCCGGTAGGTGCGGGCGGCGAGCGCGCGCGGCGCGGCGGTGAGCGCCTGGGGTCCCGGCGTCGCGGTGAGCCGCAGCGACCGGAGCACCGGGCTCGCGCCGGTGGCGGTCAGGGTCACGCGGGCCTGCACGGTTGCCGTCGCGGCCGGGAGGGCCGTGCCCGCGTCGCGCCACTCGGTCCAGGTGCCCCCGGCCCGCTCGCCACGGAGCTCCACCGCGATACCCGCCCCGCTGGGCACCGTGGCGTCGACGTCCGCGCGCACCGAGGCCACGAGCCGGGCGGTGGTGTGCGGCGCGCTCACGACGGTGGCGATCCGTGCCGGTCCGTGGGTCACCCGCTGGCTTCCGGCGATCGTGAGCCCGCCGGTCCGCGTGACGTTCACGGCGTCGGAGGAGGGGCCGTCGAGGTCCGCGGTCCAGCGGATCCCCGCCGGTGTGGCGGACGCTCGCATCGAACGCATCTCCCAGAGAGTGGCCCGGCGCGGCGCCGGGTGAGGACGGGAGGTTCGCGGGAGCGCCCCGGCGCGGGCAAGGCGTCCACCCGCGGGTGGGACACCTGGGACACACCGCACCCCTGACCTGCCGGGACACGGTCGCACTGGGACAAATCGGGGACACCGCGAGCTCCCGTGCAGGCCGCCGGAAACGCGGCAGAGGATCGCGCCGTGGCGCCACAGTTACCGCTGGCGGGCCGCCGGAACGGGCCCGAGACCGCAACCGTCCCGACCCTCCCCACCCGCCCCGAGCCTCCCCCCACCGCTCCCGCAACCGGCGCTGTTCAAAGCCCGTAACGGATCGCCCCCACCCCTCCCACAAAGCGTGTGCCGCCACGCCGCCCCTGACCGGCAGTACGGCACGCACTTCGCCGTAGTGGGCGCTGGTTCGTTCCACCTCGCCCGCCGTGCCGGGAAGTGTGTGCCGCCAGGCCGCCTCTGACCGGCAGTACGGCACGCACTTGGTAGGTATTGGAGGCGGCCGTCCCCTATACCGGGACCCGTTCCGCCGTCGGGCGGACCTGCTCGGCTATCTCGCGATGGTCCTGGGGCCGGGGTGACGTTTTCGCAGGTTGGTGGGGTGATTGGTGACTCCTGGGGCTGGAGTTCCACTGGTGGGGATCGACCCCCTAGCTGTGTTCCGTCTGACGACCGGCGGACCTGGGCTCCGTACCGTCCCTCGTGGATCGCGTGCAGTTCTCGGCCGCAAGAGCGCGCGCTCTTCGAGGCCCCCCAAGCTCCGGAAGGCCGGTGAGTGGCGTGATGGCGAACGAGGCCCGGCTCGTCCGGTCGATGGCACGCGCCCGGAGTCAGGACGCCCGCCGATGCGCCTGAACCGGACCCAGATCCCCCAGGAGCCCCTCGACGGGATTGTCCGCGGCGCGCTGTCGGACGTCGCCCGCGAGCGGCTGAAGGCCGACGTCGTGCACTGGGGCCTGGAGCAGGCGCGGCACGGCCAGTCCGTCACCGAGGACCTGCTCCAGCACGAGTACCAGAAGCGCCTGCACACGGCCGAGCGGCAGTTGCGCGCCATCGAGGACGAGTACGACCGCGGCCTCGAGACCGCCCAGGCCCGGCTGCACGCGAGCATGGAGGTGCAGAAGAAGGCGCTGGTCGAGCGCATGCACGAGCCCACCTCGCACCGGGCGAACAGCAGCGCGGCTCCCATGACGAGGCGGAACCTGCTGATGGCGCTGGGCCTGGTCGGGGTTCCCGCGGCGACGGCCTTCGGGGTCACGAGGGTGGCGGTGCCGCCCGCCGACGCGGCTCCCGCGTCGGATCCGAACGGGCTCGGTGGGGATGCGGGCTGGCACACCGATCCGGACGCCTCGAAGATCGACAACGTCAAGCTCTCGGCCATGACCAACGGCGACACCGTCTACATGCCGTTCCCGGGCGCGACCCAGAACCCGTGGCCGAACCACCTGAGCAGGCTGTTTCCGCCGCCAGCGCGGCCGGCCCTCCGCGGGCGGGTGCGGGAGTTCACGCTCACCGCGCAGGAGAAGGTGCTCGAGATCGCCAAGGGCGTGAAGTTCGCCGGCTGGACTTACGACGGCACGATCCCGGGGCCGATCATCCGGGTCACCCAGGGCGACCACGTCAAGGTGACGCTGAAGAACCAGACCCAGCACCCGCACTCGATCCACTTCCACAGCATCCATCCGTCCAACCAGGACGGGGTGTTCCAGACCGTGCTTCCGGGCGAGTCCGGGACCTACGAGTTCGACGCGCAGCCGTTCGGCGTCTTCCCCTACCACTGCCACACCGAACCCATCGACCAGCACGTCTTCCGCGGCCTGTACGGGGTGATGATCATCGATCCGCCCCAGCCCCGGCCCCCGGCGCGGGAGATGGTCATGCTGATGAACGGCTTCGACACGAACTTCGACCAGGGCAACGAGCTGTACAGCATCAACGGGCTGCCGGGCTACTACTACGACAACCCGATCCAGCTCAAGGCCGGGCAGCTGAACCGGATCTACCTCGTCAACATGACCGAGTTCGACGCGGTGAACTCGTTCCACATGCACGCCAACATGTTCCAGTGGTTCCCCGCTGGCACCTCGCTGACGCCCACGTACCTCAACGACGTGGTGCACCTGGGCGTCGGCGACCGGGGGATCCTCGAATTCACCTACGACGCCCCGGGCCGGTACATGATCCACGCCCACCAGAACGAGCTGACGATCCTCGGCTGGAAGGCGCTGTTCCGCGTGTTGTGAGCGGGCGGGCGTTGCGAGCAGACGGGGCAGCGAGAAGGGAGTGCTGGTGGGTGTACAGAACGTGCACAGGATGCACCGGACGCAGGCGGGCGCGCCGGTGCTGCCCGCCGCGCTCGTCGTCGTCGGGGTGCTCATCGCGCTGGGCGCGCAGTTCCTGCTCGACTCGCTGGCCGACACGAGCGACACCTGGCACTGGATCCAGCACGGGGTCACGTTCGCCGGGGGTGTCACGGCGGGCGCGGCCATGATGGCGCTCTACGCGGCGAGCCGTCCGCGCGGGTAGCGGTGGCGCACCCCGCGCGGGTAGCGGTGGCGCAGCCCGCGGCGTCGCCACCGCGCCGTTACGGGCGGCTGTCCGCGGCCGCGCTCGGGATCGGGCTGGTCGTCGCGGTGTGCGTGGCCTGGGGATCCGGGCTGGTGTTCCTCGCCGCGCGGCTCGGCCTCGGAGCGCCGGTCCGGCTCGCCCTCGCCGACGGCGTGCACGTCTATTCGGGGATCGCCGGTGCGCTGCTGCTCGCCGCGAAGGTCGCCCGGTTCCGGCTTCGGCGTCCGCCCGGTGACGTGATCCCGTGGCAGCGCTGGATCTCGTGGTCGCTCGCCGTGCTCTACGGGGTGGTGCTCGCGACCGGGGTCGCCGCCCTGCTGCCGGTCCACGGGCGGCTCGCCTCGGGGCTGGTCCAGGTGCATCTGCTGTCGTCGGTGTGGGCGATCCCGCCGACGACCTGGCACCTGTGGCATCACCGCCGCCGCGCGCTGGCCCGGCTCGCGCCACCGCGCCGGGCGCTGCGGCTGTGGGCCGGGATCGCGGTCGCGCTCGCCCCGGTGCTGCTCGTCGCGGGTGCGCCGGCCGCGGTGAGCCAGCTCTCGGAGATCCGGGCCGGATCGTCGTGGTCGCACGCCGCCGGTCCGCTGCCGGAGCGGCTCGCCACGACGCCGGACGGTCACCTGCTGGCGGCCGGCGCCGACGCGCTCTACCTCACCGCGGACGGCTCGTCGTGGCGGCGGATAGCGATCCCCCCTGCCCCGAACGACGCCGCACCCGGGTTCGCGCCCGCCACCGGCCACGACCACGGCGGCGGCGGACCACGGCGCGTCCAGGCGCTGGCGACGACTCCGCACGGCGTCTTCGCGGGCACCTCGGACGGCCTCTACTACGGCCGGACCGCCGGTACGGCGCTCGCCCGCCTGCCCCTCCCCGGGCACGCGCTCGACGGGCTACCGCTCGGCTTCGGCTACCCCGGAACGGACGTGCGCGGGCTCGCGGTCCGGGCCGCGAAGGAACTGTGGGCCGCGAGTTCGGCCGGGCCGGTCCACAGCGCGGACGGGGGTACGACGTGGACGCGCCTCGCCGACGGGATGGCCCACCCGTCCAGCGCGGCCGCGATCACCTACCTGGGCAGCCAGGTCGTGGCCAGCGACGACTCGGCGGTCTACGAATGGGATCCGCAAAATAGGCGGTGGCGGACCCTCACGGCCCAGCCCGGGGTGGTGGACCTCACCGTGGCCGGCGGCGTGCTGTTCGCCTCGTCGAGCGGCGGCGAGCTGCGGAGCTTCTCCGGCGGCCACTGGGACACCCTCACGGCGCCCGGCCCCGCCCACCACACCGGCGCGGCACTGGCCGCGCACACCGAGCACGGGTCCGGTGGCATCGCCGCGGTCGGCGGGCGGCTCTACGCGCCCGCCGCGGGCGGCGGGGTCTCGGCCAGCGCGGACGGCGGCCGCACCTGGACCCAGCTCGGGTCGGGCAGCAGGCATTCCGCGCAGGTGGTGGCGCTGGGCGGACGGCTGTGGTCCGCGACCCCGGACGGCGTCTACTCGTTCGCGCTCGCCCCGGACATCCCGCGTCCGTCGGCTCGCTGGTGGCTCACGGTCGCGGCGCTGGCGCTGCTCGCCGGATCCCTCGGCGCGGCTCTCTCGGCCCTGGATCGCCCGCGCCGTCCACAGCAGACGGCCGCGGGCCCGCACCACCAGGCAGCGCCCGCTCACGCTGGTAGCGGGTCCACGCCGCGATCCCGCACAGCGCGAAACCCGCGGCATTCGCCACGCCATGCGTGGCCGCCATCCACGTCAGCGTGAGGTGCGGCAGGTCCAGCGCCTCGCCCGCCGCGTAGCTCAGCGCGAGGACCATGGTCGCCGCCAGGGTCAGCGCCGAGATCCCGAACAGTGCCTTGGTCAGCGGATTCGTCGCGGCGGGGCGCACGACCGTCCAGGTGACGAGGGCGGCGGCCCACATGCCGGCGGTGAGGACGGCGGCGCCCGCGAGCTCGACCTCGTCCCCGGTGAAGTAGCCGGCGAAGACGAGCCCGGTACCCGCCGGGACGCACAGCGCGGCGGCCTTCGCGAGTCGGCTGCCCGGCGCGGACCGGCACACCAGGCCTGCGATCAGCGCGGCAGCGAACCCGGCGAAGTGGAAGTGCGGGACGGTCAGTTCGAGGATCCGCAGGCTGAACCCGAACAGGTGCCAGCCGCCCCGCTCGGCCACCAGCGCGCTCGCGGCGATCGACGGGCAGGCGAGCGCCGTGAGCAGCGCGGCCTCGGCGGGGGAGAGCACGCGCCGCCGGGCCAGCCGGACCGCCGCGATCCCCGCGAGCCCGTACGCGGCGGCGGCATAGACGGCGGCGAGCGCGACGGCGATGGTCCCGCGCGGAAGCCACAGGCAGACCGCCCCGGGGATCGCCGCGACCGGCCACCAGCTTGCGGACCACCGTGCTCCGGGATCACCCGCGATCCGGAGCCCGAACGGGACGGCCACGAGCATCCCGGCGATCACGATGACGTTGACGAGCGCGGGCACGGCCCCTCCTCGGCTAAGTTGAACGCGTTCAACTTAGCAGTGCCGCGCCACCGAGCGCCGGGCCGCTGTCAGCGCACCTCGCGGAGGTGACCCGGCGGGGCCAGCGAGAACAGGTCGCCGGGCTGGCAGCCGAGCGCGTCGCAGATCCGGGTCAGGGTGGAGAACCGGATCGCCTTCGCCCTGTCGTTCTTGAGTACCGACAGGTTCACCAGCGTCACCCCGACCCGGGACGCCAGCTCGGTGAGCGTCATTCCGCGGGCGGCGAGGAGCTGGTCGAGGTGGCAGACGATCCGGTGCCCGTCGCCGTCGGAACCCTGATCGCCGGCGGCCGGCGTCACACCAGTCCCTCGGTGTCGGCGGCGAGCTCGGTGCCCCGCCGGAAGGCCTGCGCGAGCACCAGCAGGATCGGCACGGCGGCGAGCGGAGCGAGCGGCAGATCCAGCTGCGAGTGGACGAGGCCGGACCACCCGATCCGGTTCACGACGAGGTCGGTGGCGAGGATGGGCAGCAACTCGGAGGCGACCGCGGCCACCGCGACGAGGCCCGCGACCAGGGCGATCCGGCCGGCGTTGCGCCGCTCGAACGGATCGCCGTCCGCGATGGACACCAGTAGCCGGCGGAGCAGCACCGCTCCGGCGCCGAGGCACAGCCCCAGTACCGCGAACCCGCCGCGGGCAAGCACCTGCTCCGCGACGGTGGAATCGGCCGCCCGCAGCTGGACGTTCCCCGCGGAGATCTCCAGCCAGCTCGCCTGATCCTTGCCCGGCGCGTTCAGCCGGATCACGTTGTCCTCGGGATCGACGGTCACCTCGCCTGGTGTTGCGGTACCTACCGCCGGCCCGGCCACCGCGAACCGGGCGCCCGGGCGCGCCTCGGCGGCCACGACGACCTGGCCACGGGCCTGGGTAGCCCCGTTGACCGCGTAGGTGACTCCGGCGAATGCGCCGATCACGCCGACGGTGAGCACGGCGGACGCCAGCGCGCGGGTGAACGCGGGACTGGCGAATGGGCGGCTGGCTGGGTTCACGTCGCGCTCCGAGGGGCTGGTTTATCGAATATCGATACTATCGATTACCGATAACCCGATCGTCAAGAGCGGCGGGCGGGCGGAAGTGCTCCCGGGCATCCGCCCCGCTCGGATCCCCGGCACTGGACCCGGACTGTTCGGGTATTTGCGGCCACGCGCGCCCGGTTTCGCCGCGAATACCCGAACAGTTCCGGCGCATCGGAAGGGGCGGAAATCGGTTGCGGATCCGGCGGGGTGGGTGCTGGAGTCACCGGGAGGAATCACCAGGCCGATCCCAGGAGAGCCCGATGCGCGAGGCGTTCATGTCCATCCCGCAGCAGACTCCGGCTCGATCAAGGGACATGACGCCTGGTGAGAACACTCAACCTCGGGATTCTGGCGCACGTAGACGCCGGTAAGACCAGCCTGACCGAGCGGCTTCTCTACGCCGCCGGAGTCATCGGCGCGATCGGCAGCGTCGACGACGGCAGCACCCAGACCGACACGCTCGCACTCGAACGCCAGCGCGGCATCACGATCAAGGCCGCCGTGGTGTCGTTCGCGATCCGCGACCTGACCGTCAACCTCATCGACACCCCGGGCCACCCCGACTTCATCGCCGAGGTCGAGCGCGTGCTCGGAGTCCTCGACGGGGCGGTGCTCGTGGTGTCCGCGGTGGAGGGTGTGCAGGCCCAGACGCGGATCCTGTTCCGTGCCCTGCGGCGCCTGCGGATCCCCATGCTGCTCTTCGTCAACAAGATCGACCGTGCCGGGGCTGATCTCGCCCGGGTGCTCGGCGAACTCCGCCGGCTCACTCCGGATCTCGCGACGATGACCAGCACTCAGAGGGAGGGCACCCCGGGCGCGGCCGCCGTGCCCCACGAACTCGCGGGCGCGCTCACCGAGCTGATCGCGGGCCACGACGACGACTTCCTATCCGCGTGCCTCGCCGGGGTTCGTGCCACCGAGCCGGAGTTGCGCGCCAGGCTCGCGGCGCTCACCGGCCGGGCGCGCGTGCACCCGGTGTTCTGCGGATCGGCGATCACCGGCGCCGGGATCGATCCGCTGGTCACCGGGATCGGTGAGCTCCTGCCGGTCGCCTCAGGAGATCCGTCGGGACCCGTCGCCGGCACCGTGTTCAAAGTCGACCGGGGACCCGCCGGCGAGCGGATCGCCTACGCGCGCCTCTTCGCGGGCACCCTGCGCACCAGGGACCGGATCGCCGTACCCGGCGGCGGCGACGCCAAGGTGACCGCGATCCGGGTGTTCGACGGCGGACCGGCGCGCCCGTCTCCCGCGATCGAGGCTGGCCAGCTCGGGATGCTGTGGGGGCTCGCCGGGATCCGGATCGGCGACACGATCGGCCCCGGCGATCCGCCCCGGGCTACCGCGCACCACTTCGCCCCCCCGACGCTCGAAACCGTCGTCGTCCCGTCCACTCCGGACGCCCAGGGCGCGCTGCGGACCGCCCTCGCCCAGCTCGCCGAGCAGGATCCGCTGATCGCGGTCCGGCAGGACGACGATCGCCGGGAACTGTCGGTATCGCTGTACGGCGAGGTGCAGAAGGAGGTCGTCCAGGCGACGCTGGCCAGCGAGTACGGGCTCGACGTGCGGTTCACCGAGACCACGACGATCTGCGTCGAGCGGCCCGCCAGGTCCGGATCGGCCGCCCAGTACCTCGGCAAGGCGCCCAATCCGTTCGTGGCCACGGTGGGGCTTCGCGTGGATCCGGCGCCCGGCGACGTCTCGTACCGGCTCGGGGTCGAACTTGGATGCCTCCCGCTGGCGTTCCACCAGGCCGTCGAGGACGCCGTGGCCGCGACGCTGCGCCAGGGGCTGCGCGGGTGGGCGGTCACCGGGTGCGCGGTCACGCTGACGCACGCCGGATTCGCCGCCCCCGTCAGTACCGCGGCGGACTTCCGCAACCTCACGCCGATGGTCCTGATGGCCGCGCTCGGCGAGGCCGGGACGACGGTGTGCGAGCCGCTGCACCGGTTCGCGCTCGAGATCCCCGGCGACACGCTCGCCGCCGTACTCCCGGTGCTCGCCCGGATTCGCGCCGTACCGGGCGCGCCCACGACGACCGGATCGGTGTGCACCCTCACCGGATCCGTCCCCGCCGCCGAGGTCCACGGGCTGCGGTTGCGGATCCCCGGGCTGACCCGCGGCGAAGGCGTGCTGGAGTCGGCGTTCGACCGGTACGAGCCGGTCACCGGGCCGATTCCGGTGCGAGCGCGCTCCGGCCCGGATCCGCGCAACCGCAAGGAATACCTGCTGCACGTCGTCCGCCGGCTCCCGGACTCAAGAAGGGCAACCTGATGGCCCCGCTGCTGCCCAGGCCCACTCGCGGCGCCGCCCCGCCCCGCTCCCGCCGCGCCCGCCCGCTCCCGCCCGGGCCTCCCGCACCGACCATCTCCGGTATCGCTCCTTCGCGGACCACTGTTTGGCCGGAACTATTCGGGTATTCGCGGCTGTATCGGACGCGCGTGGCCGCAGTTACCCGAACAGTCCGGTTCAAGGGGCGAGCGTGGTCGTCGGGCCGCCACCCGTCGACCGGCCGGAACTGTTCGGGTATCCGTGGCCATACCGGGCAGGCGTGGGCGCAAATAACCGAACAGTCCGGTTCCACGACGGGGCCCCGCTGGGGGCGGCCGGTGAGTAGGTGCCGAGTGAGTGGGTGCCGGTGATGCGGGAGGGGGAGGTTGCCATCGGGGGATCGCTGGTGCGCGGGCTGGTCGGGCGGCAGTTTCCGC
>JAOPVE010000007.1 GCA_025963185.1 Actinomycetes bacterium
TTCGGGGAGCGGGCGGGGCGGGGTGGTTAGTGGCGGAAGATTAGGGCTCGTTTGACTTCCTGGATCGCCTTGGTGACCTCGATGCCGCGCGGGCAGGCCTCCGAGCAGTTGAACGTGGTGCGGCACCGCCACACGCCCTCGGCGTCGTTGAGGATCTCGAGCCGCTCGTCGGATCCGGAGTCGCGCGAGTCGAAGATGAAGCGGTGCGCGTTGACGATCGCGGCCGGACCGAAGTACTGGCCGTCGTTCCAGTACACCGGGCACGAGGACGTGCACGCCGCGCAGAGGATGCACTTGGTCGTGTCGTCGTACCGGGCCCGCTGCTCGGCCGACTGGGTGCGCTCGCGGGTGGGTTCGTGGTCGCTGGTGATGAGGAACGGCTTGACCGACCGGTACGCCTCGAAGAACGGCTCCATGTCGACGACCATGTCCTTGAGCACCGGCAGGCCCTTGATCGGCTCGACCGAGATCGTGCCGCCGTCCTTGGTGACCAGGTCCTTGACGAGGACCTTGCAGGCGCGCCGGTTGACGCCGTTGATGCGCATCGCGTCGGATCCGCAGATGCCGTGTGCGCACGACCGGCGGAACGTGAGCGTGCCGTCGAGGTAGCCCTTGACGTGCATGAGCGTGTTCAGCAGCCGGTCGCCGGGCTGCACCGGGACCTCGAACGACTGCCAGTGCGGCTCGGCGTCGGTCTCCGGGTTGAACCGGCGCAGCTTGAGCGTCACAGAAGAAAGAGCCATCAGTATTTGCGCTCCATCGGCTGGTAGCGGGTGACGGTCACGGGCTTGTAGTCCAGCCGCAGTTCGGCCGAGCCGGGCTCGCGGTAGACCATCGAGTGGCGCATGAAGTTGACGTCGTCGCGGGTCGGGTAGTCCTCGCGGGAGTGGCCGCCGCGGGACTCGGTGCGGGCCCGGGCGCCGACGACCAGCGCGTGGGCGAGGTCGAGCAGGAACCCGAGCTCGACGGCTTCGAGCAGGTCGGAGTTGTACCGCTTGCCCTTGTCCATGATCGACACGCTGGCGTAGCGGGTGCGCAGGGCGGCGATGTCGTCCTCGGCCTGTTTGAGGGAGGCCTCGGTGCGGTAAACGGCCGCGTTGAGATCCATCGTGGCCTGCAGGTCCTTGCGGATCTCGGCGACCAGCTCGCCGCCGGTCCGGGTCAGCATGCCCTCGATCGCCGCGATCACGCCGTACTCGGGCTCGGCCGGAAGGTCGGTGTGCTCGACGGAGGCCGCGTACCGGGCGGCGGCGATGCCCGCGCGCCGGCCGAACACGTTGATGTCCAGCAGCGAGTTCGTGCCGAGCCGGTTCGCGCCGTGCACGGACACGCAGGCCACCTCGCCCGCCGCGTACAGGCCGGGCACGACGTGGGTGTTGTCGCGCAGGACCTCGGTGTCGATCGTGGTCGGGATGCCGCCCATCGCGTAGTGCGCGGTCGGGTAGACCGGCACCGGCTCGGTGTAGGGCTCGACGCCGAGGTAGGTGCGCGCGAACTCGGTGATGTCGGGCAGCTTCTCGTCGAGCTGTTCGCGTGGCAGGTGCGTGAGGTCGAGTACGACGTAGTCCTTGTGCGGACCGCAGCCGCGCCCCTCGCGCACCTCGGTGGCCATCGCGCGGGACACCATGTCGCGGGGCGCGAGGTCCTTGATCGTCGGCGCGTACCGCTCCATGAAGCGCTCGCCCTCGGAGTTGCGCAGGATCCCGCCCTCGCCGCGCGCACCCTCGGTGAGCAGGATCCCGAGCCCGGCCAGGCCGGTCGGGTGGAACTGGTAGAACTCCATGTCCTCCAGCGGGAGGCCCTTGCGGAACGCGATCCCCATCCCGTCGCCGGTCAGGGTGTGCGCGTTCGAGGTGGTCTTGAAGACCTTGCCGAAGCCGCCCGTGGCGAACACGACGGCCTTGGCGTGGAAGACGTGGATCTCGCCGGTGGCCAGTTCGTAGGCGATCGCGCCGGTGCAGACTGGTCCGTCGGCGGTCTCGGTGAGGGCGATGTCGAGCACGTAGAACTCGTTGAAGAACTCCACGTCGTGCTTGACGCACTGCTGGAAGAGCGTCTGCAGGATCATGTGGCCGGTGCGGTCCGCCGCGTAGCAGGCCCGCCGCACGGGCGCCTCGCCGTGGTTGCGGGTGTGGCCGCCGAAGCGCCGCTGGTCGATCCGGCCCTCGGGGGTGCGGTTGAACGGCAGGCCCATCTTCTCCAGGTCCAGCACCGCGTCGATGGCCTCCTTCGCCATGATCTCGGCGGCGTCCTGGTCGACCAGGTAGTCACCGCCCTTGATCGTGTCGAAGGTGTGCCACTCCCAGTTGTCCTCCTCGACGTTCGCCAGCGCGGCGCACATGCCGCCCTGGGCCGCGCCGGTGTGCGACCGGGTCGGGTAGAGCTTGGTGAGGACCGCCGTGCGGACGCTGACGCCGGACTCGGTCGCGGCGGCCAGCGCGGCCCGCATGCCGGCGCCGCCCGCGCCGACGATCACGGTGTCGTACCGGTGGAACTGCATCGCGGAGCCCCTTACAGCATGGTCGGATCGAAGGTGAAGATCACCAGCGTGCCGAGCACCATGACCAGGCTCGTCGCGGTGTACAGCGCCATCTTCAGCCAGAACCGGCTGGCCGGGCGCTGGGCGTAGTCGTTGATGATCACGCGCAGGCCGTTCGTGCCGTGGAGCTGCGCGAGCCAGAGCATCGCCAGGTCGTAGACCTGCCAGAACGGGCTGGCCCAGCGGCCGGCCACGAACGCGAAGCCGAGCCGGTGCACGCCGCCGCCGGCGATGTTCATGATGAACAGGTGCCCGAGGACGAGGACCACCAGCAGCAGCCCGGACATCCGCATGAACAGCCACGAGTACATCTCGAAGCTGGACCGCGCCTTGACCCGGGTGCGGGGCGCCTCGATCACGGCGGCCATCAGCTGGTCCCGAACAGGGTGGCGACCGTGCGGGCGAGCATGAAGTAGGTGCTGGGCACCATCACGAGGATCCAGACGGCGACGACCGCCCAGAGCATCTGCCGCTGGACGCGGGCGCCACGCTCGGTGAAGTCGATCGCGATCACCCGCAGCCCGTTGAGCGCGTGGTAGAGCACCGCGCCGACGAGCCCGACCTCCATGAGGTTCATGACCGGGTTCTTGTACGAGCTGATCACCGTGTTGTACGCGTCCGGCCCCACCCGCACGAGCGCGGTGTCGAGGACGTGTACGAACAGGAAGAAGAAGACCAGGACGCCGGTGATGCGGTGGGCGACCCAGGACCACATCCCTTCCCGGCCTCGGTACAGCGTCCCCGCCGGGCGGCGGGCAGGCGGTGCTGTGGTGGGCACGGTCGAAACGCCTTTCAGGGGATCAACGGTGACGGTCAGCGACGAGCCTAGATCCGCCGGGAAGGCCGCATGCGGCTGGTGTGAGCCAACAGACAGGTGGGTGGAGATATGTCACACCGGGTCCGCTGATTGGCCCGGTTTGACGCCATCCCAGACGGGACCCAGGGGGCACATCACGGTCTGGTGACGGACGTTCCCGCAGCCTGCCGGCGTGTAGGCGGAGAGCTAGGCTCCGATCGTTCTGCACCGCAGCGGCGCGGTGCGTCAAGGGGAGGAGACCGTCTTGCGCACAGCGCGTGGGATGAGGCTCGCCGCGTTCGTCGCGGTCGGCGCGATGGCCCTGGCGGCCTGTGGCAACACGGAAGACCCGGGCAGCGCCACGTCGTCGTCCAAGGGCGGACTGGCGGTCGGGCTCGCTTACGACATCGGCGGGCGTGGCGACAAGTCGTTCAACGACTCGGCGGCCAACGGCCTCGACAAGGCCAAGAAGGAACTGGGTGCCACGGCCGAGGAGGTCAGCCCCAACCAGGCCGGCACCGACCGTGCCGACAAGCTCAAGGGGCTTGTCGACAGCAAGAAGAACCCGGTCATCGCTGTGGGCTTCAAGTACGCCGACGACCTGAAGAAGGTCGCCGCCGCGAACCTCGGCACGAACTTCGCGATCGTCGACGACGGCAGCATCCAGGCGCCGAACGTGGCCAACATCCTCTTCGCCGAGGAGCAGGGGTCCTACCTCGTCGGGGTCGCGGCCGCGCTCAAGAGCAAGGCCAAGCACGTCGGCTTCGTCGGCGGGGTCCAGAGCCCCCTCATCCAGAAGTTCCAGGCCGGGTTCCAGGCCGGGGTCAAGTCGGTGGATCCGGCGATCAAGGTGGACGTCCAGTACCTGACCGCGCCGCCGGACTTCGGTGGCTTCGCCGCTCCCGCCAAGGGCAAGGTCGCCGCCAAGGGCATGATCGACAGCGGTGCCGACGTGGTCTACCACGCGGCCGGCGGATCCGGATCGGGCGTGTTCGACGCGGTGGTCGAGGCGCGCGCGGCCGGCAAGGCCGGCACGTGGGCGATCGGCGTCGACCAGGACCAGTACCTGACGGCCAACGACAGCCAGAAGAAGGTCATCCTCACGTCGATGATCAAGCGGGTCGACGTCGGCGTCTTCGACTTCCTCAAGAAGTTCAAGGACGGCGAGAAGCCGAGCGGACCGCAGGTCAACGACCTCAAGTCCGGCGGCGTGGACTACGCGACCTCCGGCGGGTACGTCGACGACATCAAGGACAAGATCGAGGCGGCCAAGAAGGACATCATCGACGGCAAGGTCACCGTTCCGGCCAAGCCGTAGTAGTCCGGCCAAGCCGTAGAAGTAGTGACTCTCCGCCGCTGACCGAGCGCCCGGAGCCGGGGGAATCCCGGCCCGGGCGCTCGGCGATCCAGGAGTGAGTGATGACAGCTGATCCCACGGCGCCAGGCCCACCGGCCGTCGAGCTGCGGGGCATCACCAAGACGTTCCCGGGCGTCGTCGCCAACCACGACGTCGACCTGGAGGTACGCGCCGGTGAGGTGCACGCCGTCTGCGGCGAGAACGGCGCCGGCAAGTCCACGCTGATGAAGATCCTGTACGGGATGCAGCGGCCGGACTCGGGCACGATCGCGGTCCGGGGCGAGCAGGTGAAGTTCCGGAGTCCGGCGGACGCGATCAAGTCCGGCATCGGCATGGTCCACCAGCACTTCATGCTTGCCGACAACCTGACCGTGCTGGAAAACGTCGTGCTCGGGCTGCCCGGCCGGTTCGACCCCGCGGCGGCCCGCACCCGGATCGGCGAGCTATCGGCCAGGTACGGCCTGGGTGTCGATCCGGACCGGCTCGTCGAGCAGCTCGGGGTCGGGGAGCGGCAGCGGATCGAGATCCTCAAAGTGCTCTACCGCGGCGCGCGCGTGATCATCCTGGACGAGCCCACGGCCGTGCTCGTGCCGCAGGAGGTGGACGAGCTGTTCGGCAACCTCGCCGGGCTGCGCGCCGAGGGCCTGACCGTGCTGTTCATCAGCCACAAGCTCGACGAGGTGATCCGGGTCGCCGACCGGATCACGGTCCTGCGCCAGGGCACCACCGTGACGACCGTCGAGGCGGGGTCCGTGACGACCGCGCAGCTCGCGCACCTCATGGTCGGCGGCGACCTGCCGACTCCGGAGACTCGCGAGTCGACGGTCCGCGACGAGGTCACCCTTGGTGTGCGCGATCTGTCGGTGCGGTCCGACGCCGGGCGGGACCTGTTGTCGGGCGTGGGCCTGTCGATCCGGGCCGGCGAGGTCGTCGGGATCGCCGGGGTCGAGGGCAACGGCCAGGCCGAGCTGGTCGAGGCGCTGCTGGGCACCCGCCCGATCGCCACCGGCGCCGTGACGCTCGCGGGCGAGGACATCACCGCGTGGCCGACGAGCCGCCGCCGCGAGGCAGGCATCGGCTACATCCCCGAGGATCGCCAGCGCCAGGGCCTGCTGCTCACCCAGCCGCTCTGGGAGAACCGGATCCTCGGCCACCAGACCAGGCCGCCGAGCAGCCGGGGCGTGTTCATCAGCCGCCGGGGCGCCCGCAAGGACACCGAGCGGATCGTCGCCGAGTTCGGCGTGAAGACCCCGGGCGTCGACGTGCCCGCGTTCGCGCTGTCCGGCGGGAACCAGCAGAAGCTGGTGGTGGGCCGCGAACTCAGCGGATCCCCGAAACTGCTCGTCGCCGCCCACCCGACCCGCGGGGTCGACGTGGGCGCCCAGGCCCTGATCTGGGACAAGCTGCGGGACGCGCGCGCCGCGGGCCTGGCCGTACTGCTCGTCTCGGCGGACCTGGAGGAGCTGCTCGGCCTCTCCGACACCCTCAAGGTCATGCTCCGCGGCCGGATCGTGGCCACCCTCGACCCGGCCACTGTCACCCCGGCCGAACTCGGCGAGTACATGACCGGGGTCGCCACCCAGGAGGCCACGCCGTGATCTCGCCGCTGCTGCTGCGCCGCCTCGGCATGGGGGTGCTCGCGCCGGTGCTCGCCCTGGTCATGGCGTTCGTGATCGTCGCGATCGTGCTCCAGCTCTCGGGCTTCGACGCGTTCGGCGTGTTCGGGCGGATGGCCCAGGTCGGGTTCCTCGACAAGTACCTGATCCGGTCGCTGGACAAGGCGGTCCCGTACTTCTTCGCGGGGTGCGCGATCGCGGTCGGCTTCCGGATGGCCCTGTTCAACATCGGGGTCGAGGGCCAGTACCGGATCGCCGCGCTGATCGCCGCCTGGGTCGGCGCCAAGCTCTCGCTGCCCCCGGTGCTGCACGTGCTGGCGATCGTCGTGGTCGCGATGGCCGTCGGCAGCGCGGCGGCGGCGATCCCCGCGGTGCTCAAGGTGACCAGGAACGTCAACGAGGTCGTCAGCACGATCATGCTGAACTTCATCCTCGGCGGGGTCGGCACCTGGCTGCTCGTGAGCTATCTGCGGAACACCTCGGGCACCGGCAACAACACCGAGACGGCCCTGATCCCGCCGAGCGGCCGCATGCCCGCCGCCGACTCGGTGCTCAACGCGATCGGCTTCCAGGTGCCGCCCGGCGAGTCCGTGACCGGGCTGATCTTCGTCGCGATCGCGCTCGGCATCGTCCTCTGGGTGCTGATCAACAAGACCCGGTTCGGCTTCGGGCTGCGCGCGAGCGGACTCAACCCGATCGCCGCCCAGGCCAGCGGGATCTCGTCGAAGGGCATGATCATCAAGGCGATGCTGCTCTCCGGGGCGCTCGCCGGGTTCGTCGGACTGCCCGAACTGCTGTCCAACAACTACAAGTTCGTCTCCGACACCTTCCCCCAGCAACTCGGCTTCACCGGGATCGCGGTGGCCCTGCTCGGCCGGAACACCCCACTCGGGATCGCGCTCGGCGCGTTCCTGTTCGGCTTCCTGGAGACGACGACGGGCGCGCTGCAGTTCTCGGCGAACCCGGCGCTGAAGATCCCGACGGAGATGGCGCTGGTCATGCAGGGGGCGATCCTGCTGTCGGTGGTGATCGCCTACGAGCTGGTGCGGCGGTTCGAGTTGCTGCTGGAGGGCAGAGCCGTGGCCAAGGCGGCCGAGAAGCTGCCGGATCCCGATCCGGAGCCCGCGGGAGCCGCCGCGTGACCGCCGTGATCGAGCGGCCCGCCGCCCCGCCCGTCCGGGCGCCGTGGCGCGACCGGGTCCGCCGGGCCGCGATCTGGGCGGCCCTCGTGTTCGTCACGCTCGCCGTGGTCCGGCAGGTCACCGGGGCGAACGCGCTGACCTCGGCCGGCACGGTCAACGACGCGATCGGCCTGGCGGTCCCCATCGGGCTCGCGGCGCTCGGCGGGCTGTTCTCCGAACGCGCCGGGGTCGTCAACATCGGCCTTGAAGGCATGATGATCTTCGGCACCTGGTTCGCGGGCTGGGCCGGCTACCAGTGGGGACCGTGGGCCGCCGTACTCGGCGGGATCGCCGGCGGGGCGCTGTTCGGGCTGGTCCACGCGCTGGCGACCGTGACCTTCGGCGTCGACCACATCATCAGCGGCGTGGCGATCAACATCATCGCGGTCGGCGCGACCCGGTACCTGTCGTCCCGGTTCTTCCTCGGGCGCGAGGACGGCGGGGTGAACCAGTCGCCGTCGGTCCCGCTGATCGGGCGGGTCGGGGTGCCGGGGGCCGGCGGTCCGCTGGGCACGCTCGAAGGCAAGCACTGGTTCCTGGTGAGCGACCTGGCCGGGCTGCTGCGCGGGCTGTTCACCGACGTCTCGCTGCTGACGATCCTCGCCGTGCTGCTCGTGCCCGCCGCGTTCTGGCTGCTCTGGCGCACGGGCTTCGGGCTGCGGCTGCGGTCCGTCGGGGAGAGCCCGGTCGCCGCCGAGTCGCTGGGCGTGCCGGTGTACACGATGAAGTACGCCGGAGTGGTGATCTCCGGGGCGCTCGCCGGACTGGGCGGGGCGTTCCTCGTCACGGTCTACGACGGCAAGTTCCTCGAAAACCAAACCGGGGGCCGGGGCTTCATCGGGCTCGCCGCCATGATCTTCGGGAACTGGCGCCCCGGCGGGCTCGCGGCCGGATCCGCCCTGTTCGGGTACACCGACTCGCTGCGGCTGCGCGAGGGCAGCGCCGCGGTCCACGCCCTGCTGCTGTTCGCGGCGATCCTGCTGGCGATACTGGCGATCCGTGCTGGGGTGACCCGGCGCTGGATCCCCGCGGGGGCGCTCGCCGTCGCCGCGGTGGGCTTCGGAGTGGTGTTCGCGGTCACCGACCAGGTCCCCGCCGTGCTGACCCCGCTCGTGCCGTACGCGGTGACTCTCGTCGTGCTGGCCCTGGCCGCGAAACGGCTCCGGATGCCCGCCGCCGACGGCCTGCGCTACCGCAAGGGGGAGACGGGATGACCGACTGGGACGCGCTGCGGACCGCCGCGGTGGAGGCCATGGGCCACGCCTACGCGCCCTACTCGAACTTCCCCGTCGGCGTCGCCGGGCTCGTCGACGACGGCCGGATCGTCACCGGCTGCAACGTCGAGAACGCCTCCTACGGGCTCGCGCTGTGCGCCGAGTGCGGCATGGTCTCCCAGTTGCACGGCACGGGCGGCGGCCGCCTCGTCGCGGTGGCGTGTGTGGACCGGTCCGGGGATCCGCTGATGCCCTGCGGACGGTGCCGCCAGCTGCTGTGGGAACACGGCGGGCCGGACTGCCTGCTCGCGACCCCCTCGGGCGTCCGGCCGCTCGGCGAGCTCCTGCCCGACGCGTTCGGCCCCGAGGATCTCGCGCGGCGCTGACCGTTCGGCCGGGCTGACCTGCCTTTTGGCAGATGTGGCGCGGTCCTGCGCTTCGGGACGCTAGGGGCATGACCGTTATCGCCCCCGAGCGCAGTTACCGTCCGCTTGCCGTGGCCGCCGCCGCGGGCCTCGGCTGGGGTGTGGCCTGCATGTTCCTGCAGGGGATCCTGCCCGGGAGCCTGAACAGCATCGTCGCCAACTCCGGAGCGGGCTGGGGGGTGCTCGCGTTCGCCGCCGGCGCGGTCTGGCACCGCAGCCGCCTCCCCGTCGTGGCCCTCGCGGGGGCGCTGGTCGAACTCGGGCTCGTCGTCGGGTACTACGCCTCGGTGATCGTGCGCTACGACCAGGATCCGCCGTCGTTCTGGGCGTACATGTGGGCTGCCCTGGCGCTGGTGACCGGTCCGGTGTTCGGGGTGGCCGGGGCGTGGTGGCGGTCCGGATCCGGGTGGCGGCCCGTCGTCGCCGTCGGGTTGCTCTCGGGACTGTTCGCGGGCGAGGGCGCGGTCCGGCTGGCGACCCTGCCCGACAAGATCACCGGCTGGATCCTCGTGCTGGCCGCCGTGGCGTTCCCGCTGGTCCTGGGCCGCACCTGGCGCGACCGGCTCCTCGGCCTCGCGGCCGCCCTCCCGCTCACCGGCCTCGCGGTCGGCTCCTTCTGGATCCTGGGCCACCTCCACGCGTAGTGCGCAGCCGGTGAGCGGTGTGCCGTCGCAGCGGCGCGGCCCGTAGCCCACTGCGCCCAGGGGATCCGGCGCGTAGCATCGCTGGGTCCGGTGACGCGGGAGGGGCGCGGCGATGAGCATGTCGGCTGTGGACGTGATCCGCGCCAAACGGGACGGCCACCGCCTCACCCGCGAGCAGATCAGCTGGGTAATCGGCGCGTACACCCGCGGCGAGGTCGCGGACGAGCAGATGTCGGCGCTGGCCATGGCGATCCTGCTCAACGGTATGGATCCGGCCGAGATCGCCGCGTGGACCGCCGCCATGATCGCCTCGGGTGAGCGCATGGACCTGTCCGGCCTCGCCCGCCCGACCGCCGACAAGCACTCGACTGGTGGCGTCGGCGACAAGATCACCCTCCCGCTGACCCCGCTCGTGGCGGCCTGTGGCGTGGCCGTCCCGCAGCTCTCGGGCCGCGGGCTGGGCCACACCGGCGGCACGCTGGACAAGCTCGAAGCGATCCCCGGCTGGCGGGCCCGGCTCACCCACACCGAGTACCTGGCCCAGTTGCACGGCGTCGGCGCGGTGATCTGCGCGGCGGGCGACGACCTCGCTCCCGCCGACCGCAAGCTCTACGCCCTGCGGGACGTCACCGGCACGGTCGAGTCGATCCCGCTGATCGCCAGCTCGATCATGAGCAAGAAGATCGCCGAGGGGACCGCCGCGCTGGTCCTCGACGTCAAGGTCGGCAGTGGGGCGTTCATGCGATCCGCGGACCAGGCCCGCGAGCTGGCCCGCACCATGGTCGCACTCGGCGAGGCCCACGGTGTCCGCACGAGCGCGCTGCTCACCGGCATGGACACCCCACTCGGCCGGACCGCCGGGAACGCGCTCGAAGTCGCCGAGTCCCTGGAAGTGCTCGCCGGGGGAGGCCCGGCCGACGTCGTCGAGCTGACCCTCGCCCTGGCCCGCGAGATGCTCGACGCGGCTGGGCCCTTCGCGGCTGGGCCCCTTGGCGATCCGGAGAAGGCCCTCGCGGACGGCCGAGCCATGGACACCTGGCGGCGGATGATCGCGGCCCAGGACGGGGATCCGGACGCCCCGCTGCCCACGGCCCGCGAGGTCCATCAGATCACGGCCACCGAGAGCGGTTACCTGACCAGGCTGGACGCCTACGCGGTCGGGGTCGCCGCGTGGCGCCTGGGGGCCGGCCGCGCCCGCAAGGAGGACGCCGTGTCGCCGTCCGCGGGGATCGTCATGCGGGCCAAGCCCGGCGACCGCGTCACGGCCGGTCAGGTGCTGCTCGAACTGCACACCGACGATCCGGATCGGCTTCCCGGCGCGGTCGAGGCCCTTGAGGGGGGCTACGAGACCGGCCCGAGCTGGCCCGCCGAGCCGCCGCTGATCCTCGAACGGATCGGCGAGTGAGCCCCCCAGCCGAGGCGCCGGATCCGATCGCGATCCGCGCCGCCACCCTGGCAGACCTCGCCGAGCTGGGCTTTCCGCCACCGCCCGACGGGTATCCGCTCGTCTGGGAGCCGGGCGACCGGGTGGCCCTGCGGCCGACCGCCGAGATCGAGGCGCGGGCCGCGGTCCTCAACACGGTTCTGGGGGCCAGCTTCGGCGCGCCGCCCGAGCAGACCGCCGGGTGGCTGGACCGCAACGGGCTGCGGGCGCACGCCACGGATCCGGAGTGGAAGTTCATGGCCGACGGCGAGGGCCCGGCCGAGCTGTACGGACTGCACATCGAGGCACTGTGGGGACTGGCCTGGCTGCTCGGGATCGCCGAGGAACTCGACCCGTCCCAGTACTGCGGCGACGGGCTCGCGCTGTGGCTGCCCGACACCGCGGCCGACGAGACCTTCGAGGCGTGGCGGGCCCGCTCGCCGTCCCATCCGCGCTCGCCGGACGAGGCCGCCGTGCTGCTCGACCTGCACTACTGCCTCGACTGGGGCCACGTCCAGGCGCTCATCGACGGCACCCCCCACCCCGGCACCACCCAGCCGTACGTGATCGGCCAGCGGCGCTGGACGCTGGAGTGGGCCGTCGTGTTCTCGGGACCCTTCCACGAGCCGCCGGTGCCGTGGGACGAGGTCGACCTGTCCAGCTGATCCGCCCGGCCGGCTACCGTGCGTGGGCATGACTGTCACCGCCGACGGCATCCTGCGCGCCCCGAAGGTGCTGCTCCACGATCACCTGGACGGTGGCCTGCGCCCCCGGACGATCGTCGAGCTGGCCGCGGACCACGGGTACCGCAACCTCCCGACCAGCGACACCGACGAGCTGGGCGCCTGGTTCCGCCAGGCCGCCGACTCCGGATCGCTCGAGCGCTACCTCGAAACCTTCGTCCACACGGTGGGCGTCATGCAGAGCAAGGACGCGCTCGCCAGGGTCGCCGCCGAGTGCGCGCTCGACCTCGCGCGCGACGGGGTGGTCTACGCCGAGGTCCGGTTCGCGCCCGAGCTGCACGTCGAGCACGGGCTCACCCTGCACGAGGTCGTCGAGTCCGTGCTCGGCGGGTTCGAGGCCGGCAGCGCCCAGGCTGCCGGCGAGGGGCACCCGATCCGGGTCGGGACCCTGCTCACCGCCATGCGCCACGCCGCCCGCTCGCTGGAGATCGCCGAGCTGGCCGTCGACTACCGCGACGCCGGAGTCGCCGGCTTCGACATCGCCGGCGCCGAGGCCGGGTTCCCGCCCACCCGCCACCTCGACGCGTTCCAGTACCTCCAGCGCGAGAACGCCCACTTCACGATCCACGCCGGTGAGGCCTTCGGGCTGCCCTCGATCTGGGAGGCCCTGCAGTGGTGCGGCGCCGACCGGCTCGGCCACGGCGTCCGGATCGTCGACGACATCACGGTCCCGCCGTCCGGTCCGCCGGTGCTCGGCAGGCTCGCCGCGTACGTCCGGGACAAGCGGGTGCCGCTGGAGATGTGCCCGTCGTCGAACGTCCAGACCGGCGCGGCCCGCTCGATCGCCGAGCACCCGATCGCCATGCTCCACGACCTGCGCTTCCGGATCACCGTCAACACCGACAACCGCCTCATGAGCGGCACCTCGCTGAGTCGCGAGTTTGCGCTGCTCTGCGAGGCTTTCGACTATGGCTACGAGGATTTCCAGTGGTTCACGCTGAACGCGATGAAGTCGGCGTTCCTCCCGTTCGACCAGCGGCTCGCCCTGATCGACGGCGTGATCAAACCCGGGTACGCCGCGCTGCGCGCCTGATCCTCTGGGTTCTCACCGTCCTGGTTTCCTGCTGGGCGCTCGTGCGCCTGGCGGGGCTGGACAGCTACGACCGCTCCGGGTTTGTCTCCGCGCCGCTGGCGTTCACTCCGTACGTGGGCGCGTTCTCGGTGTTCCTGCTGGTACTCGCGCTGGTGACCCGGCGCCGGGTGCTCGTGGCCGTGGCGCTCGTGACCGTGCTCGCGTTCGGGTACGCGCTGGTGCCGCGCGTGCTCGGCGATCCGGTGGGGCGGCCCGACCTGCGGGTCCTCACCGTGAACCTGCGGCTGGGGCAGGCCTCCGCTCCGGCCGTCGTCGCGCTGATCCGGCAGTCCCGGCCGGACGTCGTCAGCCTCCAGGAACTCACGCCCGGAGCGGTTGCCCGGCTCGACGCGGCCGGGCTCGCGTCCGTCCTCCCGTTTCGCGCGCTCAGCCCGCTATCCGGCGCGTCCGGTACCGGGCTACTCGCGCGCTATCCGCTCACGGCTCCCGGGAACGTCGATCAGCGCAGCACGTTCCTCATGACCACCGCGGTCCTGCGAGTGCCGGGGCACGGTCCGGTGACGCTCGTGGCGGTGCACACCTCGCCGCCGATCCCCGGATCCGCCGCCGGGCGCTGGCAACGGGACTTCGCGCTCCTGCCCCACGCCGGATCCGGCGCCGCCGTGCTCGCCGGGGACTACAACGCCACTCTCGACCACGCGCCGCTGCGCTCGCTGATCGGCACCGGGTACGCCGACGCGGCCGCTGCCTCTGGCCACGGATTCGTCCGTAGCTGGCCCACCGACAAGTGGCTCCCGCCGGTGACGATCGACCACGTGCTGATCCGTGGCCTGCACGCGTTCACGGTCCGCGGCGTAACAATCCCCAACACCGACCACCGAGCCCTCCTCGCCGACCTCAGCTGGTA